>CAJXXI010000107.1 GCA_913062615.1 uncultured bacterium | reverse complement strand
CGCCCTACGAACTCGACCCAAGCCCCTTGAACGGGTCTTCGCTGTCGAACGAGAAGAACAAGCAACACACCCGCCGCATTGAGTCCCCCAAGTTTGATAACAAACATTTTCACCGACAACGAGTAATAAGCCCAAGAATCGTCCCAAAGAGTAAAAGAATTAAAAACGGCCAGCCTCAATCCACGAGGCTGGCCGCTGAAAATATACTCGACACGCCCAAATGGCATCGTGTCGTAGATTATCTTGCCCAAGTTTTCGAGTGACGAATGGACAACCGGGTAAACGCCCAACAAAATCTTTTGCCCAACTGGTTCAGGAGTCATTCGATTAAGCCCAAATCGAAACACAACCATATGGCTAAGAGCCCAAACAGCAACTCCAACCCCAATGACAACGGCGATTCGCTTGAGCCTATCTTTTTTCCTTTGGGTATTCATACCGAGAAGTTATACTGCCAAAAATCAATATAGTTCCACGCCATCCTGACATGGATTCATCTCATCTATATAAATATGATTGCCCATGAACCGACTCGAACCGATGAACTGCATCCCCGTCACGCTCTCTAACGAGATCGTCACTCTCGAACCGATCGCCCTCAAGCACACCGCCGACATCGTTGAATCTATCGATGCCGATGTCTTCAAGTACATGCCGATGCGATCGTCGGTCATCACCACCAATCAGGTCCGCCGGTACATCGAGTTCCAGATTAAGCGTCCCAGCACGGTCACCTTCGCCGTGATCGACAACGCGACGGGCAAAGCGATCGGCTCGTCGAGCTATCTCAACATCATGCCCGATCACTACGGGCTCGAGATCGGCTCAACCTGGATCACCACCTCGGCGCGTGGCACCAAGGTCAACCCATCGATGAAGCTGCTCATGCTCGGGCATGCATTCGAACAACTCGGCGCGATCCGCGTGGTGCTTTCTACGGACAACCGCAACGAGCACTCCAAAGCCGCGATCGCCAAGCTCGGCGCACACCCCGAAGGCATCCTCCGCAACCACATCATCATGCCCGACGGTCACTACCGCGATTCGGCGGTGTACTCGATCATTGATTCACAATGGAACGATGTCCGCGCCGCGTTGCACGCCCGGCTTGAGCCTTGATCACACCCAACACCGCGCCCGCCATAAAACAAAGCCCTCGCTCGAGGGAGGGCGAGGGCTGAAGAGGAGCTTTGCTCGTGGGTACAGTGCCTGAGGGAATCAAAGCACTGCTGAGCATTGCTCGGAGAGAGAGCATTTCGAAACGACATCGCACGCCGACGAGCACATCCCCGCACGAGCAGGCAAACGCAAAGCAATACAATGTGAACAGATTCGGGCTTCGCCGATTAAACAAGTATCGGGTCAACAATCATTTGCACTTGAGAAACACAAAATAGTGAGCGATACCCGAGGATTAGGCCAATACCGAATCAGGTGAATCAGGCCTGTCGAGCGGCAATGCACGCGCAACATCCAAAAACGCCTCATAGTTCGCCCGCGTTTCGATCACGCTGTCGCCGCCAAACTTCTCCATGAACGCGCTGGCGACTTCAAACGCCACGACATTCTCCATCACCACGCTCGCTGCCGACACCGCGCACACATCGGATCGTTCATACTGCGAATCCTGTGCCTGCTTGGTATTGAGATCAACCGAAGGCAACCCCTGGAGCAAGGTCGAAATCGGTTTCATCGTCCCCGTCACCACGATCGGCTGCCCGTTGGTCATGCCCCCCTCGGTGCCGCCGGCGTTGTTGCTCGGGCGGACAAACCCAAGCGAAGGCTCGTTGATCTTCGACGCATCAAAATGAATCGGATCATGCACCTGCGACCCCACCCGCTTCGAGCACTCAACCCCAAGCCCGAGCTGCACCGCCTTGAACGCCTGAATCCCCATCACCGCATACGAGATCCGCGCATCGAGCTTGTCGTACCAGTTCATCGAGGTCCCAATCCCGGGAGGGCACCCAAACACATGGCACTCGACATCGCCGCCGACCGTGTCCTTGTCGATCTTGGCCTGTCGAATAATCCCGCACTGCTTCTCGGTGCTCGCTTGGTCAAGCGTGTAAGTCTCCGAACCATTGCGTGCTGCGATCAACGCTTGCAAGTTTTCATGTCCTACTTCAACCCCGGTCCGCGCATCAAGAATCGAGCGTACAAACCCGAACACTTCAACGCCAAAGATTTCCTTAAGAACCAACCGCCCAACACAAGCCGCTGCGACCCGCGCCGCGGTCTCTCGCGCGCTCGCACGCTCGAGCGTCTCTCTACAATCGGTCGTCAACCACTTGATACTCCCCGCCAGATCCGCATGCCCAGGTCGCGGGCGATACACCGCGGGCGTGCGCTCGATATCATCGAGCCGAGAGTCGCGGTTCTTGACCAAGAAAGTAATCGGAGCCCCGATCGACTTGCCCTGACGAACCCCGGTGAGGATCTCGATCGAATCGGTCTCGATCTTCATCCGTCCGCCGCGTCCATACCCGCCCTGTCGGCGAAGCAGCTCGCCGTTGATCACATCAACGTCAATCGTCAATCCCGCGGGCACACCAAGAATTGTCGCCACAAGCGCAGGCCCGTGCGATTCGCCAGCCGTCTGATAGGTCAGTCTGTTGGGAGGAATAGTCATCGGTAATACCTCGGCGATCTAGTGCCATTTGATGAGCGAAATGATGTTCGAAAAGTCATCTGTCCAGACTTTAATCCGGTTTTCGTCAGGGATGATGTAACTCTCCATCCCCGCATCGAGCAGCCGCTGCCCGGTCGCATGGTCACGCGTGAGCACAACCCAGATTGATGGGAAATGATACCGCTTCTCTTCCTCAGGGATATCAAAGTCCAACGAAACCAACGGCGCAATCCCCGTCGTCTGCACCGCCAACTCAAAGACCAAAGGCATCAAGTCCAAATACCGATTCGAGATGTGCAACACCACCATCCCATCATCTGTCAAACGATCAAAGTACAAGTTAATCGCCTCGACCGTCAACAGATGAACCGGGATCGAATCAGATGTAAACGCGTCGGCATGGAGCAGGTCAAACTTCTCCTCGCCCGCTTCTTCAGATTCTTCAATCAACTTGCGGGCATCACCAAGCCGAACGCTGATCGTTGCGGGCGCCTTTGCAAGATAACTAAACAGGGTCGCGTCTTCGGCGATCCGCAGAACCTCCGGATCGATCTCAAAGAAAACAATCTCGTCTTGCGTTCGACCATGCGCCGAGATCGCGCCCGAGCCAAGCCCCATGATCCCGATTCGCGCACCCTCAGGGCGCATCCCCTTGATCGTCCGCATGATCATCCCGCAAGGCCCATTAAAATGGTAATACCCCAACGGCTTGAGCTCGAGCTCAGGATTCAAATACTGAATCCCGTGCTTGGTCGTGCCGTGAAGAATGATGTGGCTCTCAACCAACATATCCGTATCCTCGTCATAAAACTGCTCTTGCGTCACCTCATGGATGCCATAGAAAGTCCGCGCACGATAAATCGAGTTGGGATCTCGAATGACATTGTACTGAATCGCAATCATCGGCAGCATCAGCGTGATCGCACACGCAAGCCCGTCCTTCCACGCGAGATACACCATCAACGCCGGTATCGAAGTCATCAATACAAACATGATCAGCGTGATCGAAGAACCCGGATTATCACTCTCAGGCATGAACCCTTGTATAAACGCTGTCATATCCTGCCCAAAGAATCCGATCAAAAGCACAAAGAACACCGATGCCAAAGGGAACCCGATCCGTCTTATCAGCTTCACCTTCCGGATCTTCTCGACACGCTGCCCGACCAAATCCTTCGACCAAGGCAGAATCGAAACCGCGAGCACGAGCGTGATCGGGTATTCAAGATTCGTCGTAAAGAACAACGGCGCAATGATCCCATTAAACAATCCGCCCAACGCGCCACCAACAGACATCAACAAAAAGAACTCCGTCAGATGCGTCGCTGCAGGGCGATCCAGCGCCAACCGACCGTGACACACAATCCCGATCGCGGTAAGCAAGAACAACTCGATGAGGATAATCATCACCATCGACTCGCCAACCTTTATCTCGTTGGCCATCAACAACAACATCGCACCGATGACCAACAGAACCATCGGACGCGTAAAATCCTTCACCGCACGCTCGGTCTTCGATCCAAACGCGATAATCATCGTGATCAGATACAACACCAAAGGCAACACCCACAACAACGGCAACGACACCACATCCGTCGTGATATAAGTCGTCACACCCAACAACATCGACGATGGGATGAACGCCAGATAGATCCAATACAATCGCCGATTCCAAGTGATCGGACGCTCCATTACCGGCTCTGGCGATTCCGGATTCGCAGACACCATCGCCCCGCGAGCCTCTTCCTTGAGCCGACGCTTGCGCTGCTTGGTGGTCTCGATCTTTGGCTTGATGGTCTTGCTCGCTGAATACAACGCGAGCACAATAAACACACCAAACCCGATCAGCCAGAACTTACGCTGATTGATCAGCCCGATGTTGGGCTCGAAGATCAACGGATACGCCAAGAGCCCGATCAGACTCCCCGCATTACTCGCAGCATAGAGAAAATAAGGATCATGCGCACGAGCATGACCCGTCCGCGAAAACCAACCCTGAATCAAAGGCCCAGCGCTCGATATCGCAAAGAACGGCAACCCCGAAATCAGCAACAGCTGCAAGATCAACCAAGGCACCGGAAAAGTCGACGCTTCGGCAGGCGCAATCGGTGTATCAAACAACACCCCGATCGTCAACGCAATCACCAAAAGCGTCGCATGGATCACGATCTGTGAGCGACGACCAAACTGAGTCATCAGAATATGGGCGTATAAATAGCCGAGGAGCAACAGCGTCTGGTAGAATAGCATACAGGTCGTCCATACCGACGAGCCACCACCAAACACAGGTAACAACGATTTCGCAATCATCGGCTGGATCGAAAACAACAACCCCGCAGACAAAAACACCGTCATCGTAAACAGAACAACCATAGAGACTCCTTCATTCGTCCGTGTACAATAGGAGCCAACCAACCCCTATATCCCCCATTGCCCACTTCTGAAAGCCCATTCCATGCAACCAAACGACCATGTCTGCCTGTGCTTCGGGGTCTCATTGGGCAAAATCCAGAACTACCTCGCCCGAGAAGACCCAAAGGTCGCCTCGCTCATTTCAGAATGCCTCGGCGCTGGAACCGGGTGCGGGTGGTGCGTCCCCTACCTCAAAGACCTCCACGCACAACACCAATGCGGAATAAAACCCACCATCGAAGGCTCAACAGAAGACTACAAAGAAGGGCGTGTCCAGTTCAAAGACACCGGAAAACGCGCCGACGCCGAAGAATAAAACCAAACCCATAAAAAAAAGAAGCCCGGACGAATCCGAACTTCTTTTAAAATCTATTCAATCTCAACTTACTCGTCGTCAAGAATCCGAAGCGTCAAACCACAGTTCGTCAGCTTCTCGCCGATCTCAACAAGCGAGGTGGTCCCGAAGTTCTTCACACCCATCAGCTCGGCTTCGGTGTGTGAGCACAGATCGCCGATCGACTGGATATTGAGCATCTGCAGCGCCTTGCGGGCACGCACAGAAAGCTGAAGCTCCGAAACAGGCTTGCCGAGCAGATTCTCTTTGCCAGTGCCCTTGAGCTTCTCAAGAATCTGGCGACGGGCAACACGATGCGCATCCTCACGACCCTGACCCAAACGAAGATTCTTCGCTTCGAGCATGATCTTGATCTCTTCAAGCGATGATTCGCCAAAGTTCTTGTAGCTCATCAGCTCCGCTTCGTTGATGCGGATCAGATCGCCCAATGAACGGATGTTCATCTTCTTGAGGCAAGTACGAGCACGAACGGTCAACTCGAAGTCCGTCACAGGCGTATCGAGCAACGCACGACGCTTGAGCACATCGCGTTCGTTCTCTTCTTCAACAACCATGCCCTTGGATGCAATCACATCCTTCATGTACAGGCGAGCCCGTGCATGATTTGGGTTGGTGTCAAGAATCTGGCGCAGGCATCGCTCGGCACGAACATTGTCGCCCATATCTTCATACAGCACAGCCAGGTTCATCAACGCGTTGATCGGTGCGGGCGAAGTCTCGCACACACGCTCATAGAGCGAGAGTGCTTCATCTTCTTCGCCACCAAGATCAAGCAAGTACGCGAGCTGGAATCCAGCTTCGACATTGGTTGGATCAGCAGCGAATGCTTTGCGGTAGGCATCAATCGCGCCGTCGCGATCGCCATCACCAAGCACCTGAGCGGCGCTCGAAAGCAACGCCGTGGCTGCGGATGAATCGACTGAAGCGGTGCCCGAAGCACCAACCACCATATCCATGGGATCGGTCGTCATAAAGATCTCCTGATCTGTTCTAAGAATCTCTATCAAAACTGCCCAAGAACCCGGCCCATCCGGGTGCCTCCAGGCAAAAGTCATGCGAAGGTGATGATAGGCATCAAACACCCATTCCTCAACAACGCCCCGCTCCGCCCGAACGCCTCTCAAATCACGATTCACACTCGATTTAGCCCGATCAAGGCACTCCGATCGTCGGATCGGGCATCACATCATCAAACGGGTCCAAATCCACAGATTCCGATGCCCCGCTGCCCATATCCACCAGCGACATACTCTTCCATTTCCCGCCCTTAAACCGCCAACCCAGTGAGATCCCCAGCAAGATGATGTATACCGACGCTCCGATCCAAGGCCCAATAGACCCCAACTGTGGCATCGTCTTGATCAACAAATACCCAATCCCAGGGATACACACCCAAGACAACACGATCGTCGCAACGCCCGGCCACACCGTATCGCCCGCACCACGCAGCGCGCCAGCGAGCGTAATCGCCACCGCATCAAACACCTGAAATACCGCCGCCGCGATCATAATGACCACACCAATCTCGATAAGCCTCGCACGCTCCTCAGGGGGCGTGCCTTCATTGATAAACACACTGATCAACTGCTCACGGAACAACACAAAGCACAGCGCGCACAATCCCATATATCCAACCGTAATTTTCATCGCGAGCATCGTCCGCGCCACCGCGATGTCTGGACGCTTGCTCCCCATCGCCTTGCCCACCATCGCCTGCGTCGCAATCGAGATCCCAACCGCAGGCATGAAGCTCAGGTGCATATATTGCAGCGCGATCCATCCCACCGTGCCGTGAAGCACGGGATCATCGCCCACTGCTTCCCCGCCACGAGGCACAAGCCACACCATCAAAATAGTCCAGCACACCATCTCGTTCACAAACATAAACCCCGGCGCAGCACCGACCTTAAACAGATCCTTAAAGCACTTCACGCTCAACTTCCACGCCTTGCGCGTGCCAAAGAGCCGAGCATACCTTGGGCTCACAAACAAAATCATCGGGATCACAAACTCGGCAGCACTCCCCAATACCGTCCCGATCGCCGCCCCCTTAATCCCCATCGCCTCGATCCCCATCGACCCCGCGAGCGCCGCCATCGGCTGCGTGATCGGCCCAATGACATACACCCCGAGCCACGAATCAGGCACAGGCATCCCCTCGCTGCCAAACATCAACAGCAGGTTTACGAACACATTGGTCAGGTTCCCGACGATCGCCGAGATCAACACAACACTCGCCCGGTGCATCCCATAAAAGTAATGATGCAATGACCGCGCAGCAATCACAACCACCCCGCCCAACAACACGATCCGCGCATAATCCGTGCTCAACGCCGCCATCTGCGGGTCTTTGCCGAACATACCATCGAGCGAGAACAGCCCGGGCATCACCCAATAGAACGGCACCATAAACACCACAAAGTACATCAACCCGACCCAAAGCCCGTTCCACGCATACGCCGCCCCGCGCTCAGGAGTCTTCGCACCGAGGTGCTGCGACACAAACGAGTTGATCACCCCGTTCATCCCCAAGATGTACGCCATAAGCATCCACACGAACATTGAGCCGTTGGATTGCGCCGCGATATACACCGGCTCTTCACCAATGTCCTTGACCATAAACTTGTCCGCAAACCCCATGATCGTATACGAAGTCATCGTCGCAACCGATGGAATCGCAATCGTCAACATCTCTTTGAGCGCACCAGAATCCTTGTTGACTAAATCAACGGGTGCGTATGTTCGTTCTGTAGTGTCGGCCTGTGCGATCTGATCTACACGATCATCGCGGCCATCAGCCCCTTCGGGCCTGTGCGTATCTGTCATAACTTATACCTGTGTGAATGAATCTGCTGAGTCGGGATACCGACAAGAAGCCTGCAATGCTGCGGCTATTGTTCATTTTCGTAGAAAAAAATGAAAAGAGTAGATGTCAGTGTTGATTCTTCATAGTGCTCACAGTGTTGCACAGAATCATCCGCGTGTCAATCCGAATCGCCCAAAATCGTTTCAGGATTCTTTACGCGATTCGCCATCTTGATCGCCAGATCAATCGCGTTGCTCATCGATCCAGGATCCGCGATCCCCTTGCCCACAATATCAAACGCCGTCCCGTGATCCGGGCTCGTCCGCACCGTTGGCAATCCCAGCGTCACATTGACCGCCAAATCCCGCTCTAAAAGTTTCACCGGGATCAACCCCTGATCGTGATACATCGCCACGACCAGATCATATTTCCCATCAACCGCCGCATTAAAAATCGTGTCCGCAGGGAACGGCCCATACGCCAAAATCCCGCTATTCACCGCGTGATCAATCGCAGGCGAAATAATCCGCCCCTCCTCATCACCCATCAACCCGTCCTCGCCCGCATGCGGATTCAACCCACACACCGCGATCTTCGGCCTCGCATACCCGAGTTGTAGACACGCCTGATGCCCAAGATCAATCGCCGTATGCACCGCGCCGATCGTCAGCTTGTCCCTGATCTCATTGAGCGGGATATGCACCGTCGTCAGCACCACCCGAAGCTTATCGCCAACAAACATCATCGCCGAATATTTCGCATTCAATCGCTGCGCCAGCAACTCGGTATGCCCCGGATACCGCTTCTTGCCCGCCATCGCCCACGCCTGTTTATTGATCGGCCCGGTCACAATCGCATCGGCATACAACGGATCATCCGCATCACGCTTCGTATCAGCAATCGCCCGCTCAACCCATCCAAAGCTCAGCCGACCATTCAACTTGTTGGCCATCGCCGGGAACCGGATATCGATCCCCTCATCATGCAGCTGCGGATCACTATCGAGCAACACCACATCATGCAGATCCGCTGTCGCCGCGATCGCCGATCGCGCATCCACCCGCCACCAGTACGGCTCAATCCCCACCGCCTCGCTCGCCAGATGCATCGCATGCGACGACCCATGAATCATGTACCGAGCCTTCGACCGCCGCTCCTTGTCAGCAAGCGCACGAATCAACACCTCCGCACCAATCCCGGCCGGGTCACCCATCGAAATCGAAATCGTTGGTTTATCGTTCACCCAAGATTATACGCACCGATTCGCCGTCTGGGTGCCATGCCGGTGCCGTCTCCGGTTCCTGCATGTCTTGTTCATGCTCGAAACAAGAGAAGACATGCAGGAGACTTCGTCACCTACATGCCACCCGAGTAATCTGGATTAGTCGATTGTTGCGTTTTCTGTTTCGCCATCGCCAATTATTGAAAACTCAATATCAGCAATGCCATCACCCTGGTCCTCTGGCCAACTTGATCTGATATGAAAATGACCCAAACTCTGTTCTCGAAGTTCAATGAGATTTTCTAAAAGTTGGTTAATCTCTTCTGGTCGTAAGCATATGTTCAGACCAAACCACCCTGTATTCAAGCCATTCATTTCAATCTTCATGATGAACCCTAGCACAGCCCGGTGCCGTGGTTAAAATCTCGAAGATATTTCTAACCACGCTCTTCGAATAAATCAAAATCACAAAATCCGCTTCGATCTCGGATACGACCCAAGCACATGCAGCTCCTTGCA
>CAJXXI010000106.1 GCA_913062615.1 uncultured bacterium | reverse complement strand
CGTTGTATCCACTGCAAGTTCAATGATACCCTTGTCACAGATGGAATCGCACAACCCAAACCGACTAACTCTTAAGGCTATGGAAATAGTAGCAAAATGGATAAATGCCATTTACCCTGAGGGGGCACAAGGGGAAGGACTGGACTATTGCGAGATACAAGAAAAAACTAAAGAACATTATCATTATTTAATAAGAATATTCCCAAGATTGATCATGGGCGAAGATGATAAAAAATATGAAGACAGCCTTAACACAGTAGAGAAAAAATTAGATGTCATCGATGAAGTACTATCCGTATATTGCGAGAGCATGGAAAAGCACATGAGACTCGATGTAAAAAAATCAACCTAGGGGGAGTGCTGCGTAGCAGCGTGAGCGAAGCGAGAATCTTCCTCGCCGAATGTCTCTTAATCTTCGCCTATAATTTCATATTTCAAAGCGGGTGAAATATGGACGAAGGCTTGAAATCGCAATATATCCGGCAGCTAAAGCAGCGGCACAGTTCAATAGCATGGTGGGTACGCTCAATGCGAGATTATCCAAATGGCGTAGTCCCGATCCCGACAGCTGCCAGAATGTTATCAGTCAGTACTAATCGTGTGCGCCAACTCATCGACGAGGGGCGTATCACAGTGCTCGAAGGGATGCCTGGCGGCAACGATCGAGACCGATTTATACCTGTAGACCAGTTGATAGATGCGCCATTCGCCATGACAAGGGGTCGTCCGGGGGTATTCGGGCCTAAAAACCGTGAATCTAAAGATAAAAACAAAAAGATGAACGAGTGGCTTAACTCTATTGATGGCAAAGGGTTATCAGAGATTTAAGGCAGTTTAACAGAAGATACATTATCGGGCCTTGCGCGTGGTTTTGACTATCTCATGGTTTCAGGGGCATAGAGCCTGATATGGTGACCATTCATGGCGATTTGGAGCGTATCCCCAGTTTCTAATCGTCCATCATGTAGCCCTGGTACAAACGACGCCTTCTCGCCATCGATTTGCACGAATGCGTTCCCTTTGCTCGTGATTGTAAATGACTCTGCAGCAAAGCGTTTGGCACGCTTGGGAGTGATGCCCAATCGGAGCAATCCGAATCCGATCCCACTGCCGATTGAAGTTCGGCACGCAAACGATACCGCATCAAGCAATCCATCGCCCGGATTCGCACTTGGACATGGATTGAATCGCCCGCCGTAGGAACGAAGATTGGCGATCACCAAAATCCCGGTTTCTCGATAGGGGGGATCGGCAGTATCGGTGCTGCAGCAAACTTCATATCGTGCTGGCCTTGGCGAACAGATTTCGCTCAAAATAGGGCTGAAATACGCACGATACCCGCCCTTGAGTTTGCGGGTTTCTTCGAGCCTATGGATGACCGAAGCGTCAATTCCGAGTGAAACCATGATCAAAAACGGCACCCCGTTGCAACTCGGCACGTCCACCACCGTTGGCGTGAAATCAGATTCCAGATGCCCCACGACCTGCAATGCCGATTGTGACATCCCGAACTCTTTACAGATCAGATTCGCGGTGCCCGTGCCAAGGTGGTACATCGGGGTCTCGACCTGTGTCAGAATTGGCAGCATGTGGTGTACGGTTCCGTCGCCTCCGATGATTACAACCCGATCCGAATCTTCGATTTGGCTCTGTAGTTCTGCTTGATCGATTTGAGTGTTGGCTCCGGTTTCGACCATATGCACATCATGACTACGCCTGCCAAGCTCGTCTTGAAGCGTTTGGGCAGCAGCTTTGGCGGTACCACGCCCTGATCTTGGATTGACAACAACGGTAATCTGCATCTTAGTGATCATTCTATCGGATTATTGTCTGGGAACACTCCACGCTTCGCCGACACCGCTTTACTCCCCCACCTACAATCCGTTCTTATGTCATCAGCAGTCAAATCGTATTCGGATGTCGACGCCGCGTATACCGCAGCACAAAAAGTCGTCGAAACCCACCACCGCATCGCGGACTTCCTTCATGTCGGCGTGACGCTTGCGCAGGTAGATCGGTTCGTGCTCGAAACCCTCGAAAGCCTCAAGTGCAAGTCTTGCTTTCATAAGTACCGCACCGGCGGGCTTCCCCCATTCCCATCCCAAGCCTGCTTGAGCCTCAACGACTGTGTCGTCCACGGCACCGCGGCATATTACCTCGAACCACTCAAACTTGGCGACGTGCTCTCGATTGATATCGGTGTCAAGTACCGCGGGTGGATGGGTGATGCCGCGTGGACCTATGTGTTCGGAGAGATGACGCCTCAGGTGAAGAAACTGACAGACTCTGGTAAAGAATCACTCGCCAAAGGCATCGAGCAAATCCGCCCGGGCAACACCTGGATGGACTGGGCAAAGACCGTCCAACGCATTGTCGAAGATGAGTACGGGTTCCACCTCATCCGTGGGCTTGGCGGGCACGGGTATGGGCGCAAGCTCCATACTCCGCCTTGGATATCCAATGTCGTCCCCGATCACCCGCACGAATGGCCCGATGGCAGCAATGTCATCGAACCGGGCACATTGGTCGCAGTCGAACCCATGATCGGGATCGGCACCGGCGAAATCGAACAGGGTCATAAGGAATGGCCGATCTATACCGCCGACCATTCGCTCTCCGTCCATTACGAACATGATGTGCTCGTCACCACCGATGGCCCAAGGATTTTGACCGATGGGCTCCAAGATGTCACGGATGTAATCACACGATGAACAGAATCAACGCTGCATTTGCCGACGCCAAAGAGTCTGGGCATCCCGCGCTGCTGCCATTTCTTTGCGCTGGATCACCCGAGCTCGACTCACTGCCCAAGCTTCTCCCCGCGATGCAAGATGCGGGTGCAGCGATCGTCGAGGTAGGCTTCCCCTATTCCGATCCCGTCGCCGATGGGCCCACCATCGCCGCCGCGATGCACATCGCCCTCGAAAAAGGAATCACCCCCACCATGATCTTCGATCAGGTGCACGCTGTCCGAGATCAACTCACTATCGGCATCGTCGCGATGGTTTCCGTCAGCATCGTCATCGCGATGGGCGGCCCACAAGCCTTTACGAAACTCGCTGCCGACGCCGGCTTTGACGGGTGCATCATCCCCGATCTCCCGCTCGACGAAGCCAATGCCTATCGCAAAGCCTGCAAAGAAAACGGGCTGACTATGACTCTCTTGATCTCCCCCACTTCACCGCCAGAGCGAGCAGCCCAGATTGCAAACGCATCAACCGGGTTTGCATACCTCCTCGCCCGCGCAGGAATCACCGGCGTGTCGCGCGATGTCCCCGACATCTCCGAACGCGTACGCGAGATACGGAAAAAATCAAGCACCCCAATCGCCTGCGGGTTCGGCATCTCAACGCCCGAGCATGTCAGCAAAGTTGTCCAGCATGCCGACGGCGCAATCGTGGGCAGCGCATTGGTTCGTAGGCTCATCGAATCACACCAACGCAACGACGACTATGTCGTCGAAGCAGAACTCGCGGTGACTGAACTCGCGACCGGGCTTGTATCAATGGACCAGTTCTGACACACGCTGTCACTTGGCATACAATCACACCAGACATATCGCAATCACCATCGGCCCCGTAGCTCAGCGGTTAGAGCTCGCCACTCATAATGGCTCGGTCCCCGGTTCGAATCCGGGCGGGGCTATTTCATTTCTTGGCACATCGAACCTCAATAGCCGGTTGGCAGGTCCTTTTAAACGATTTATGGGATCTTGAGAGTACAACTGGAATATCGCCGATATATAGAGTGTTGACACTATCAACTCCACTCGTTAGAGTACTGACTCCAAGCCAATGAACTATCGCCTACTCGCCATCCTGCTCATCCTTCTGCCTGCGATCCGCAGCATTGGTTCGGTTGCAGACATAATGGGTTCTGCGAATTCATGCCAAGAGCCCACCTGCTGCAGCGTTGTCGAAACCATCACTTGCTGCGGCTTGGTCACAACAGAAGAAGTATGCTCAGTCTCCGGCGGCAGTTGCGAATGTATCGCTGCACCAGCAGACCTCCCAAACCCTACCCCCACGCCAACCATCCCACTCACACTCGGCGATCTCATCCTCGGAATTCCCGAAACAGAAGAGCTGATCGTTTTTCGTGATTACGACGATCAGCCTCGCTCAATCACCATCGCGCTTGAGCACTCACACAGCTTCCCATCGAACAACACAGCACAAGCAATCCTCGGCGTCTGGCGGCTCTAGATTAGTTCAACAGGTTTCGTGCGCGCACTGCGCATGACCAAAATCTGCCTTTGAACCAGTTCTAAACCGAACCAACTCTCGAGGAGCCTCTGATGGCTATGCAATATATCGTGCGCCTATTCGGTACAATGTCGGCGTTCGCCCTTAGCGGGTGTGCCAGCCCGTTCGATGTGCCCACACACGCCCGATCATCTGTTACCAACACAATGCCTGCCAACGCATCTGCATTGGGCTCGATATATCGCGTAGTTGATGACCAGCAACCCGAGCTCGTGCTGGATTCAACCCCTGAATCCTACATCCAATACGCCTTGTTTCATAGCCCGAAAGCGGAGCAAGCCTACCAGCAATCGCGAGCATCAGCCGAGCGCCTCCCCCAGCTCGCAGCCCTCCCTGACCCGAGATTAAACTTTGGATTCTTTCTCAATGAAGTCGAAACACGCGTCGGGCCGCAGCAAGCCAAGGTTGGGATCCAGCAAACCTTCCCCTGGATCGGTAAGCTCCGCGATCGCCAAGACGCTGGTGCCAAACAGGCACTCGCAATATGGTATCAATACCAAGGTGTACTCCTGAGAATCGCCGAGCAGGTCAATATCGCGCTCGCCGACCTGTCCTATCTTGATGCAACCATCCAAATCACACAAGACAACAAAGCCTTGCTCACCTCGATCGAAGAAGTCGTCCGAGTGAAATATCGTGTTGGCACAGGGTCACATCCCCAACTTATCCGTGTCCAACTCGAACTCGCCCAGCTCGATGATCGCTTGATCCAACTCCGCGCCATCCGACCGGTTCATGTAGCAACCCTCAACTCGATTCTTAGCCGATCACCCGAAGCCAAAGTACAGAGTAACTTGCAGCTCTCGCAGCATCTTGTATCTCAAAGTGCAGAAGAACTCGCACAGCGAGCGATGACCTCGAATCCGATTCTGCAAACCAATATCATGCGAATCGAACAATCACGAATCGAAACGCAACTCGCACGCAAAGACGGGTATCCAGACCTTACCGTTGGGCTCGAATATATTGTCACCGATGAAGCCGCCAACCCGTCGATTACAGAAAGCGGCGACGATCCAATCATGTTGACCTTTGGTATCAATCTCCCCATCTGGCGAGAAAAATATGACGCGAAGGTACGCCAATCAATCGCCAATCGACTCTCACAAACTCGCCAACTCGACTCTGATGCCAACACGATTGCTGCCGACATCTACAAAGCATGGTTTGAGCACACCGATGCCGCTCGCCGGGTTGCACTGTATCAAGATTCATTGATCCCCAAAGCTCAAGAATCACTTTCGGCTTCACTCGTTGCCTTTCGCACCGGCCAGGCAGATTTTCTTGATCTGCTCGACACCCAACGCACACTCCTCGAGTTCGGTATCCAAGCCCAGCGGGCCCAAGCAGAGCAAACCAAAGCACTCGCCACATTGAACCGACTTGTCGGCACCCATGTGATCACAACGCCAACGAACAAAGGGATGCAACCATGAGCACATACAACTTCAAACTCATAGGCATCGCTCAACGAATATGGTCACACATATCCGCAGCGGTCGCGATCTTGCTCGTTATTGGCGCATTGCTCGTAGGCTATTCCATTGGAAAATCTTCGCCGACGCCGCAAAGCGAATCTGCACATACAGATCATGCAAGCAATGAACCCGCTCACCCAATCGAGTACACATGCTCGATGCATCCGACTGTGCGATTGAGCGATCCAAACGCCAAATGCCCGATCTGTTTCATGGAACTCATTCCGATCGCAGATACAACAACGGGTGAAGGCATGGAAAACATGCTCACCTTATCTGAATCTGCAAAAGCAATGAGCCGAATCGAAACCGCAAAAGTTGTTCGTCATTTTCCAACCGCCCAAGTCCGGCTCTTTGGAAAACTCGCCTATGACCAAACATCGGTTTCACGAATCAGTGCCTATTTCCCGGGCAGAATCGATCGGCTCTTTGTCAACTACATCGGGGTCACTGTCCAAGAAGGGGATCACCTCGCCGAAATCTATAGCCCAGATCTCATCGCAGCATTCGAGGAACTCAAGCAAGCGAATAAAACTGTTCGATCATCACAAAGTGCCTCCGATTTTCTCCGCGAAACCGCACGACAAACACTCGCCGCAGCGAGAGACAAACTCCGTCTCTTCGGGCTTACCTCAGATCAAATCGAAAACATCGAATCGGGCACATTCGATGCGAACCAGCTCACCATCTATGCCCCAATTGGCGGCGTCGTCACCAAACTCGCCGTTCGCGAGGGTGATTACATCAAAACCGGCGACCCAATCGCAACAGTTGCGAACCTCTCTCGGCTATGGCTCGATCTTGAAGCCTATGAATCGCAACTCCCCATGCTCAACTGGGGCTTGCCCGTGACTTTCACCGTTGAAGCGCGACCGGGCGAATTATTTCAAGGTCAAGTCTCATTCATCGAACCGTTCATAGATCCGAAAACGCGCACCGCTGCGGTTCGTGTCGCGGTAGATAACACCGACGGCCGGCTCAAGCCAGGCATGTTTGCGACGGCCATCGCTCGACCCAAAATCACCGAAAATGGTGCGATTGTTTCGGACGAACTCGCTGGGCGATGGATCAGCCCGATGCACCCCACAATCGTGAAAGATCAACCAGGTTCGTGCGACATCTGCGGCATGGACCTCGTCAGGGCCGAATCCCTCGGAGTGGTCGGTGATCCATCAGCCGTTGAGCAACCACTGGTTATCCCACGCACCGCCGTGCTCTTCACCGGCACGCGATCGGTGGTCTATGTTCAAGTTCCCAACGCAGATAAGCCTACATACGAAGGACGAACCGTTGAACTCGGGCCACGCGCCGGCGAGTTCTACACCGTCCATTCCGGACTCAATGAAGGCGAAGATATCGTCGTCCATGGCGCATTCCGCATCGACAGCGCTATGCAAATCCTCGCCAAACCAAGCATGATGATGCCCGACGGCGGGCGATCAAACACCGGAGATCAGCATGGAAATATGACCGCTCCAATGTCCCAGATGAAAGAGTCTCTACCGATTTCTGATTCATTCACCCAAGAACTATCGCCACTCTACACGGCATACCTCGATGCCCAAGAAGCACTCGCCGATGACAACCTCGAAGGCTTCGTCAAAGCGACCACCCATCTCAATCATTTGCTTATGTCACTCAACGAAGCGGGACTTGTCGGCGAGCCATTCGCAAACTGGCGTCGAGCAAAGTCTGCACTTCAATCTGATACTGTGTTTGACAACATCGATGACGCACGGATTTATTTTGGCGACATGAGCAAGTCCATCATGTCACTCGAACAACAGTTCGGACATCTCGCGGATGAAACCTGGCATGTTGCGTTCTGCCCGATGGCATTCAACTTTGAAGGGGCAAAGTGGATTCAACGGGGCACCGAAATCAACAACCCATATTTCGGCGATCAAATGCTCCGCTGCGGCGACATCCAAAGCACACTTAGTCCTGTCTCAAACGATCAGCACGAGGGACACACGCATGAATGATCAGCATCCATCCCCACTCAATCTGATCATCCGATTTTTCCTCGAACAGAAAATCGTAGTCCTCATCCTGCTTGTCACCATGATCTTATGGGGCGCGCTCGTCGCGCCGTTTGATTGGAACATCGCCGACCTACCACGCGACCCTGTCCCTGTTGATGCCATCCCGGACATCGGCGAAAATCAACAGATCGTCTTTACCCAATGGCCGGGACGAAGCCCGCAAGATATCGACGACCAAATCTCATACCCCATGACCATCTCGCTCATGGGCATCCCCGGCGTCAAAGACATCCGCAGCTATTCCGTCTTCGGGTTCTCGACAATCTATGTGGTCTTCGAAGAAGGCATGGACTTCTACTTTGCACGAACGCGAATACTCGAAAAACTCAACTCGCTGCCTCAAGGCACACTCCCCGATGGTGTCTCGCCAATCCTTGGCCCAGACGCCACTGCACTTGGTCAAGTGTTCTGGTACACGCTCGAAGGCCAAGACCAACACGGCAATCCAACTGGCGGCTGGGAACCAGACGAGCTCCGTACTATTCAAGATTTTTCCGTCAAGTACCAGCTCGCAGGCGTAAAAGGTGTCTCCGAAGTTGCATCCATTGGCGGCTTCGTAAAAGAATACCAGGTCGATGTGAACCCTGATGCGATGCGCGCTGCGGGGGTCACACTCAAACAAATCATCCAAGTCGTCCGCAAGAGCAACCTCGATGTGGGCGCACGAACACTTGAAGTCAACCGCGCAGAATACATCGTCCGTGGCATCGGATTCATCGAAGAACCAGAAGACCTCGAACAGACAGCGATTACTTCGATCGACGGCCAACCAATCCTCATCGGCGATATCGCCAAAGTGTCCTTCGGCCCTGCACTGCGGCGCGGTGTGCTCACGAAGGCTGGCGTCGAAGCGGTTGGTGGTGTTGTTGTCGTTCGATATGGCGAAAACCCGATGGCCACTATCGAACGCGTCAAAGAAAAAATCAACACAATCGCTTCCGGGCTACCCACAAAACTTCTCGCTGACGGCACAGAATCCCAGATCGCCATCGTTCCATTCTACGATCGTTCTGGGCTCATCAGAGAAACACTCAGCACACTCAACTCGGCCATCGAACAGCAAGTCTACATCACCATCATCGTAGTAGTCTTGATGGTCATGCACCTGCGCAGCTCGTTGCTCATCGGCGCGATGCTCCCCATCACCGTTCTCACTACATTTATTGGCATGAAAACATTTTCTGTCGATGCAAACATCGTCGCCTTGTCGGGAATCGCGATCGCGATTGGCACCATCGTCGATATGGGAATCGTCCTCAGCGAGAACATCCTTCGACATCTCGAAGACGCCCCGGATGAGGATCCTTCACTTGAAACCATCTATCGCGCCACCACCGAAGTCGGCGGCGCCGTGCTCACCGCGGTCGCGACAACCATCGTTGGTTTTCTCCCGGTGTTCACCATGCAAGCGGCTGAGGGAAAACTCTTCAAACCACTCGCCTACACCAAATCTTTCGCACTCATCGCATCAATTATCATCGCCCTGACCATCCTCCCCACCGCGGCCCATATCCTCATGGGATACAAGTTTAATCGCAAAGCCCCACGAATTATAGGCTCAATCGTGCTGTTGATCGCTGGAATCGCAACCGCAATCTATATCCACACCATCGCAGGCTCGCTCATCTCGTCGTTCGCGGTCTTCTACCTTGTCCGACCCTATCTCCCATCGCTCATCGCCCGGTCAATCGAATGGAGCACCAATATCCTCGCAGTGCTCATCGTCCTTTTCGTGCTCGCCGGGTCATGGGAACCACTCGGTGCGCAATACACTCGCCTCTCGAACGCCCTCTTCATCGCATCCATCATCGGGTCGCTCATCCTGACCTTCTGGATCATCCGCATCCTCTTCCCGCATGTTTTAACATGGGCACTCCGTCACAAACTCATCGCACTCTCCCCTGCTGCATTTATCGCGATCTTCGGCGCAACCGTATGGCTTGGGTTCAATCAAGTGTGGGGTTGGATTCCAGAATCCATCCGCCAAGACAACCGCATTGTCTCGGTCGCACATTCGTTGCCCGGGCTTGGCTCAGAGTTCATGCCTTCACTCGACGAGGGCTCATTCCTGTATATGCCCACAGCCATGCCCCACGCATCCATCGGCGAGGTCACGGACATCCTCAAAGAACTCGATCTCCGGATCATGAGTGTCCCAGAAGTCAAACT
>CAJXXI010000105.1 GCA_913062615.1 uncultured bacterium | reverse complement strand
GACGAAGATCAGCCCGCCGCCGTGTCCACGGAAGGCGTTGACCCACCCGCAGAGGGTGACGGTTTGGCCGATGTTTGATTCGTTGAGTTCGCTACAGGTGTGGGTGCGCATGGTGTGATGCCTTCATTTCTGAGTACGGTCAATATGAGCGGTAATCCTATGCGGTTGGCATGAAAAAAGGCTCCCAAACAGGAGCCTTCAAACAAGAATTTATGATGTCGTTATCAAGCCGCTTTGGCCTGTTCTCCACGCATGCCTTCGATCATGTATCCCGCAACCGCATCTAACGCTGCACCCCAATCGGAGCTGAGCTGCGGGGTCCATACATACCCGGCGACTTCTGCCAATGAATCCACCATGATATCACGGACGACTGGGAACTGAGCTTCTTGAGCACCGTACCCAACATGGCGAGCACCCATTTCACGCAATGGCCCTGCAAGTTTTTCTATATTGGCAACATTGTTTGCGACCAGCTTGAGTGCTGAATTCATGTGCTTTTTCTGCCCGCCCAAGTCATCAGGGAACATTGACCTTAATGCTGGGGCTGCGTCGAAGAGCTTGGTATAAAAAACAGACACGACATCATCAAGACGAGGCTCGATGAGTTGAAAACTTGATCCGAGACGATTGATTTGTTCTTCAGTGAAAGCCATGTTGAAATTCTCCTTTTTGAGTGTGTACTCAATGGATCGGAGATTTATCGGGCTCACTGAAGATGATCACTCAGAGAAGTTCTAATTCACAGCCCCGCCTATCCCTCTATTTGCTCTCAACTCTTGAGTCATTAAAAACGCCCGAATTATCGAGCATTTAAAAACCGAATATCTACCTTCGATTTATTTCAGTTTTAATCGAGTGCCTTCGATCATATACTGAGACAGGATTTCAAGAAAATGGCTCCATGCCTCATGAGCCTCTTGGGTCCAGCTGCTACCTACCACTTCAGACAACGCTTCGACCATGGAACTACATACGATTGGGTACAAGTCCTCATCTGCCCCGTACTCTGTATGGCGTCCCCCCAAATCTTTGAGCATGTCGCCCATTTCGTCGATATTCTCTGCATTCTTCGCGAAGAGATTGAACGCTTCACCCATATGACTCCTTTGCGTAGACAGATCTTCAGCAAATAATGATCGAAGATGTGGAGCACTCACAAAGAGCTTGGTATAAAAAATGTCTTCGAACTCTTCGAGCTTAAACTCGATATCCCGAAAACTGATATTGATAACTCGGACTTCTATTGAGGACAAACTCATGCATTATGATCCTATAAAACTCGGCCAACTCTTGCTTCGACCACAGATTTGGTACCATCAATAAATACCTGCAAGCGCATAGAGAATCAAGCACACTCCCTGCAACTGGGTACAAATATCTCTCTGCAAAATTGTGCTTCACACTACTCGTTTTATAGACCGCTTGTCTGCATTAGCACATTTCGACACACATGGCGACCGCGTTTCCGCCGCCGAGGCACAACGCCACGACACCCTTCTTGCCGCCGGTGCGTTTGAGCTGGTGGATCAGGGTGACGAGGACACGAGCGCCCGATGCGCCGATTGGGTGACCGAGTGCGACGCCGCCGCCACAGATGTTGAGCTTGTCTTCGGAGATTCCGAGTTCCTTGATGTTGCACAGGAGTTGTGCAGCGAAGGCCTCGTTGATTTCGTACATATCAACATCGTCGATCGACCATCCGGCTTTGTCGAGTGCGCCCTTGATGCCTGAGATCGGGGCTTCAAAGATGTCCTTTGGATCTACGCCTGAAGTGTTGTAGGCGACGATCTTGCAGAGTGGCTTGAGCCCGAGTTCATCGGCCTTTGATTCACTCATTACGATTGTTGCCGCACCGCCGTCGGATATCTGTGAAGCATTGCCCGCGGTGATGGTGCCGTCTTTGGTGAATGCTGGGCGGAGTTTGCCGAGCCCTTCAGCGGTCGAGTCCGCACGGATTCCTTCGTCGGTATTGATGCCGCCGTCTGCACCGGGCTTACGTCGGTTTCCGAGTTGTTCGCCGGTGAGTTTGACCACTTCTGCGTCAAAGTGACCTGCTTCCCAAGCGGCTGCTGAGCGCTGGTGGGACTGTGCTGAGAAGCGGTCTTGGTCATCGCGGGTGACACCATACTTGTCTGCGATGTGCTCTGCTGCGTTGCCCATCGGCCAGCCTTCGAACGCACAACGGAGCCCGTCGTAGGCCATGTGGTCTTCCATCGTGCCTGCGCCGTACTTGATACCTGCACGGACATGCGAGAAGTGTGGAGCCCCGGTCATGTTTTCCATGCCACCGGCGACGACACATTCGTTATCGCCAGCCTTGATGGACTGGGCCGCCATCATGACGGCTTCGAGACCCGAGCCACAGACCTTGTTGATGGTCTTGGCAGAGAGGGTCGAAGGGAGTCCGGCTTTGAGTCCTGCCTGGCGGGCGGGGTTCTGTCCGACGCCGGCCTGGAGGACACATCCCATGAGGCACTCGTCGATGTGATCCTTGGCGGCGGGTGCATCGCTCAGGACTGCTTCGATGGCAAAGGCACCGATCTGAGGCGATGCGACGCGTGAAAATGAGCCAAAGAACTTGCCGATGGGGGTTCGGCGGGCGGCGACGATGACTGGCTGATTGGACATGGTGGTCTCCGAAACTTATATACTGTGATTGAGCGTGGTTCGAGCACCTTCTGAGCGGGTGCTCGAACGGGTTACGATTATAGACATCAGAACACAAAATACCGGGTACTGAGCGATGATATCGCGTGATGATAGAGGCTAAGATTCCATCCAGTTTCGTTGAACCAACCACCACGAGGAAATCCATGTCCACCACTGCTGCCGACACCCATGTGAAACTCGAAGCCAATACCAATCAAGCACTGGGGATCGCCCAGTTTGCGATTGATTTCCTTTCTGATGACCCGGCCAAGCGGGGCGAGCCAGATGCCTCGGTGCTCGAACGCACCAATATGTTCTTTACCGATGCGGTCCTGTGTGGTCTCTCAGCATTGGCCCTCAAGACCAACGCCCCCACCGTGCTTCGTGATGAAGCATTGCAGTACCCGGTGACGGACGCAACGCATCGGCTCGGCAAAGCAACCCAACGCGGCGCGACTGTGTTTGGATCGAATGTTCAGGTTCAGCCCGAGAAGGCCGCACTTGCGAATGGTTCAGCTGTCCGCGAGTGGGACTCGAACGGCACCAACTTCGGGTACAACCCAACACTCGGATTCACCGCTGGCGAGTTTGGGCATAACGACTTTTATGGCGTATGTATCGCAGCGGCTCAAATGGGCGGGCACGACGGCGCGTATGCACTCAAAGCAATGGTGTGCCTCGATGAGATCCGCGGGCGTTTGTCCGAAGTGTTCTCCCTCAAGACATACAAGGTTGACCATGTTGTGCACGGTGCGATCGGATCGGCCGCCGTATTTGGCGCGATGCTCGGCGCAACCGCTGAACAAATCGAATCCGCCATCGGCATGGTGGTTGCTCACTACATCCCGTTCCGTGCGATCCGTGCGGGCAAGCAGCTTTCGGACTCGAAGGGTGCGAGTGCTGCGATCTCTACTGAAGTTGCGATCATGTCGGTTCGTCGTTCGATGAACGGATTCATGGGCCCACGCGATATTTTCCGTAACCCTGAATCGATCTTCCGCATCTTTGAAGGTCCAGGCCAGATGTTCGAAGCGGTCGGCACTGACAGTGCGAACACCAAGCAGGCTGATGAATCACCATTCGAGCTGGTGCTCGGGCGTGGCGGCTCAGACTTTGCCGTCATGGGCATGCACTTCAAGCTCGGGCTCTATGAGCACCAGAGTGCTGGTGCATTGCAGGCGTTGTTGGATCTCTTGAACAAGGCACCGCATCTGCTTGATGACGAAACCGGTTCACAGATCAAGACCATCAAGATCACCGCGTATGAGCCTGCATTTGGCATTATTGGTGATCCTGCAAAGCGGAACCCGACGACACGCCAGAGTGCCGATCACTCGATGGTGTATATCGTGGCGACGCTCTTGCGTAAGGCGTTGAGCCAGCAGACTTCGGATTGGAAGACGCTGATGCTTGAGCCGTACGACTTTGACGCCAACGCGATCAACAACGAACGCACGCGATCGCTGATGGAAAAAATCGAGTTCTTCCACGGCGGCGAGGACTACGACAAACGCTATCCCGATGGTATCCCAACATCGCTCATCATCGAAGATATGGACGGCACCGAGTTTGATTCAGGAATGGTCATGTATCCTGCAGGCCATGCTCGGAATACCGAGGCTGATCTCAAGGGGATCTTGGCCCATAAGTTCAATATCATGGGCAAGCTGGCGTTTGAAAACCCCGAGCCGATCGTCGCACGCTTCGATGGGATGATGGACAAGTCTGTTGAAGAAGTCGCTTCGATGAACGACTTCGAGATTCAGACACGCGACGGCTTCGAATAAGCAATCGCATAGTCGTATTCAATTAGAACACGAATTAGTGATAGAGCTTGCCCGCGTGCTTGATCCATCCTGATTCGTGTTTTCTATTGGGGTCTCGGTGTGTCCAGTGCACGAGCCCGCCGCGATCATTGAACTCGTACTCGCCGCAGAACTCGATGAGATCGTCCTCGTGGATGGGGATGCGATCGACGAGGTCGATGTTGTGGATCATCAGTATTGATTGATTGCAGTTGAGATTGATGATGAAGCGTTGATGCTCGTCGCCTTCGAGGTCATCGGTGAGTAGTTTGATCACCACACCGACATCTTCGATCATGGTGGAATCATTCACTAATGTATATCGATGCTTCGTGCGTGGCATTCTTTTCTCCATTTACATTTCCCAGGGTGTCCCGGGGGTGTAGTCAATCAGTTCGTACAGTTCATTTCGTGATTGCATGTTATCGAGTTGACCTTCGAGGGTGCCGGTGGCTTTGAGTTCGGTGAGTGCTCGTTTGACTGCACCCATAGCGATGCGAAGGGTCGAGACCGGGTAGATCACGAGGTTGTAGCCCATCTCGGCGAACGCATCGAGTGTGATCATCGGGGTCTTGCCGAACTCGGTCATGTTGGCGAGAAGGTATGGGCGATTGTTGCCCAACTCATCCATCGCGGCTGCGAAGTCTTTGAACTCTTGAACGGTGGTCAACCCTTCGGGGAAGATCATCGTTGCGCCCGCATCGACATAGGCCTTGGCACGGGTGATCGCGGCATCAAAGCCTTCGACACCTTTGGCGTCGGTGCGTGCGCAGATAATGAACTCGCCATCGGAGCAGTCTTGTGATGCTTTGGCTGCCCATTGGAGTTTGGAGACTGCTTGTTCGACGGGGATCAATGCTTTGCCGTCGAGATGCCCGCAGCGTTTGGGGAAGACTTGGTCTTCGAGGTGGAGCCCCGCTGCGCCGGCGTGGTTGTATTCAAGGACTGTTCGGCGAACCATTTCTTCTTCACCG
Source organism: uncultured bacterium (assembly GCA_913062615.1). GTDB lineage: Bacteria > Planctomycetota > Phycisphaerae > Phycisphaerales > UBA1924 > UBA1924. The sequence continues at coordinate 4,539 of CAJXXI010000105.1, read as the reverse complement.
AACCCGGTGTCCGCATCAGCGATCACCGGCAAGCCCGAACCAGAGCAGACATCCCGTACAACTTGGGTGAAGTGATCAAGGGTCAGGATGCCAACATCGGGAACGCCCGCAGCGACCGAGGTCGCGCCGCCCGAGACATAGCAGGCATCGAACCCACACTGGGCAACGGACCTTGCGATGAGTGCATTAAACGCACCCGGTGCAGCGACGATCGATTGATCCATAAGTGAACGAAGTAGACTACCGGGGTGTTGGATGATGGGCATACACAGATCATAGTCTCGATTGTTCGCATTCAGTATCGGAACCGATACAATCAATGTATGAAACGACAAACACGATCGGTACTCACGGGAACGCTTCTTTTGACGATGATCGCAGGTTCTGCGATCGCCAATCCACCTGAAGTTGCCCAATCAGCGGAGCAAACTGAGGATGTCCAGAACGAGCCAACGACATGGGAAGATGTCCGCGACGAGGATCATATTTCGGGTCGGCTGACATTCTTTGCTCAGCCAACAATGGAAGAACTCAGACTTTTTTCAGAATCCGGCGGGATGGTCGTCATCAACGCACGAATGCAGAGCGAAGTTGATGGGCTTGACTTTGACGAGCAGGGCTATGTTGAATCGCTCGGTATGGAATATGTCCATATCCCTACGAACGGCTCAACCTTTGGATTCGCGATGCGAGATCAACTCGCCGCTGCGCTCGATTCAACCAACGGCGATGTATTATTCCATTGCCGATCAGGATCACGGGCGTCGGCTATCTATTCGCTGTACATGATTAAAGAATATGGGCTGATCAACAAGGTCGCCATTACCAAGTCGCTTGATCTTGGGATGAGCCCCATAATGGTCAAGTTGATTGAAAGGGCACTGATGGAAACTCCAGGACGCGTGATTGAGGGTGTTGAGCCTCAACAGATTCAGAACACGATTGATACACTCGTCGGGTTCGGGACTCGTCATACGATGTCAGAAACCGAATCGGATACACGCGGGATCGGTGCGGCTCGGAGATGGGTTAAATCTCAGTTTGAAGCCAACATCGAAGGGCATGGAAAATCTGGCGATTCAGCACCCAAGGTGTACTTCGATTCTCACGCTGTTGAACCCGATGGGCGACGGATCACCGAGCCTGTAGATGTGGTCAATGTGATTTGTGAGATACCGGGTGTATCACCTGAATCACGCAATCGCCTGTATTATGTGCTCGCACACCTTGATTCACGGGCGAGCCAAGCCAACGACTCGAGTTCGGACGCGCCCGGTGCCAATGACGACGGATCGGGCGTTGCCGCGTTGATCGAACTCGCACGGGTGCTTTCTGCAGAGAATCTTGACTCAACGATTATTCTCATGGCGACCAGTGGCGAAGAGCAAGGACTCTTTGGCGCTCGGCTTCATGCCATGCAGGCAATCGCTGACGGCAAGGACATCCGAGGCGTACTCAATAATGACACCGTTGGCGATCCGACGGGTGTGATCGAAGGACAGGATGGCCGCAAGGTAATCCGGGTATTCTCTGAAGGATTGCCCGCTTCGATGCTTTCGCTTGATGAAAGCGAGATCGGGAGTGCTGCCCGAAAGCTTCGGCTTTATGGCACCGAATCGGACTCGACCTCACGCCAACTCGCACGGTATATCGCAGATGTGGCCAAATTGCATTACACGACCGTTCAGCCCAAGTTGATCTTCCGTCCTGACCGATTCTTGCGTGGCGGCGATCACACGCCGTTCAATGAACTTGGATTCGCTGCGATCCGGTTCTGTGAGATGTACGAAAACTATGACCATCAGCACCAAGACATTCGTATAGAAGATGATGTGCAGTATGGCGATCTTGGTGAGTATGTTGATGCCGAGTATTTGGCGGATGTGACTCGACTCAATGCTGCGGTGCTGGTTCACCTTGCCAATAGCCCATCGTCTCCGAGCAATGCCCGCGTGATAATTGCCGAGTTGACCAATGACACGACGCTGCGGTGGGACGCATCGCCCGAGCCTGATGTTGCGGGGTACGAAATCGTCTGGCGGGAGTCCACTTCGTGGAAATGGGAACATGCGGAGGATGTCGGCAATATGACCCAAGGCACCGTCCCGATGTCCAAGGACAACTGGCTCTTTGGGGTTCGGGCGTATGACAAGGATGGGTACCGCTCGGTGGTGTCTTATCCGGTTCCAGCACGCGAATAATGGTCTCTTTTTTAGCTTTGATCGCCTAGAATCGGGCGTTTGTGTAATACCCAACCATTGTCGAACTGATCGGCAACTGGAAATAGTAAAAGGATACGAAGATATGACCACTGCAACCCATGCCAAAGGGCTCGAAGGCGTCATCGCTGGCGAAACCGAGATCTGTAATGTTGAACAAACCTCACTGATCTATCGCGGCTATGAAATCGCTGATCTTGCTGCCAATGCTTCGTTTGAAGAAGTGGCGTTCTTGCTGCTCGTAGGACACAAACCGTCGGCGGATGAACTGAGCGGTTTCAAGGCCGAGCTTGTTGCCAATCGCGAGTTGCCCGCGCCAGTACTTGAGTTCCTCGCCGCGTCGGGCGAGCTTGCCAACACCCACTATGCGGTGCCGATGGACATCTTGCGGACTGCGGTTTCGATCTTGTCTCATCTTGATGCAGATTGCCAGGACAACAGCGCTGATGCAAACCTTCGCAAGTCCAAGCGATTGCTTGCTCAGATCCCAACCGTCATCGGGCACATGCAAAACTCAATCGAAGGCAAGGACTTCATCGCTCCAAACGCGAACCTTTCGCACTCGGCCAACCTGCTGTACATGATGACCGGCAGCGAACCAACCGCTGAAGCTGAGAAGGTCATGGATGTTTCACTCGTGCTCTATGCTGAGCATGATTACAACGCGTCGACCTTTACCTCACGCGTGATCTCGGGCACACTGGGCGATCTGCATGGTTCCGTCATTGGTGCGATTGCTGCCCTCAAGGGCAAGCTGCATGGCGGCGCCAACGAAGCAGCGATGGAGATGCTCGCTGATATCCGCAATGACATCGGCTCAGAGAATGATCTTGGCAAGGTCACCGAATGGATGCACCAGGCATTCGCGGACAAACGCAAGCTGATGGGCTTTGGTCATCGTGTATACAAGAACGGCGATCATCGCGCTCCGATCTTGCACGGGCTCGGACGCAAAGCCGCCCAGGCTCGTGGTGAAGAGTTCATCAAGCTCTTTGAACTCGGCGAGATGGTCCAGAAGATCATGGAAGACGAGAAGAAGATCTATCCGAATGTCGACTTCCCATGTGGCATGACTTACTTCACGATGGGGATTCCGGTCCCGCAGTACACTCCGATCTTCGTGGCATCACGGATCACCGGGTGGGCTGCCCACATTATGGAGCAGCATGCCAACAACCGCCTGATCCGCCCACGCGTCGCGTATATTGGTCCTGCACCACGCAACTGGAACGATTGAGTGCGTGAATCTCTTTGATTTTTAAGTCGAGTCCTTTGGGATTCGGCTTTTTTCTTGGGTGATCTTCGAAAACACGGTGGAAGAATCCCGTATAATGGTGTGAGCGATCCGCTCGGGAGTGGCACATGATCCGGTTCAACTGCGATAAATGCGAAATGGAGATCGAAGTCGAGGATGATCTCGCGGGCACCAAGCACGAATGCTTAGGGTGCGGCGACATCAACCGGGTACCTTCTGGCAATCCTGAAACACATGATGCGAACACACCCGAAGATTCTAAGAAAGTCGATCGTGCAGAAAAGGCTGGTTTCCCATCTGACTTTGGGGCTGAGGTTCGGGTACAAATAGTTCGGCGATGCTGGTTCCGCTCGCGTGCGATCAAGTTTGCCCTCGTTGTATTGATTATATTGCTCGGGCTGATCGGGTCTATTTGGGTGCCTGTGACGGATAAGTCGTTCTTCTGGCTCCTGCTCTTTGTGCCGATGGCTTTGGGTGGGATTGGGTTGATTATCTGGTGGTGGGTCGATCGGCTTGGGGCATCGCTTGAGATCACGACCAAGCGCACGATCATGCATAGAGGGATTCTCTCGAAATCCTCGTCCGAGGTTGTCCATGACAATATCCGTAATATCCAAGTGACCCAGTCATTCCTCCAACGGCTCATGCAGGTCGGGGAGATCGGAATTTCGTCGTCTGGTCAAGATGGGATCGAGATTCAGATCAACCATCTCAAGGACCCAGATAATCTTCGAAAGATCATTGATCTGTACCGCCCGCTTTGAGTGAATCCTCATCAGATTCTCTCCATTTGGCCGACAAATGGGATATACTCGATCTGGTGGATTGGTCTGCCAATTGACCCGTTTCGCTGTATGATTTGCTGGAGTTTCGTAGACAATGCAATGGATGCTTAAACTTCGGCTTCGCGTATTCGCACTTTTGGTTGCACTCTCAATTATCGTCTATGGCGTAGTGAGTATATTTTCGGTGGGTGTGCTTCCGGCTGTGGGTGCTGCGATCGCGATTGCCGTCACGATGGTCAACTCGATGGCCTCACGTCTTGACACGATGACCGGCGCCGGG
>CAJXXI010000104.1 GCA_913062615.1 uncultured bacterium | reverse complement strand
CGACAGATCACCCGTCGCCACCCCATGCTCGTTGTAATCCAGATCCGTCGATCCGCCAAGGAACAAGCACCGCCCGCCCATGATCCGCTCAGGGTGCGACCCACGATTGATCATGTGCGCGAAGATATCGAGCGATGCAAGGTAGTTCGAATGCATCATCTCTTCGGTGACGGCAACATATTTGTCGCCCGCGGTGGTGCCCGAGGTCTGGGCAAAGTGCATCACCTTGCCCGGCCAGAGCACATCGCTCATCCCTTGCTCGCGCATGTCGATGATGTCATCTTGGAACGCGTACCAGTCCGAGATTGGCAGTGCCTCACGGAACGCCGCGAGCTGGTCTTGTTCTTTGAGCACCGCACGAAACTTGTTCCGTTTGCCGATGCGTGTATCTTTGCAGGTCTCGACGAGCTTGTCCAACTCTTTGAGCTGGATCGCTTGTGTATTCGTTTTCCAATAGTCGACATCCAACAACTTACGACGACGCGCCTCGACGCGTGCATGGAGTGCCACACCGACCAGGCTTGTCCAGGTGTGCTTGCCGTTGGGCATCGGGGCGTTGGTTCGCGTTGACTGTGGATCAGAGTTCATGACCCGAACTGGCCGTCGGCTTCGAGCTCGTCGAAGAACCCGTGCATCGCTTCGCCGAATGCTATGGGGGCTTCGATCATCGGTGCGTGCCCGCAGTTATCGAGCCAGTGCAGCTTGGCGTTGGGCATCAGTTCGCTGAACCCCTGCCCGGCGCTTGGAGGCGTCACGATATCTTCCTTGCCCCAGATCAGCAGCGTCTTCTGCATGATGTCGGCCAAATCATCGGTCATGTTGTCACGACGCGCACTCTTGGAGAGCTTGACCATCGCCCGCGCCCCGCCACGCTCGTTGAGCAGCTCGAATGCACGATCGACATCGTTGGGGTCCATCTTTGATTTGTCGTAGAACAACTCACCGATCTTCTCGACCAACCATTCGCGTGTTGGCCGAACGGGAGCACCCTTGACGACCGTGCGTTCGATCAATCCGCTTGAACCAGCGAGGACCAACGCGTGGACCAGCTCTGGGCGTTCGTGCGTGACGCGTAATGCGACATGACCACCGAACGAGTTGCCAACAAGGATCGCAGGCTCACCGATCTCACGATCGAGGAACTGCATGGTCATCGCCGACACCGCGCTGAGCGAACAATCCACCCCGCGCAAACCAAGCAATGGCACCTCGAGGGTCACGCACCGCACACGCGATGCGATCCGATCGACCACCTTGCCCCAGTGTTCGTTGAGCCCAACGAGCCCATGCAAAAACACGATCGGCATGCCCGAACCACACTCGATCACCTCAGCAGGGATCCGCTTGCCGCTCAGGCCCGCGAGATCAACCGTGCGTGTGGTGCGCTTGAAATCTGTTGTCTGTGAATCTATCGAACTCAAATCACCCGTCTCCGCTTTTCTAGATAAATCTTGATCACTTCATGCATGTTGCAAATGCGAATACACATGGTAGTACTCACTATCCAAATAGACACCCTTTGAGGGTATTCCTATTTTCTCGGATCGCGTTTGGAGACACAAAATGTATAAATATAGCTGAGGCTTGGGCTTTATGCCTCGTTGACCCGACCATCTACCAGCCGAATCACCCGATCACCCTGCTGGGCGATCCGGTCATCGTGCGTCACCATCACCAGTGTCAGCCCGGCGTCTCGACGAAGTTCGATGATCACATCGAGAATCGACGCCCCGGTCTTCACATCGAGGTTTCCTGTCGGCTCGTCGGCCAAAAGCAAACTCGGCTCGTTGATCAATGCCCGCGCGATCGCCACGCGTTGTCGTTCGCCGCCAGAAAGCTCCGCCGGGCGATGCTTGAGCCGATGGCTCAAACCGAACCGATCCAAAAGCCCCGACGCCCGATCGACGATCTCTTTGCGGTTCGATCGGTATCCAAACCGACCATGTTTAATCATCCCGCCAATCGTCACATTCTGAAGCACGCTCAGTTCAGGCAACAGATGATAAAACTGGAACACAAAGCCCACATCATCCGCCCGGTACCGGTCCAACGCCCGCTTGCTCAATCGTGTGAGTTCCCGATCTTCGAACTGCACCGACACCTGCGAGCCCCCATTTTTATCAGCGTTCTTATCAGGGTTTTTATCCGGGCGATCAAGCCCGCCAAGCAAGTGCAACAGCGTGCTCTTGCCAGAGCCCGAAGCACCAAGAATGGTCACCCATTCGCCCTGATGCACATCCATATCAACCCCATGCAACACAGGCACCTTCACACGCCCGAGCTTGTAGGTCTTATGCACCCCGCGCACCGACAAAATCGGTTCCGTTTGAACCGCTGACTCTGCCTTGTTTGTTTGCGTCTGCATGCTCATTCTTATTCGAACCTCAACGCTTTCACCGGGTCCATCCGTGCGCTATGAATTGCCGGGATCGATGCCCCGACCACGCAGGTCAGTATCCCAATCACAAACACAATCGCGGCCTTAATCGGCTCGACCTCACTGGGGATCTCGACAAAGTAGTACTGGCGTGGATCCCAGATCACAAGCCCGAAGGTCCTGCCCATCCAGTCGTGGATGCTGTTGATATTGAGTACCACCCAATATCCAACCGCCGTGCCAGTTACCGAGCCCACAATCCCGATCGATGCACCGTACCGGATCCACAACCACGCAATGCCCGGCGTAGAAGCACCCAGTGCCCGCAACACCCCGATATCTTTGGTCTTCTCGGTCGCCATCGACCAGAAGATCGCAAGCACCAAGAACACGGTCGTAAACGACACGATCCCAAAGATAAACAGCACCAATCCCGTTTCCTTCTTCACCGCGCTGATCATCGTCCGATTCAGATCTTCCCAGGTCTTGATCTGGTTCTCCATCTGGAATGCGCTCGGAACCTCGCCGACATGAGCATCAGCGAACTCTGCATACACAGCACGGATCCGCGATCGCACCGCTTCGAGCTCTGCTCCATCGACCCCACGCACCAGCACCGTCGTCACCCGCGCGGGCACGACGCCGATCACTTCTTTCATCTTTGGACCAATCTCACCGGTCTCGGGATCAACCACGATCTCAAATGGATTCTGATCATCACGCACCAGTTCGACCCGCTCGGCAGCATCGAGCCGAAGCATCCGCTGGATAATGTCCAAAGGCACAAAGATCGTGCCCTGATCCACCTCGTACAACCCAGACTGGAACTCGTTGGCGATCGGGATGACACGCCGCACAGGATCGATCGGATGACCCGATGAATCCAATGCCAAAATGGTCAGCTCTACCTCTCCATCACGAGGCATAAATGTTTCTATCCGTTCCACGCCACCATCAGGCATCGCTCGGTTGGGTGCCAATGGGTAGTACCCACCCCATTTGGTGCGATAGTTCTGCCCGGTGACTTCGATCCCGAGCACCCCCGCTGCTTCGACTTTGCCCGAGCTTGGATTCAACCGCGTCATCGAGATTCCGCTGGCTTCCATATCGGTAAACATCGAAATGTTTTCAGGCTGAAGCCGAATGTCATCGCCCTCATAATCCTTAGGCGTCGGCTCATCGATCGGTTTCCACCACATCGTGTCGACAAAGCCCGTCACATCCGAATAACTCGACGCTTCGATCCCCTTGATCGAAATCAACTCAACCCGATCGTCGGGGAGCCGAATCAACCCGAAGGTCTCAATTGTTGGGCTCGCCGAATCAATCAACTCGTCGGCTTCCAATCGCTCGATCAGATCGTCATAATGCGCAAATCCAACATTGGGCCACACGATCGCGACATCCCCGACGAGTGTCCGCCCAGATGAGATCAGCGTCTTGAGGAACCCGCCCATGACCGACCAAGTGATCAGAATCGTCGCGACCGACAGCAACACCGCGGCCATCGCCAGCATGGGCATGACCTTGCGGGTCAGATATTTTTTGGTGAGTAATGCTTGATACACGGTGTCAGTCTAGCCCTTCACTTGATACGAACAGTATCAGATCGGCCAACAAGCACACTCGCCGCCATCTTCACGCTGTTTTAGTGCCAACGGTTATTCGACCGGTTCGTATCAGGAAGCAACTCGCCCGGATCGATCTCGATGGATCCAATTGTTCGTCCTGCGGTATCGATCCCCGCACGCCATCGGCTCGTCTGGTGCCAGATCTCGACCGGCAGGTCGATGATCTCGCTCGTGCCATCTGTATAAACCACCGAGAGCCGAACCGGCATGACCATGTCACCGAGATTATCGAGCACCACGACCGCGCCGTCTTCGACTGTATTGACGCCGGCGATCGCCTGATCAAGCGCAGACGGTTCCAAGAACCACCCTCGCCAGAACCAGTTGAGATCCATCCCGCTCCCGTCCTCCATCGCCCGGAAGAAATCAGCGGGCTGAGGATGCTTGAAGAGCCACTTGCTCGTGTACCCTGTAAACGCATCGTCGAAGCGATCAGGACCGAGGACAAACTCACGCAGTAAGTACATGCCGTAGCCGGTCTTGCGGTACATCAGCTTGCCGACCCAGCGGGGCCATGTGCGATCTGGAGCGGTCATGATCGGCTGGCAGTTGGGCTGTGAGCACAGCTCCATCGTCTGCTTCATAGCCCGGGAGATATCAATCTCCTCGCCCTTCCATTCTGCCTTTGAATACATATTGATGAAGGTGTTGAATCCTTCGTCCTGCCACATGTACCGCCGCTCGTCGGTATTGATGACCATCGGGAACCAGTTGTGCCCGATCTCGTGATCCGTCACCCCGAACATGCCGTTGTGATTCGTCCGACTCCCACAGAATACGATCCCCGGATATTCCATCCCGCCCTCTGGGCCGTTGATGTTGGACATGACGGGGTATGGATAGGTGAATAGAAGATCAGAGTAGAACTCGATGGAATGCTTGATCGCACGCGATGATCCGCCCTCTTCATGGGTATTGATCCACGCGGTAGCTTCCACGGGATACAACGACTGACAAAGCACCGTACGCTGCGTCCCATCGGGATCCGTCACATCGGCCTTGCACGCATCCCAGATAAACGCATCGGAAGCAGCCCATGCGAAGGTTCGGGCGTTGTCGATATGGAACTGCCAGGTGAACTCGTTGGCGAAGCTTGGACGCATCTCGTCATCGCCGACCTCATCGGGCTCGACAATCCAGACGGGTTCATCCGAACTCATCGCTTGGCTCAACCGATCGCGCTGGGTCTGAGTGAGCACCTCGCCGGCATTGATCAACGCGCCCGAGCCGGCGACCATGTACCCGCGAGGGACCGTGATCGAGACATCGTAGTTGCCGAAATCAGTATAGAACTCGCCGCTGCCAAGGTAGGGCAGCGTGTTCCACCCGTGCACATCGTCATACTTGCACACCTGCGGGAACCACTGGGCCATCTCGTAGATCATGCCCTGCTCGACCTCTTCGGACCCCATCCGCCGAAGGTGAGGGGGGATCTTAAACCCAAAGTCCATCTCAAAGACAAACTGCTGACCCGGACCGATCGCATCGGTCAGATCAATCCGCCCGAGCGTGTCATAGACCTTCATCGCGAGCTCTTCGCCGTCTGCAATCCCGCTCGTCCGGATCGACGGGATCGCGTACCCGCCATCGAAATCATCTTCGAGCATTTTCATCACGCTGCCAGGCGTGCGAGATTTCGTCCCGATCGAATCGGTATGAAACAGATTCTGCTCAAGATTCATCCAGATGTAATCGAGCGCATGAGGCGAATTGTTGTGGTACACCACCGTCATCGTCGCATCGAGTGTGCCCGTGTCTGGATCGAGCCGAACCTGAATCGTGTAGTCGGTCTGTTGCTGCCAATAGTCTGGACCGGGCAATCCAGAACCCAGCCGCATCTCTGTTGGTGTTGGCCAATCGATCTGCTTGAAGACATTGTCGCCATCGCGCCCGCCAGCCCGACGGTACATGCCATCAACCGCACCGACCGAGAGCGAATCCCCGATCCCTGCCCGGTGTGAACCCGCTCGCCCAGCCGTGCTCGCGCACCCTGTACTCACCAGCCCAGCAAACCCCAACGCACTCGCCAACAACACCGCTACACAACGCCCAACACCAATTCTCATATCTAGTCTCCTGCACATCCCCGACGCTCATTTCATTGACCCAAAGCGTAGCCGAATCGTGCACACTCTGCGCTTTGTCCTCCTTTCATTGCATTTTAATCATTACCAGACACCGGGCTCTTTTTCACAACCTCCCACACCATCACAACTTCCGATCCAAAAGACGATACTGAACCGCTTCACCGATATGCTCGGCTTTGACCGAATCACTCCCGGATATATCCGAAATGGTCAACGCGATCCGCCGAATTTTGTCATACGCCCGCGCGCTGAGACCGAGCTGGGTCATCGCTTGCTCGAGCAGGATTTGAGCACCATCATCGAGCGACATGATCACATCGAGCTCACGTCCCTTCAATCGCGAGTTGGGGACATCGCCTTGGCGTTTGATCGAGCTTTTCCGGGCATTGGCGACCTTCTCTCGCATGGTCGCCGTGTCGGTGCCGGTCGCTTTTTTGCTCAGCTCAACCCAAGGGACGGCTGGGGCTTCGACATGAAGATCGATCCGATCCAACAACGGCCCAGAGAGCCTTGAGAGATACCTCGCCATCTCGCGTTGCCCGGCTTCACCGGGCCCGACATCGCCTCCGGGTGTTGGGTTCATCGCGGCGACGAGCATAAAGGATGCGGGGAACTCGACCGTGCCGTGGGATCGAGCGATGGTGACGACATGATCTTCCATTGGTTGTCGCATGGTTTCGAGGACATTGCGCGAGAACTCGGGGAGCTCGTCGAGGAACAGAATCCCGTGGTGCGCGAGCGAAATTTCGCCGGCTTGGGGGATCGCGCCGCCGCCGACGATCGCCGGCGAGCTGGCGGTATGGTGAGGCGTGCGGACCGGACGGGCCGAGACCAATCCACGCGACGAATCGAGCAACCCGCGCGATGAATACACCCGCGTGACCTCGATCGCCTCCTTGGGGGTTAAAGGCGGCATGATTCCGGGTAACGCCTTGGCCATCATGGTTTTACCGGTGCCCGCTGGGCCGAGCATGACGATATTGTGCTGGCCGGCGGCTGCGATCATCATGGCTCTTTTGACCGATTCTTGCCCTTTGATCTCGGCGAAATCGATTGGCGCGATGGTCGCTTCGAGCATCGCTGCAACATCCGTGGTCGGGCAAGGTTCCAAATCGAGCGAGCCGTTCATTAGCCCGACGACTTGAGTCAGACTCGACACCCCGAACACCCGCACGCCCTCGACCACCGACGCCTCGGCGGCGTTCTCACTGGGCACGACCACCGCATCGAGCCCGAGCTCTTTGGCGAGCGAGACCATCGCGATCACCCCTCGGATTGGGCGGATTCGACCGTCGAGCGCGAGTTCGCCTGCGATCAAAGCCCGGCGGGGATCCAACCCAACCGACTCATCCTCAAAGCACACCCCGCCGCCACCAACGCTGGCAGTCTGACGAACCGGATGAATCACGCCATTGGCGACCAAAACCCCCACCGCGATCGGCAGGTCGTACATTGGACCTTCCTTGCGGATATCCGCCGGCGCGAGATTGATCAGTGTCCGACCCATCGGCATCGGGTATCCACTATTCCCCATCGCCGATCGGACACGCTCGATGGATTCGCGCACCGCAGCATCCGGAAGACCCACCACGATCTCCTTTTGAAGCTGCGTCTCGTCAAGATCGATCTCGATCTCAACAACCCGTGCGTCGATCCCCTGTAACAAGAAACTGCGAACTTTAGGTACCATACACCTAAAATAACAACGCCCAAACAACAAGTCAAGCCGTTTGTTTGGAATTTAGTAAGGTTTTCACTACAAACATCCCAATCGATGTTTCAATCGCTTCAGGAGGGTTTTTCTATGGAACTCAAGCGATAATGAGCCTCTCTACAAGGGGCAAAGCGATCGGTCCCCGGAGAATCAGACTCGCCAATCTTTACAAATCCGTTCTTCTCAAGAACAAGGCACGAGCCAATATTCTTCGTTGCAACGATCGCATACATAGGACGAGTGGTATCAATCTTGAGCAGCATCTGAACAGCACGCGTTGCGATTCCTTTGCCCCAAAACGCACGCTCGATCCAATAGCCCACATAGGTTTTCCCTTCGATCGGGAAGCTATTGATATTGCCAACGGTTTGGCCGTCGTATGCAATCGCCCGCATAATGACCTCTGGGGATTCGAGGATCTTTGTCCAGTGAGCATAGAAATCCGATTGCTCGCGCGCGTACACCTTGGCGAGATCGTTGGCTTTGGGATCAGTCTGAATTCGATATAAGATTTCAAGATCGTCAGGAACGACCTTGCGGAGCTCAACTGAGCCTGTGTAATCGCTCATGCTGCTGAAACCGATTGTGCATTGCCGTTCATCGTCGGGATGTACCGAGCAATCTGTTCGAGCACAGCCTTGCGAGAATGACTCAATCGGGCAGTGTCCATGCTCTCGATCATCGCGTCGATCGTGGCGGGTTCGACATCGGTGCCGTCGTCTAATGAGTAGATTCCTGGGTGGGCCGTCCGCTCCAAGCCCTCGGCGTCGTAGCTCAGCTGCTCATGCAGCTTCTCGCCCGGACGCGAACCCGTCAAAATCACAGGCACCGATCTTGGTGAACAACTCGAACCCATCGGCTGACCGATCACGGCTTCATATCCACACGCGCGGATGAATCGGCGTGCTAAGCCAAAGATGTTGATCGGCTCGCCCATGTCGAGCACGAAGACTTCGCCAGATGGTTGCTCGTCGAGCCCGGACATCGCGCCGGCTTGGAGCACCAAGGTCGCGGCTTCGGGGATCGTCATGAAGTACCGCGTCATCCGCTCGTCGGTCACCGTCACCGGACGACCCGCAGCGATCTGATCGGCCCAGATCGGAAGCACAGAGCACGCCGACCCGAGGACATTGCCAAACCGGACCATGCTCAGCTTTGTATTCTTGTTAAAACCGATCCCATTCATCTTCGAGAGCGATTGCACATACATCTCGGCGAGCCGTTTGGTCGCGCCCATCACATTGACCGGGTTCACGGCTTTGTCCGAAGATATAAGCACGAAACGCTCGACACCGATCGCAACACTCGCATCCGCGATCGACTTGGTCCCGAACACATTGTTCGTCACGGCGTGCGATGGATGGTCCTCCATCAAAGGCACATGCTTATGCGCAGCAGCATGAATCACGACCTGGGGCTTATAGCGTTCGAGCAGGCTCAGCGTCCGCGACGCATCGACCACATCGTGCAAGACCGCGACGCGTTCGAGCATTGGGAATGTTTCTTTGAGCTGACGATCGATCTCGAAGAGCGCGTTCTCTGCTCGCTCCATCAGGACGATCTTTGTGGGCTCGAAGGTCGCGATCTGTCGGCACAGTTCCGACCCGATCGACCCGCCCGCGCCGGTGACGAGGACGGTTTTTCCGGTGAGTGTCTCGCCAACGAGTGCACGATCAATCGAATGGGCTTCGCGTCCGACGAGCTTGGCGAGATCAATCCTCGGCGCACCCACAGCAACCGTTGGAGAAACGGCGACCTGGGGCGCACAACTCAAGAGCTCATCCATCGGCGGCACAAACCGCTCGACCACACCCGCACGGTGCAATGAGATACTGATCTCACGCCACATCGAACGATGCGAAGCGGGCAGGGTGACGATCGCGCTGGCGATGTTGTTGCTAGCGCACAACCCGATGAGATCGTCGGTGAACCCGAGCACCGGGATGTTTTCGATCGTGGTCGTCCCGGCTTTTTCGACGAGCACAACCCCCGCTATCTCGGGGGCAGCTTCGAGGGCAGCCAACTGGCGAATCACAAGCGAGCACGCTTGTGCGGTGCCTACGACGATTGATCGGACGGATCGGTTCTGAGACGAATGGGTCATGCTCTCCCTATCGACCGATTCGCCCAAAACATACCGTTTTTAGCCGCCCAACGGCAATCTCTGCGCTCAAATCCG
>CAJXXI010000103.1 GCA_913062615.1 uncultured bacterium | reverse complement strand
TTTCGCTATGATGTCCTTCTATGGGTACACAGATCACGATTCATAATCTTGTTAAAGTCTTCGGCAACGGCGCATCGGCAGCCACCGCGGTCGACCAGCTCTCCGTCACCATCGAACCCGGAGAACTCTTCTTCCTCCTGGGGCCGTCAGGGTGCGGCAAAACCACGCTTTTGCGCATGATTGCAGGGTTTATCGACCCCACATCAGGCACCGTGGCCTTTGATGGAAAAGACGTCACACACGATGCGCCCAACAAAAGAAACACCGGGATGGTGTTCCAGTCCTACGCGCTCTGGCCGCACATGACCGTTGCCCAGAATGTCGCCTTTGGACTCAATGTGCGTAAGGTGCCCAACCCTGAAAAAGATACACGGGTGCTCGAAGCACTCGCAGCGGTGCAAATGGAAGATTATGCGAGCCGAAAACCAACCCAGCTCTCAGGTGGTCAACAGCAACGCGTCGCCCTCGCCCGTGCATTGGTCATCAAACCCGATGTCCTCTTGCTCGACGAACCGCTATCAAACCTCGATGCCAAGCTCCGAAACGACCTTCGCCTGCAAATCCGCAATGTCTGCAAGGCTTCGGGAATCACTACCGTCTATGTGACGCACGATCAGAAAGAGGCCCTCTCGATGGCTGATCGGATCGCGCTGCTCAAGGACGGACAGATCGTGCAGCTCGGCACACCGCGTGAGCTCTACCGCAAGCCCGACACCCGGTTCGTCGCCGAGTTCCTCGGCGAGACCAACCTGATTGAGGCCAAGCAAACGGGCGAAGTTGGCCAAGCAGCAGCCTACGCCGTTGAAGCTGGTGGATTCACTGGCCCCGTGATCCAAAATGGGCAAGCGCAAACAAAGAGCGAACAAAACTTGTTGTCTGTACGCCCAGAAGCCATCCGTTTGCGCAGGTCCGGCGAGCCCAATACGCTGCCAGGCAAGCTCTTAGAGACCACTTATCTTGGTGAGACCGCTCAGCATTTGGTTGAGATTAAAGGGTGTCCGCCGATCAAGATCGCCGAGATGAATCCGTTTGGTTCGGCTTCTACGGTGCATCCCAACGTGGGCGATGATGTTCATGTCGAGTTCATCGCAGACGACATCGTGCTGATCGCTGACGCCTAAGTCAGACGGTCTTCTCATACTACGTTCACGCAGCCGAGTTCCCTCGACGGATTTTTGGTGAGCCCGGCTTTGCTGAGGCCGGCAGGGTGATGATCATCTTGGTACCTGCGCCGAGTGTTGAATCGGCAACGATCGAGCCTTGGGCGTTGGAGATGAGTCGGCTGCAGATGGTCAACCCAAGCCCGTGCCCACGATCTTGATTCGTCGAACCATCAGCACTCCCCCGCTCTTTGGTGCCCATCAGCCCGGCGAGCTGGTCCGGGTCCATGCCAACGCCGGTATCTTCAACCGTAATGCGGATGGTCTGAGAGTTGTTCCATGTGGAACAATCAGCCCCCCCCGCCCGGCAGTGATGGTACGGGTCAGTCTCGATCGTCTCAATCAGTGTGCTGAGCCGACGGCGACGGGGTGTGTCTGTTTCTTTTAGTGCTCGGATCGCATTGAGGTACAAGTTGAGGAGCACTTGTTGGAGCATCGCCGCGGGGATGTCGGGTTCGCTGGCGATTGAGCCTGTGATCGAGCACTCAAACTCGGCGATGTCTTGTTCAGCGAGAAACCCCAACGCCCGGCGATGGATATCCGCGATCGAGGCGCTTGAAGATTGGTGGGGGGTGGATTGGGCGTCGCCCATGAAGATTTCGGAGAGTTGGGCGATCTGTGTGCTCGCATGTCGGGCGAGCTCGAGGGCGTGGATAACCCGCTCGGGTTGATCGAGGTGCATCAGTGCGAGCTGGGCACGCCCGCTGACCTGGGTCATCAGGTTGTTGACCTCGTGGGCGTACATCGATGCCAACGCGCCGGTCTCAGCGAGATCGGATGCTTGATCGAGGTGTGATTGGATGGAATCCAAGCCCGAAGCGATCTGCTCGATCTGCGCGATCTGTTTGCTGTGTGCCTCAGCCAATGGATTGGATGGCGGGTGGGCAGAATCGGGTTTGTGACGCGAGGCGGGCATACCGATTCGTTATCGGCAAGATGGGTGGGGGGTTGAAGCGCAAGGGGGCAACCGGGTGTGTTTATTCGAACCGACTGGTTTAGTCGAAGCCGCTGAGCCAAGGGCCTTGCGCTGGTTGGGTCGCGCCCCCACTCATCAGCCAGGCCTTGATTTCATTGGGGCGAACATCGGCCTCGGGGAGCTCGGCGAGATCAACCCAGACAAAGTCGATGTGCTCCTCGATGCTCGGCACAATCTCTGGCGGCTTGGCGCCCGGGGTCTTGGATTCGCCAAGATGTTCCACGTGGAACACTACATTGATCTCGTGATGGACACGTTTGCCATCGTCGAAGCACTGTTCTGTGGTGAGCAGCAGGGGCCCTGTGGATGATTCGAGCCCGGTTTCTTCTTTGATTTCTCTGATCAGGGCATCGCTGGCACGCTCGGCGAACTCGACATGCCCGCCGGGGAGATAGCAATAGGAATGCTTGATGTTTCGGCACATCAGCACACGCCCCTGGTTGATCAGAAGCCCGCGGGCGATGATTTCGGTGTGTTTTTTGGATCCCATAGGCGATTATATGCACGCAATCGGTGGGTGCAGGGTTGATCGCAGGCTGCGGGGGACGGATAATTCGGATACTGTGCAGCTTGCAAAGAGAATGAAGCATCATATTTGGAGATAGTCATGACATCGCCCACACGAAAAAAGAAGAACCGATCGAAGCTTGGCAGAGGATTGAGCGCGCTTGTTGACCAATCGCCGATCGGGCCGATTCAGGTAGCGCCAGAACTCAACGCCTCACAAATAGCGAACATAGTGAGCGATGGGGAGCCTGCAGCGTTGGCGCAAGGCGAGCAGATTCTTGAGATCGATGTGACGCACGTGGTGCCCAATCCGCACCAGCCTCGGCGGGTGTTTGATGAGGATGCGCTCGAGGAGCTCGCCGGGTCGATCGCAGAGCATGGGTTGATGCAGCCGATTGTGGTGCGTGCGGTGCGCAGCGAGGATGGCGAGCGGTTTGAACTGATCGCTGGTGAACGGCGATGGCGGGCGAGCTGTCGAACCGGGCAAGCCAAGATTCGGGCGATCGTGGTCGCGGTCGATGATGCTCAATCGGCTCAAATGGCGTTGATAGAGAATATTCAGCGTGAGGACCTGAACCCGATCGAGCGGGCGCACGGGTTTGTGCTCTTAAATGAGCGGTTTGGGATGACCCAGGAGGCGATTGCCACCAAAGTGGGGATCAGCCGATCGTCGGTCGCCAACTTCATTCGTCTGATCGAACTCGATGACGAGATCCAATCCATGATTGTATCCGGGGTACTCGGGAGTGGGCATGGCAAGGTGCTGTTGTCTTGTAAAGATGGCGATCAAAGGCGACTCCTTGCCCGGCAAGCGGTCGATGAAGAATGGACGGTTCGTACGCTCGAACTTGTAATAGCAGAACATAACGTATATAATGATCCGGAAATCGATACTGGCAATTCAGCCCATGCCAACAGCGACGCGGTGAGCATAACGAGGTTTGAATCTGTATTACAGGATTTAGAGAAACGGCTCGGCGAACAGCTGAGCACCAATGTAAAACTCAAAACAGATCGTTCTGGGACGAAGGGGAGTATTACGATTGATTTTTATGACTTGGATCACTTTGATGGTTTAATGAATCGGCTTGGTGTAGGAACAGGCGATGATCTGTTAAACGGACAGGCGTAGTGATAATACCCCATTCTTCGCTTGGTATGGCAGATTGTATCGGATGGCGAGTGGTTTGTTTTTGTTTGGATGATTTTCAAAATTGTTTTAAATAACACTTCTGATTTATTAGAAATACGCTATATTGTGTACTAGAATATTTTACACTACGGGGTAGTTGTCCGGGAACTGTGGATGTACCCTTAGGGCATGTACCCAATCTCTTTTACACAACACAGAAAAACAGTACACGCACAGGTACAAGAAAGAGCATCAGATGGCTAAGAAAACAACAACTAAGAAATCGTCTTCCCTCAACACAATGTCGATGGCTGAACTGCACGCTGAGCTTCAGCGCAGAGAGCGTGGCGTTCGTAAGCTCGAGCGTCGACGCGAGCGTTTGCTCGGCGAACTGGCACAGGTTGATACCGAGTTGGCAGCTGTTGGTGCACTGAGTGCATCGGGCGGCATCCGCCGTCGTCCTCGTAATGATATGAACCTTGTTGATTCGCTCGCAGTCGTGCTTAAGAACAAGACGATGTCTGTGACCGAAGTGACTGCAGAGGTTCAGAAGGCTGGGTACTTGACAACCGCAGCGAACTTCCGCACGATCGTTAACCAGGCATTGATTCGCGAAAAGAAGACCTTTAAGAAGATCTCTCGCGGGCAGTACACTGCAAAGTGAATATTTAAGCGTTCGCGTTTGAGCCTGCATTTGCAGAGTAATATGAAATAAAAAAAACACCCGACGATTATCGGGTGTTTTTTATTTGTTCGTTGTCAATCGTGGATTGATAGGGTCTTATGGTTTGACGCCGCGGTATAGACGCGATGGGCGATCGAGGAACCACATCTTATCGATGTCCTTATGGATCAACCTTAAGTTTGTATCCTTGACGCGTGCGTAGGTATTGAGTCGGTCGGAATCGCGCTTGGCGAGTTCGTGCATTGCTGGTGATGGTTCCCAACGCAAAGAGTTCATATTACCCGCGTGTTCTGGGCCGCCCGACGAGCAGCCGATCATGACGAGTGGTGTAGCGAGAAGCATCGCGAGGGTGATTGAACGGCGGGTCTTGGTATTGATCTTCATGGCATAGCCTCGGATTTGTGTGTTTGGTAAGCAACGAGCATAGCGAGAAACTCGCTCGGTGTCACGGGTTGGTGTGCGACTTCTGTCAAGAGGCGCGCAATTTGTCTGTGCCCGAGCGGTTGCGCACGGTGTGTAGGTCGATACGCCAGCATGTGGAGAGGTGTTCCGGATAACAGTTCAAATGGAGCGCATAGCGGCGGTTCAGGGATGATTGTGGTGTGTTTATCCACGGGTGATGCACAGAGTGAAGAATTTGGGTAGGGATTAGGAATTTGAGGATCAGGTTGAGTCATGGTGTGGTATCTTGTGTTGAACGCTGCTTATCGCGGTCGGTCAGACAAGTTTGATCCCTTTGAGCCTCTGAATGGGAGCCGAATGGATATCTGGGCGAAGACCAGGCCTCCTCCGAGTGGAAGGTCGGGATCCAGGCCTAGGCACCCCCTTGATCTTCAGGGATTCGAACGCTGACACCGACTGCGATAAGCAGCGTTTTTTTAATTGGGAAGGGTGTATACGGGACGAGAAGGGGTAAGTGGCTGCCAGTTCTGGGGTTGGTGCTGTCAGGTTGGCAGTGAGGGATGGGAAACAGGCGTTTAGGTGTGAAGCGGGGTGATTTGTTGGTCTCTGTGCATGGCGCGCCAGTTGCATGGAGTCTCTTGTGTATATGTATATATAGGAGGACTCACCATGCGTATGGATAAACTGACAACACTCGCCCAACAGGCACTCGCCCGGGCCCAGCAGAACTCGATGGCGGCGTCGAACCCTGAGGTTGGATCGCTGCATGTGCTTGAGGCGTTGATAGAAGATATGAATGGCCCGGTGGTGGCGATTTTGAAGAAGATCGGATCACCGATCGGGCAGCTGGCACAGATCGTCACATCAGAGCTGGGAAGATTGCCCAAGACCTCGTCGGGCGCGGGCTCGAGTGGGCGTGAGGTCATGGAGATTCTGAGCAAGGCCGACGCGTCGGCGAGTACGATGGGCGATCAGTTTGTCTCGTGCGAGCATTTATTGATCGCGCTGACTGAGATCGCGGGCAATACGAGCGAAGTGCTCAAGGTGCATAATATTGATACCAAAACGGTGAAGGCTGCGATCGAAGAGATCCGCAAGGCTTCGGGCGTGACGAATATCAATGACCCCGACGGCGAAGCATCGTTCGAGTCGCTCAAGAAGTATGGCATCGATCTGACCGATCGTGCACGCGACGGCAAGCTCGATCCGGTGATCGGGCGCGACGAAGAGATCCGTCGGTGTATGCAGGTGCTCTCGCGCCGAACCAAGAACAACCCGGTTTTAATTGGTGAGCCCGGCGTTGGCAAGACGGCGATCGCTGAGGGGATCGCGCTGCGGATCGTCAATGGAGATTGTCCGAGTTCGATGAGCGACAAGCGGATCATCTCGCTCGATGTCGGCTCGTTGCTCGCGGGCGCGAAGTATCGAGGCGAGTTTGAGGATCGATTAAAATCAGTGTTGCGCGAAGTGGAGGGCGCGGATGGTCAGGTGATTCTGTTTATTGATGAGCTGCACACGATCATCGGCGCGGGCGCAGCCGAGGGCGCGGTGAGTGCGGGGAACCTCTTAAAGCCTGCGCTGGCGCGCGGCGAGCTGCGGTGTATCGGTGCGACGACGCTCGATGAATATCGCAAGCATATCGAAAAAGACGCGGCGTTTGAGCGCCGATTCCAGAAGGTGATGGTGCTTGCGCCAAGTGTTGAAGAAACGGTGGCGATCTTACGTGGATTGAAGGATCGGTACGAGACACATCATGGTGTACGGATTCAGGACAGCGCTATATTGGCTGCGGCGTCGTTGAGTGATCGGTATATCACTGAGCGGTTCTTGCCTGATAAGGCGATTGATTTGATTGATGAGGCTGCCAGCGCGTTGCGGATGGAGATTGACTCGATGCCTCAGGAGCTTGATGAGCTGCGTCGAAAGATCATGCAGCTTGAGATCGAGCGTGAAGCATTGAAGCTTGATGAGGGAAGTGAGCCCAACAAGAAAGAGATCATGCGTGTCGAAGGGGAGCTTGCCGAGCTTCGTGAGAAGAACGGTGCGTTGACCGTGCGGTGGGAAGAAGAGAAGCATGATCTTGATATCGTGCGGGATATCAAGGGTGAAATCGAGCACAAGCGTGTCGAGCTCGAGCAGTCCCAGCGGGCTGGTGATTTGGAACGGGCTGCACGGATTCAGTATGGTGATCTTGTTGAGTTTGAGAAGCAGCTGGCGCAGGCGGAGGCTCAGATTGATGATCGGGCGAGCAAGGGCGAGCTGTTGATTAAGGAGGAGGTTGATCCAGAATCGGTCGCCAAGATCGTCGGCCGATGGACCGGGATTCCGGTGTCGCGATTGATTGAATCAGAGCGTGAGAAGCTGGTGCATATGGAAACGCATTTGCAATCGCGTGTTGTGGGGCAGCGTGTTGCGCTGGGCGCGGTGAGCGATGCGGTGCGTCGGAGCCGGGCCGGGCTTGGTGATCAGACGAAACCGATCGGGAGTTTTTTGTTCCTTGGGCCGACGGGTGTGGGCAAGACGGAGACCTGCAAGGCGCTCGCCGAGTTCTTGTTTGATACCGAGGATGCGCTCGTGCGGATTGATATGAGCGAGTACATGGAGAAGCACGCGGTGAGCAGGCTCATCGGGGCACCTCCCGGGTATGTCGGGTATGAAGAGGGCGGGATGTTGACCGAAGCGGTTCGCCGACGCCCGTATGCGGTGATCTTGCTCGATGAGATCGAGAAGGCGCACCCGGATGTGTTCAATGTGCTGTTGCAGCTGCTCGATGATGGTCGGCTGACCGACGGGCAGGGGCGGACGGTTGATTTCAAGAACACGATCGTGGTGATGACGAGCAATATCGGCAGCCAGAAGATTTTACATATGGCTGAGCACGGGAGCGAGGATTGGGAGATCGAAGCAGCGGTGCGTGATCTGATCCGGCGCGGGCCGGGTGCTGATCTTGATGCCAAGGGGATGAAGCCCAACCTGGAGACGGGCGAGATGAACATGAATCTCGATGTCGGGATGCGCGAGCAGTTCTTCCGCCCTGAGTTGCTCAACCGGATTGATGAAACCGTGGTGTTCCATCAGCTCGGCAAGGACACGCTTGTGGGTATCGCTGAGATCATGTTGGGTTCGTTGGTGAAGCGATTGAATGATCGTGGGATCGGGATCGAGTTTACCGATGCGGCTCGTGAGCAGTTGATCGCAGAGGGTTATGACCCGGCGTACGGGGCCCGCCCGTTGGCGCGGACGATCCAGAAGCGGATCGAGAACCCGCTGGCGGGTCGGATCTTATCGGGCGAGTTTGCGAGTGGTGATGTGATTATCGTTGATGCTTCGGGGACGAGTTTTCGCTTTACGAAGGGCGATGCAGAGCAGATGCCTGCGGTGTAGCAGTGTGAATCTGGGTAAGGAGATAGGCGAATGAGTCTGATGGATAGTTGCCCGAATGGTGGCAATTGATCGGAGTTGGTGTAGGCTCGTTGTACTCATCACTCTACTTATCGGAGATCATCAGCATGCATCAGTTGAAGGTTCACAATGCGGCATCGAATCAAATGGTCAATCGCAAAGAATCGCTTTGGATTGGCGTAATGGGGTGTATGGCGTTCGCATCGAGCGGTGCGATCGGGCAGACATTCGATACAGCCCATCGTTCGATTAGCACTTCGATTCAATCAGCGAACGCACCGGGCGGATTGCTTATTGAGTCTGATGGGTTTGAGCTCTTTGACCATTCGCTTTCTCAGAGTTTTTATGATGATCAAACGGGGGACTCGGGCACCGCTCAGGTTTCACTGATTTCGATCATCAAAGAGCAAGAATGGATATTCAACGGCTCATTCTTTTCTACGGCATCAACAGATGCGCTCGCGGAGGCTCGATCAGAGATTGAAACGGTATTCGTAGCTTCTGAGGGGTTTGAGCTCTTTGGAGGGATCGTGCTCAACGGGCTTGAGCTCGGCGAGCCGGACGGTTTTCATATCTTGATGGAAGTGGTCGGCGAGAACTCAGGGGTGGTCTTTGAGGCGACAAGATTTGATCTTGAGCAGGTTGGGCAATCGTTGCGATTGATCTGGTCGGTTGAGCTTGAACCTGATACGTATACCGCCTCGTTCACGCTGAGAAACTCG
The DNA here is from genome assembly GCA_913062615.1 of uncultured bacterium. GTDB lineage: Bacteria > Planctomycetota > Phycisphaerae > Phycisphaerales > UBA1924 > UBA1924. The sequence goes on along the minus strand of CAJXXI010000103.1, from coordinate 1,085 downwards.
TCGTTTAAGGATGCTTTTAACCAAGGGTCGTACAGCGTTGGTGTGTACCTGCCATCGGGCTCGACGGCGGGTATTTTTGCTTGTGCCGGTTTGGTTGCGTCTCGTCGTCGACGCGTGTTGGGCTAATTTGACGATTGCTTGATATCTATATCATGTTTGCATGGGGTGTCATTCATAGTAAGCGAATTAATTGCGGCTGCGGCGCGTGAAATTTCATTGGAAATCAGGCAATTGTGAAGATTGTGGGCGCGCTTCTTGGTGGGGAATGAAACCGGGCGGGCTGGCGTGCGTATGGATATGTGGCCAGATCAGGCCGATTTCAGACTGATATTTTCGCTCGTTTCTGAGCACCGCAGTCTGGGTTTTACAAGTTTAGAGCAGGCTTTCCGAGTTGAGTATCGCGTTGTGTGTGCGATCAAGAGTGGTACTTTTGGATGAGCTTATGCATCGTCGGTTCTGTGTCCCCGGAATCGACGAGTTGAAACGGTTTGTATAAAGATGTTTGTGCAAGCTGAGAGTGGAACTGTGATGTCACGGTTTGTATGTGGTATTCCGACGCCGGGTGGGTAGGAGTCTGATGAAGCGATTGCTTGTCAGCATCATCTGGACAACAGGATATTGAATACGGATCAGCACTCAGAAGAGCCAGTGTGTGTTCGGCGATGCCGAATAGGTTCTCTGAGACTGTGATTGGGTCGGGTGCGTCGAGGGGAGAGAGATGTCGCCCTGATCCAAGTTGTTGCCGAGGTGGATGACCGGCAACAACCTCAAAGCCGAGCTGGGATGTCCCCCCCAGCTCGGCTCTTTTTTTGGCCTGGGTTTATTGAACACCTATGGTTGTGTATGGATTCGCACACAGAATCACAACCCGGCAAGAAACTCGTCTATCGGCGAAGGCATCGTCTATCGAGCGGTGCGCAGTTTTCGGCGGTGTTTGACGCCAAGCTGCGTAAGTCGCGGGGGGTGATTACGGTATTTTTGTTGGCGACAGATCATGATGAGCATCGGCTTGGGTTATCGGTTGGTCGGCGCGTCGGCAATGCGGTGGTGCGCGGGCGGTTTAAGCGGATGATGCGTGAGGTGTT
>CAJXXI010000102.1 GCA_913062615.1 uncultured bacterium | reverse complement strand
CACATTGGCAATATACACCGTCTCGCGAGAGAACCCCATCGCCTTGATCATGTTCTCGAGGAGCTGACCCGCACGCCCAGCAAAGGGTCGCCCGCTGGCATCCTCATCCTCGCCGGGCGCCTCACCAATAAACATCAGATCAGCATCGGGATCGCCCTCGCCAAAGACGATGTTCTTGAACTGGGTATTGAAATGCTGGTGCGGGGCATCGAGTTCGTACTTCGCCCTGAGCGCATCGAGCCTGGCTTGTTGGCCATCAAGAACTTCGTACACCGCCCGGAGTTCGCCCGACCCGATCGGGTCGATGTCCATTTCTGGCGCGGGCGCCGGTTTGGATGTGGGTGCAGGCTTGGGTGTGGATGCAAAGCTGGGTGCAGATTCCTCAGCTGCTGTCGGCGGACTTGATGCCACAACCTCTTGCGTTGGTACTGGCTGTGGCTCTGCGATCAACGGCGCATTGCCCAAAGGCAGAAAATCAACCCCCAAAAGCTGGGCGGTCTTCGCGTGCTGGGCCATCAATGTGCGTGCGTCACTACTCATCAGCATATTTTAGCACAGCCAAGAGCTTCTCAGAGAATCAAACTCGAAAACCGGATGGATTCAATCGTCGCCAGCTGGAATCGTTGGCAGATCAATGTCCTCGACCTGCCCCTCGACTTCTTCAACCGCATCATCAACCGCACCGGTCGCAGCGTCATCGTTCATCGCATCATCAATGATCTTCTGGGTTTCTTCGTCATACGACATTTCTTGGTCGCGATCGCGGGCCTGGGATGTCCCATCGCCCACAACCCGATGCTCGGGGAGTTTGTTGCCGCCGAGGAAATCTGGCAGGAAGGCACCCGCGACTGATCCCACGATCAATCCAAGGATCAGCCCTGGAAGGAAGGCGTGAGAGAAGCTGCTGTTCGAGTTCGAGTTGTTGCTCATCGGAAAAAACTCCGGGTGGTTGAAATCGGTGTGTACTTTGAACCGGTACAAAAGAGATGCACAGGCAAGACCATCAGATCGGCCAAACAAAGGGGTGCCCTTGACCAATCCCAATACTGAGTATACTCCAATTCGAGCGATTCTGGGCCCAAGACCCCGAAATCGGCAAGATTAGCGCAATCGGCGGATCCGCCATGCCCAACGGGCATACTCAAGCCCAGATCGGATCAGCCCGAGCTTGCCCCCGGGTGGACCACCTTCGGGGAACGCGGTCTTCGTCCGCCATGCCCAATATCGCCCCCCGAACCGGAATCGCGACACCCAACCCAGCGAGATCAGCACCCAGAGCGCACCCACGAAATCGACCAGTTTGCCGATCACGATGATTCGCCCTTGGCCGCAAGATTCTGCCCGTGCTGATCCACATACCATTTGACCGTTTGCCCGAGCCCGATCTCAATATTCGTCGCGGGCTCGTACCCGATGATCGACTTGGCCAGCTCGACCGACGACACCGAATCACGGACCTCGCCGACGCGATCGGGTTGATAATCCACCTTGATCTCTTGGGTCCCGAGTATCTTGGCGATCATCGCGACCAGCTCGTTGACCGATGTCCGCACACCTGCGCCGATATTGACCACCCGCCCGCCCATCGGCTTGTGGGCTACCGCTGCCAGCAAGTTCGCCGCGACCGCGTTGGACACATGTGTAAAATCGCGTGTCTGCTCACCATCGCCAAACACCGTCGGCGACTTCCCATCAAGATACCGCGTCACAAACGCAGGGATCACCGCAGCATACGCCGAATCCGCTGCCTGGCGTGTCCCAAATATATTGAAATACCGCAGCGAAACCGTATCGAGCCCATAACACGCCGACCATGTCCGCATCAACGACTCGCCGCCATACTTGGCAGCAGCATAAGGCGATTCTGGCTCGGGCGCCATTGATTCAAGCTTGGGCAACGCCGGGTTGTTCCCGTACGCACTCGACGATGCCGAATACACCACCCGCTCGACACCCGCGTTCTGCGCCGCTTGAAGCACCCGCATCGTGCCCGTCCCATTCACCGTCCAGTTCCGCGATGGGTCTTCGATCGACATGGGCACCGATCCCAACGCCGCGAGATGGAACACCGTCTGCGCCCCCTCAACAGCCGAGCCCATCGCGCCGGGATCAAGAATACTCCCTTGCACAAACCGCACCCGATCCGGTGCCCGATCAATCGCCGACCCGATCAACTCGGCTGACGAGTTGGACAGGTCATCAATCACCGAAACAAACGCCCCCATCGAGATCAACGCATCGACAAGGTGCCCACCAATAAACCCGGCCCCACCCGTCACACACACCCGCCGATCGGCAAGCCGAGGGCGGATCTGGTCAACATACTGGGCGGGCAACTGGATCGTGGGTTGAGCTGCGGGGTTGGTCATTGGTTGCAAGTCTAGAGCCGTTCGCCGTCGATGGCGACAAGACCTCAATAACCGCGTCGAATTTCAACCCTCGCCCGTTTACGGGCACCCCGATGCGTAAGAACCGATAAAGGCACCGATATCGAAGAAGTCGAGTTGGCCATCGGGTACAAAATCAGCAGCCAGATCATTGGCCCTGTAGAGTTGGATGAATTCTGAGACATCGAAGAAGTCAGTAATCCCATCAAAGTTCAAATCTGGCGCACAACTCTGGTCATACACATACACAGTGCCACCAAGCCCCGAAGCAGGTGCCTTGGGTGCGCTTATATAAATCTTCCTTTGATCAATGAATACAAAGGCTCCAAACTCATGCCCCGAATCGCCATTGCTCGAAATGAGTTTGGCAATTTGATGACCATCTTCTGCATCAAAGACATATGCGGCACCAGTCTCAACTCCATTTTCGAAATGATCCTCGGCTCCCACCGCGAGCAAGCCGTTGGCGAGATACACCGATGTCCCAAATCGCGATCCAGCTGCACCGTCGGTGGGGAGAACTTTGGCGAGTTGCACGCCGCTTGATACATCAAAGAGGTAGGTAGCACCGGCATATGACCCGTTTTGAGAATCGCCCCTCGCACTAACGGCCAGCACCCCTTGACCAAGGCTCAATGACTCGCCAAACCATTGAAAAGTTTGAAAATCTTCAGAGTTCACCCGATACATCTGAGTCCCGGATTCCACATCAAAAAGAAAGACAGACCCTACGACGTTTGCACCTTCAATAGAATCTCTCCGCGCCCCGACTGCGAGAACGCCTGCGTCCATCGCCAACTCTGTTTTTCCAAAGCTCCCGCCGGCGTTCTCGTCTGGATAGAGCACTGAAATCTGTTCCCCGCTCTCCAAATCGAAGAAGTAGATCGCTCCATAGTTGTTCCCTTGAGTATCATTTCCGGGAGCCGAGACAATCGCCATGCCATCATGAATCAGCACTTGTGAGCCAAAGTTGTCGAATGGCGCGCCAATATTTGGGAACAGCACGTGGAGCCGATCTCCGGTTTGAATATCAAACAAATACGCTGCCCCTACCGCAGATCCGAACGTGTCATCGGTGGATGCACCAACAAGAACCATCCCGTCCTGGATGTCGACAGAAACACCAAACCCATCATTCCCATTTCCATTTTCGGAGTACAGACTTCGTAAAAAACCGCCCGTTTGATTGTCGAAAATATTTACAAATCCTGATTCCATCCCCCACGTATGCGGGTCTCCCGTCGCGATAAAATCATCCCAGAATGACACGCTTCTTGTATCGCTAGAATACTCAAAATCGCCATGGAACGAGACGATTGAGTCTTCAAAAAAAGTCTGAGCAGCCGCCGGCGCACTCAAGCCCATACAGAAACAAACACTCGCTGCCGATAGAAAACTCTTGATGGGTCTTTGAAAAACTAACATGCTATTCACTCCACGGCTGGGCTTGGTCTATGTTCTGATGTTCGATCTGATATTCAATGCCGGCGTGCGATCAAGGGCATCCCGCGCCGAAGAGCCCAATAAACTGGCCGATGTCGAAGAAATCAAAGTTGCCATCACCTGTAAAATCCGCAGCCGGGTCTTGGGTTGTAAAGGCCTGGAGGAATGCGGAGACATCGAAGAAGTTCAAGACACCATCACCCGTAAAATCAGCAGGGCAAGAGCACCCCAACTCGTAGAGATACACACGCCCTACTTCATCGCCCGATGTGATCGCAGCGACGCTGCCCCACAGCGCAACCTTCTCACCAAACTCATCCTCTTCCAAGACCTGCGAGCCGAACAGTTGTGAACTCAACGCCCATTGCCCATCGTTGAACTGGTACATGTACGCCGAGCCGGTATTGGAGCCGATGACATCATCACGGTTTGCGCCGACGATGACGGTATCTCCAGAAATACTGACAGCTACACCAAACTGGTCCTGAGTATTCCCGTCGGGTGCGATGAGTTTGGCCTGCTGATTCCAGCCAGACTTCGTATCAAACTCGTAGATGTATGCCGAGCCAGAGTTGCTTCCTGTATCGTCATCCCAGTACGCGCCGGCGATGATTCTATTGCCTGATGCCGCGATCGATTCACCAAAGAAATCGCTCGCCGAACCGTCCATTGGTGTGATCTTTGACTGCTCGGTCCATTGAGCCCCATCGTTTGTGAACACATAGACAGAGCCCGAGGAGTTGCCGTGATCGTCGTCTTCGGCGGCCCCCACGACGACAAAGGTATCCGTAAGAGCAATCGAAACGCCAAACGCGTCATACTCTTCGCCATCGGATGCGAGCAGCCGAGCCGATTCTGTCCATGCGCCATTGGCGAGTTCAAAGATATAGGCAGCCCCGGCATTTGTCCCCAGCTCATCGTTGCGCGTGGCGCCGATGACAGCGGTTGTGCCAACGATCGCCAGGGCTGACCCGAATGCATCGGTTCCTCCAGCATCAGAAGCCGTGAGCTTTGTTGTCTGATTCCAGCTTGCGCCATCAAAGTCGAAGATATATGCCGAGCCGGATCGTGAGCCGTGATCATCATCACCGGGCACCCCAACAAGGATCGTCTCGCCATAAATCGCAACGGTTTCACCGAACAGATCATTTGATTCGATGTCGGATGATGTCAACACCGCTTGATAAACCCATCCAGAACTGGTGTCTCGATACACATACACCGCTCCGGCTCGTGAGCCAAAGCTTGAGTCTTCTGGTGCTCCAATCACGGCGATTCCATCGCCCATCGCGATTGTCCAGCCGAAGAGCCCGGGGACATTAAAATCAGCAACTTCTGTCGGATCACACGCTTGAGCAAATGCGGGTGTACATAAACAACTCGCTCCAAGAGCACAGGCAATCATTTTACAATACATTCATATCTCCTTGTGTATATCTGTTGATATCTCATTCGTCATTCCTGTTGATATATCACCACCAAAAATCATACTTCTGTTCAATTGTGCGCTTATATACTTTTTCCGTTGACTGATATCCCCTTCACACCCTGCAGCGACGACATCGAGAATGGCGGATGGTCTCAGGGCGAGGATCATGAACGCAGGATCACCGTCCGCTCAAAGTTTTGTGCAAACTGACACAAGCAAGGTGTTTGTCTTTGGCAAGAAACCACCCACACGCCGAATAGCAGGCCCAACTTGCGCTCTGATCAGCAGTATCAAGCAACAACTTCAAGCATGCTCGATTCCCACGATATACTTCTGGTATGACACATACCCCGAAACGGTTTTTTCTCTTTGCTGCACTCCTCGCGATGCTGTGCGCCCCATCTCGAGCCCAGATGAGCCCCGAGCTCTGGCAGACGGATATCGATGTGCTCGCCGAGAACCTGCTCGCCAAGCATCCTAACTTCTACACAAATCACACCGTAGAAGAGTTCGAAGACACGATCGAATCACTCACAGCGGCCCTCCCGACCCTCCACGATTCACAAATCGTCATCGAGCTCAACCGCATCATTGCAATGGGCGGCGACTCGCACACCAATATCGAGTTCAGCGCCTACGCCAAAGCCATGCACCGCATGCCCATCCAGTGCATCGTCCTCGCTGACGGCGTGTTCATCTCCGCAGCCACTGCACCTTATAAGGATCTCGTTGGCGCACAGATCATCAAGTTCGGAGATACCGATGCACTCGATGCCTTCCAACGCATCAGCGTGCTCTTTGGCTACGAAAACAACTCGCGCCTGATCAACGCCGGGAGCTCGTACCTCCCATTGCTTCCCGCGCTGGCAGCCGTCGGGCTTGCCGATGACTTCAACGCCGACACATACGATCTGACAATCAAGAACAACGACGGCGAGCGAATCGTCACCATCGACTGCACCATCCCCGAATCCCGCCCGCAATGGGTCAGCTTCGCCCAAGGCTTCAAGAACGGCATGCCTCTGATGTACCGCAAGAGCCACGGCAACTACCAGACCGAGTTCCTCAAAGATTCACAAGTCATGTACCTCGCGTATAACAAATGCGAGGATGCCAAAGACTTTCCGATGAAACTCTTGAGCACTTTCATCACCGAGAAATCCGATGAGTTCGATGCCCGCAGACTCGTCATCGATCTCCGATTCAACGGCGGCGGCAACGAAACCGTCCTCTGGACACTCATCGATCACCTCGAATCCTACGAACGATTCAAAGCCCCCGGCGACATCATCGTGCTCATCTCACGCTACACCTTCAGCTCCGCGATGAGCAACGCCCACCAGCTCAAAGATCGCCTCGGCGCAGTCCTCATCGGCGAACCCACCGGCGGCAAACCCAACCACTTCGGAGAGCTCCAATCCTTCACACTCCCCAACTCAAAGATGACCATCAGCCATTCTTCACGCTGGTTCCAGAAGGTCGAAGGCGATCCGGACGCGGTCTATCCTGACCTCCTCGTCGAGGTTGGATCTGCTGATTTCTTCGCCGGCAATGACCCCGTCCTCGAAGCAGCATTTGGATACCAAGCCGACTGATTGATTCGGGCACAACTCACAAGGTTTTGATGGTGCCCACCTGTGAGAACATGTCGCCAGACACGAATGCGTCATACACGCCACGGGATATTTCGTCATGCGTGAGCCAGCGGGATTGATCACCTGCCAAACCGTATCCAAGCCGAACAATCCGATTTGCTGGGGTGCTACAAACTCCCACAAGCCGAGCCGAAGACCCAACAACTTGTAATAAATCTATATCTGGAAATCGATGGCGGATGCGATCGAGAACTTGCTCGGCGGGGCTGTGAACCCAGCATATCGCAGCCGAAGGCTGAAATGAGAGCGAAGAGAGCGTCTCCTCGAACTTCTCCAAATCTCGGTAGTCACACGAATGAGTGCACAAACGCGTGCGATCAGATGTGGAAATGGTCTGCTTGAGCTCTTCGAGCCCGACAAGGGTGCGAGCGATGCAATCAATCCGATCACCCCGTGCAATGAGAGCCCGTACACACCCTGCCAACATTCCAGTCGCCCCAATACAAAGCACATCAGACATCATGAAGTCTATCTGCCAAACTGACAGGAGAGTGCAAAATGGGCACCCCGATCGGCTTCTACGAGGCCTCAATGGGTGAAACAGAGTCCAATTGAATGGCACGGAAGTTGCAACTCCTCTGATGCAAACCACGAATACCACTCTCCCGGCCGATCAGACAATTGGCCACAAGGGATTGACAGAAGGAGACTTATCATGGGCAAGATCATCGGAATCGACCTCGGAACAACTAACTCGGTCGTCGCAGTCATGGAAGGCGATACGCCGAAGGTTCTTATTAACAGTTCTGGCAACCGCACGACCCCATCGGTCGTCGGATTCACCGAAAAGGGCGAACGCCTTGTCGGGCAGCAAGCCAAGCATCAGCAGGTCACCAACCCACAGAACACGGTCTTCTCGATCAAGCGGTTCATGGGTCGGCGTCACAGCGAGGTGGGTTCAGAAGAGAAACTCATCCCGTACACCCTTACAGGTGGCGCTGAAGACTTCGTCAATGTGAAGATCCGTGACGAAGAGTTCACCCCACAGCAGATCTCCGCGATGATCCTCGGCGAGCTCAAACGCACCGCTGAAGACTACCTCGGTGAAACAGTCACCGAAGCCGTCATCACCGTGCCAGCATACTTCAACGATGCACAGCGCCAGGCAACCAAAGACGCCGGCGAAATCGCCGGGCTCTTGGTCAAGCGGATCATCAACGAACCAACCGCAGCCGCACTCGCGTACGGGCTCGAAAAACAGGCCAACGAAAAAATCGCGGTCTTCGACCTCGGTGGCGGCACATTCGACGTGTCGATCCTCGATGTTGGCGATGGCGTCTTCGAAGTCCTCTCGACCAACGGCGACACCCACCTCGGTGGCGACGACTGGGACCAACGTCTGATCGAGTTCATCGCTGAAGAGTTCCGCAAGGCGGAGGGCGTCGACCTCACCGGCGATCCAATGGCGATGCAGCGTCTCAAGGAAGCTGCGGAAAAGGCGAAGATCGAACTTTCGAACTCACAAGAAACCACGATCAACCTGCCGTTCATCACCGCGACCGATGCGGGACCCAAGCATCTCCAGCTTACCCTCTCGCGTTCGAAGTTTGAATCGCTCTGTGATGATCTCTTCAATCGTGTGAAGAAGCCATGCCTTGATGCGATCAAGGATGCCGGGATTGATATCTCCAAGATCGACGAAGTCGTCATTGTTGGTGGCTCGACGCGTATGCCTAAGGTTCAAGAAATCGTCAAGGAACTCTTTGGCAAAGAACCGAACAAGACCGTCAACCCCGATGAAGTGGTTGCCATCGGCGCCGCGGTTCAGGGCGGCGTGCTCAGCGGCGATGTGAAGGATGTACTCCTTCTCGATGTGACTCCTTTGTCACTCGGTGTCGAAACAATGGGCGGCGTGATGACCAAACTCATCGAACGCAACACGACCATCCCGACGAGCAAGAAGGAAACCTTCTCGACCGCTGCGGATAACCAGCCATCGGTTCAGATCCATGTATTGCAGGGCGAGCGTGAGTTTGCCAAGGATAACCGGACGCTTGGTATGTTTGAGCTTGCGGATATTCCGCCGGCGGCACGCGGCACGCCTCAGATCGAGGTTGAGTTTGCACTCGACGCCAACGGCATCCTCCAGGTCACCGCGACCGACAAGGGCACGGGCAAGAAGGCCGACATCCGAATCGAAAACTCAGGCGGGTTGGACTCGGGTGAAATCGACAAGATGAAGGCGGACGCCGAGGCGCATGCTGAGGAAGATAAGAAGCGGCGCGAGTTGGTTGATCTTAAGAACCGTGCTGATGGCACGATTGCCCAGACCCGCAAGAGTCTCGAAGAGCATGGCGAAAAGGTGACCCCTGAAATCCGCAGCTCGATTGAAGCCGCGATCTCTGGGCTCGAAACCAAGCTCAAGGACGATTCGATCACGAAGGAAGCGATCGAAGCGGCATTGAAGGAACTCGAAACCGCGTCGATGGAACTCGGCAAGGCGATCTATGAGGCCAGTGCTGCTGAAGCGGGCGAGGCTGCACCAGAAGGTGAAGCACCCGCATCAGACGACCCGGATGTGATCGACGCTGAGTATGAAGTGAAGGAAGACGAATAATCCTTGGTTGGTGAATCGCCAACCGTTTGAATCCACGAAACCCGCCCTGCTTTGGGCGGGTTTTTTCTTGGGGTTGTGTGTGGGGGTTGGTTGGAGGAGTAGAGGAGAACCCCATGACGCCGGCATTGTCGGCACCACCCTCGGAAACCCGAAGGGGGCGTAAGAGATTGGTGGCGGCTTTGCGTTGGGTTTCGGCGTGGGCAGGGGTGATTGGTTTGTCTTTGAGTTGATCGGCGAGACGGGCTGATGCGAGGGCGCGGGCTTCGGGTTCGATGATCTTAATGCGCGCGTTTGCGATGCGCTCGATTGCGGCGACGGCTTGTTGATAGGCTTCTGATTCGAGAAGGTCGGCGAGTTGGGTGAGCGAGAGCTGATGGATTTTGCACAGATCGAAGGCGGTGATTGAGGGGTTGATCAGGTCGTCGAGGAGGTCGTTGGTGATGGTTGGGAGAGATTCGATTTGTGCTGTGATTGTGCTCATGCGGGTATTATCGCATGGCCTATTTGCGGCACAAGGGGGAAGTGTTGGAGCGCAGGGATTTTGCGCACGGGGGTGGTTGTTGGGGGGAGTTTTTTGTACGCAGAGGGGGCGGAGGGTACGCAG
>CAJXXI010000101.1 GCA_913062615.1 uncultured bacterium | reverse complement strand
AATCAGGCACACCAGTGTATTCACCAATCGGGCGGTTGTCATGCGATCTTTACTTATCTGGTCGCCAATGATCGCCAAATAGGATGCTTTGGGCGATACGCCGGGCACAGGGCAGCCAATGCCCCGAGCATCGCTGCGGTTTGGGTGTTGATATGCACAGAATCGGTGATTGAAGCGAGCAATAACCCGACGATCGCGAACATCGGAGCCAACCCATAGATCCCTTCGGCTTCTCGATCCCAGATCCGCCATGAGCTGCGGAGCATGGCAGCGATCAGAATCGTCCAGAGCACCACGCCCACGACGCCGAGCGTTGAAACAATCTGAAGCAGGCTATTGTGGGCATGGGGATGCACCGGCGAATCTGCGTCCTGCTCGATCGCCCAGCTTTGGTACCCCCCCGCACCGACCCCGATCACGGGATGAGCTCCCGCAGCATCGAGGGCGACCTTGCCCATCTGCACCCGTAACCCGGTGTAGGAATCATACTGCCCATCGAGTATCTCTACGATCTCGGTTCGGGTTTCGTCGAATCTCGTTGCGATCGAATCACGCATCACCATGCCCGCGCCAAACACGACGGCTGATGCGATGCCCGCAATAAACAACACGCGCCGAGCACCAATGCGCTTGGTGCCAAGCCCGAAGATCACACATACCAGAATCAACAGCACGGCTGCGATCCATGCCCCACGGGTGTTGGTAGCGAGGAGCCCAACGCCAGCCGATGCGCTGCACAACATACCAATGAGCCTCGCTCGACCGATCCCAAACATTGCCGACGGCAGGTGCAGCCCGAGCGCACCGACCAAGATCGACCCGCCCACCACCGGATGCCACCACCCGGCGACGCGTCCGGGGTGGTTCTCAACGAGTGTGCCCAGCCATCCGATCCCGAATCCGTCGAAGGCATCAACAATCTGGGCGAGTTGCCCGATCGCGATCCCCGTGCACATCGCAGCAATGAGGATCATGCGCTTTTCGATCACCGGGAAGAGCACCCCGACGAGCACGAACCATCGAAGCTCTGCGATCTCGCCCCAGCCCAGCGCCGGCTCGCCCGACCATCGGAGCGTGAGCATCATCCACGCGCTCAGCGTGATCGCTGCGAGCACGACCGGTTGCCCGAACCCATGAATCCAGACCGGGAATGTATTGAGCACCCGAACAACAAAGAACACCGCCAGCGGTGCGAATGCGATCTCGGTGAGGGTCACCGGCCCGAACAGGCATATCAGACCCAGACACGCAAAGACAAGATGGACCCGATCCCCGATCTGGTCTTGGCGGTGCATCCGTTCGAAGGCGGCGTCACACCCGCAGCGATCGATGTAGCCGCCATCCAATAACCAGAGCAATCGCGCCCAAACACCGGTTTGCTGGTCTGAATCGGGTTGGGGGGTCTTTGTATTCACTATGTGACAATCAGAAAACAAGCAACCGCGGAACCGATCCGCTGGTATCATCTTATGGTAGATACCATTATTCTCCAGCTACGGGTCGGTTTGTCGATTAATAGCAGAAGGGAGTGAATGGGATTTTGGGAGTTTTAGGCATGGATGACATCAAGCAAGTTCTCGCACGAGCCTCCAAGCGGCTGTTCCTCATCGACATGCTCCGCACATTCGCGATGACCTCGTTTGTTGTCCTGTGCGCCCTTTTTCTCGCTCGGCTCACCCAAAAGCTCGTCCCCACCGTCGAAATCCCTTGGGGCATGGCCTTCTTGGTTGGTGGTGGAGTCGCCCTCGTCAGCGCGCTCATCTGGGCGATGATCCGCAAGCCCAACGAAGACCAGGTCGCCCGCGAGATCGATGATCGTGCCGGATTGCGTGAGACCATTTCGACCGCGTTGTGCGTTGATCAGAACAAAGACTCGTGGTCGCAAGCGATCGTCACCGACGCATCCGCCCGCGCCAAGCGGGTGATCGTCAAGGACGCGCTCCCGATCGAATCGCCCAAGCATTGGCCGATGCCCATCGCAGCAGCGTTGGCGATCATCATGATCTGGTGGGTTCCCGCGACTGATGTGACGGGATTGCTCGCCAAAAAAGAACAGAAGCAAGCCCAGCTCGAAGTGTTCGAAGAGGTCCAGGCGACCGTCAACGAGACCGCCAAGATGATCGAAGAGATCAAAGCCCAGACCGGGATCGAGCTCGATACCCAAGGCGACGAATCAGCCAAAGAACTCACCCCCGAAGAAACCCAGTTTGTCGATCCAGAAGAGATCGCCCGCAGCGCGATCAAAGAACTCACCAACCTGTCCGACAAGCTCAACGACAAACGCAACAACGAAGAGGGCGCAACCTTTGATGCCATCAAGGATATGACCCGCCAGCTCAACACGCCAAAGGAAGGCGCCGCATCAGAGATGGCCCGCGCGATGGCCCGGGGCGACTTTGGCGATGCCAAGAAGAAGCTCGAAGAGATGGCCGAGGCTCTTGAGAATGGTGATCTGAGCGAGGAGCAGAAGAAACAGGCAGCCGAGGGGCTCGAAGCGATGAAGGAGCAGCTCGAAAAGCTCGCCAACAACCGCCAAGAACTCGAAGACCAACTCAAGGGCGCAGGACTCTCCCAAGAGCAAGCCAAGCAGCTCGCAACCGACCCAGAGGCACTCAAGAAGGCACTCGAAAAAGCGGGCGTATCTGAAGAGCAAGCCCAGCAACTGAGCCAGGCAGCCAAGGCCCAACAGCGGGCGTCGGATGCCGCCGGGTCGATGGCCCAGGCGATGGGGCAGATGGCTGCGGGGATGCAACAATCGAATCCATCCGAGATGGCGCAAGGGCTCGAATCGATGTCCGGGCAGCTTTCGGACATGGAAAACATGCAGCAAGAAATGCAATCGCTCGAACAATCAATGGGCGAGTGCAGCTCACAACTCGCCAAGCTCGGCGACTGCTCAGGCGGAAGCTGCGAAGGTGACGGGCAAGGGTTCGGCGAACAGGCCGGGCTTGGTCAGAACGGGCAGTTTCGTGAAGGTTCTTCACAGGGATTTGGCAAAGGGTCGGGCGGGCCGGGCAAAGGCATGGGCGGGGGTCCAAACGCCGAGGCAACCGACTTCATGCTCAAGAACGAACGAGCAGATGTCCAGACCACCAACGAAGGCCCGGTGATCGCATCGAGCATGGTGCAGGGTTCACAAATCCGAGGCGAGTCCACCGCGACCTTCTCGAACGCGGTCGCCAGCGCATCGACCCAGGCCGCCGAAGCGATCGAGACCAAACGGGTGCCTCGCAAGCACGAAGCGGCGGTGCAGCAATACTTCGGACGACTCGACAAAGCTGCGAAAAAGGCCAAGGGCGAAAAAACCGACCCCGCGCCCGCGGGCGATGATGCCAAGCCAAGCACCAAGGAAGACGACTAATCCATGAATAGGCTCGTTCTTCTCGGTGCGGGCGTGCTGATGCTCTGTGGATGTGATCGGTCTGGATCAGTTGATGCCCAACCCACGCTGACCTTGTATACCAGCGTCGACGACGCGTTCGCCAAGATGGTCGTTGATGCCTTCACCGAGCAAACCGGGATCGAGGTCCACATCCTCGGCGACACCGAAGCGACCAAAACCACCGGACTCGTCACACGCATCCAAGCCGAGATGGAACACCCGGTCGCCGATGTCTGGTGGTCGTCTGAGCCGATGGGCACGATACTGCTCGATCAAGCGGGCGCTCTCGAACCGTTCGGAATGAGAAACAGAGTGAACCATGATTGGCCCGACGCGCTCCACGCATCGAACTGGTCATGGGTCGGCATGGCGATGCGATCACGGGTGATTGTGTATGCGAACGATCGTGTTGAGAACCCGCCAACAACACTCGCAGCACTCACCGATCCAACCTATAAAGGACTCGTCGGGATGGCCCGCCCGCAGTTTGGCACCACGCGGATCCACATGGCGATGCTCGCGGACCAATGGGGCGTTGACGCATTGGGCCAATGGCTCGAAGCGATGCACGCCAACACGCTTCGGCTCTACGACGGCAACGCGAGCGTCGTCCAGGCGATCGCCCTGGGCGAGATCGATATCGGACTGACCGATACCGATGATGTCTTCAGCGGGCAACGCAACGGGTGGAAGGTTGATCTGGTGTATGAATCGGATACGGATCATCCGGACTGGCCCAGCATCGGCCCAACGCTGATCCCCAATACGGTTGCGATCATCAATGGTGCGCCCCATCGCGCACTCGCCACCGAGCTCGCCGCGTTCTTGGTGTCGCCAACGGTTGAGGAGCTGTTGTACCAATCGACCACGCACAACACGCCGATCGATCGATCGCTGCGTGCGTTATATAAGGATGACGTGCTCAATATCGACCGGCTACCGGACTATATCGGGGCATCGGGCAAGGTCCGAGAGGCGATGGATGTGTGTGAACAGGTGCTGATAAGTCCTTAAGAACGCCCATATTTCTTGCGTGACCGGCGCAGTCTGCACCTTGATAATCTTTGAATCCAGAATCCGCTTGCTCATCGAGAATCGAATCGGGTGATGAGCCGATGCTTGGTGTGTGATTGATATTCCTCGCAAACTTGAGTTTCCATTTCGCCCTCAGAATCGTCGGGCGTTATTCCTTGGCATTCTGATCTTCCAGGCCGCGGTGCTTGTGGCGGGCGAGTTCTTAGTTGATGCGTGGATCCGGACCGAGTTTAGTCTTTCGCAGGCGGCTGCCGATCGGTTGTTTGTGTTCCGGATATCGGTCGCGTTCTGTGTCTTCATGCTCACCGGACTGATCCTGTTCCTGACATCGAAGCGATACCGCGACACGCTCGAACACTCGAATGAGCAACTCAACAAAGAAGTCGCCAAACAGGTCCGCGCGGGGTTGTGCAAACGCAACGCGTTAATCTTTGGGCTCGCCAAGCTGGCTGACTATCGCGATACCGATACCGGGGCGCACCTCGAACGCATCGGGTTCTATGCACGGATCATCGCTGATTCGCTCTCGCCCATGTATCCGCAGATCAATGCCAAGTGGATTGATCGGATCGTGCTCGCGTCATCGCTTCATGATATCGGCAAGGTCGGCATCCCGGATTCGATCCTGCTCAAGCCCGGCCGATTGACCCCCGATGAACGCGAAGTAATGGAGAAGCACGCGCTGATCGGTGCGGACACGCTCTTGGCGATCCGTGCCAAGCTCGGGGCGGACGAGTTCATCGACATGGGTATCGAGATCGCGCTCCAGCATCACGAAAAATGGGACGGCACCGGATACCCATTCGGGCTCAAAGGCGAAGACATATCGCTCGCTGCCCGGATCGTCGCGCTCGCCGATTTCTATGACGCCGTCACATCCAAGCGTGTATATAAAGATGCCATGTCGCATGAAGAGGCATCCGATCTCATCAAAAGCCTCCACGGGACCCACTTCGCGCCCGACGTCGCCGACGCGTTCTTTGCCAACGAGGCCGAGTTCAATACGATCCGTGCGCACAATCAGTGCAATGACCAGTCATCGCTCAAGATCATGAACCTTGAGCATATTGCCCGCCAGTTCATCGACGAACAGATGCAGATCCGCAATCTGGCTGCCTGACCGAATCTGGTTCGGCCGCATATACTCTGGGCATGCCCACAACAACGCATACAAACAAGACCAGTATCGTCTCGCTCATCAACGAGCACCTTGAAGAGATCACCGCGATCCGCCATGATCTTCATGCCCACCCGCAGATCCTCTTCACCGAGGAATATTCTTCCCGGCTCATTCAGGATGAACTCACCAAACTGGGCATCACTTTCCGCACCAACATGGGCGGCAAGGAACCCGGCACGGGCTATGGCGTGATGGCGCATATCCCGGCAACGGTTGATGCCCCCGGCGACTGCATCGGGCTCCGCGCTGACATGGACGCGCTACCGATCACCGAGATGAACACCTTTGGTCACAAATCCACGAACGAAGGACAGATGCACGCGTGCGGGCATGACGGGCACACCGCGATTTTGCTCGGCGTCGCCCGGGTGCTGAGCCAACTCGAAGAACGACCCAACCCGGTCACGCTCGTCTTCCAACCCGCAGAAGAAGGCGGCGGCGGCGGGGACAAAATGTGCCGAGACGGCGTCCTCAAGGGCGACCCCAAAGCAGGGCTCGGCCCGGCGATCACCCGGATGTACGGGCTCCATGGCTGGCCGGACATGCCTTTGGGCACTGTCGCGACCAAACCGGGCGCATTGCTTGCCGCTACCGACACCTTTGATATCACGATCACCGGGGTTCAGGGGCACGCGGCGTATCCTCACCTGTGCAATGACCCGATTGTCGCATCGGCTGCCATCATCTCGGCGGCCCAGACCCTCGTCTCGCGGACAGTCTCCCCCACTGATTCGCTCGTCGTCACCTTTGGCTCGATCCACAGCGGCAGCGCGTACAATGTCATCCCCGAAGCCGCCGAGCTCAAAGGCACGATCCGCACGCTCGATATGGACACCCGGGCGATGATCAAAGCCCGGTTCTTTGAACTCGTTGAATCGACCGCCAAAGCGATGGGCTGCACCGCCGACATCACCTGGAAAGACGGCTATCCGGTGACTCGCAACGATGAAAACGAGTTCGAGAGAGTGACGCAAATCGCGTCACAAGCAACACTTACCAACCGTTTCGAGCTTGTCAAAGAGCCTTCGATGGGTGGCGAGGACTTCTCGTACTACTGCCTGGCGGTGCCTTCATGTTTCTATCTCATCGGGCTCAACGAGAGCGAAACGCAGGCGTACCCCGGGCTCCATACCCCAACATTTGACTTCAATGACAATGCAATTGCCATTGGAATGGAGATGATGTGCCTATTGGCGCTATCGTAAGGGCTGATTCTGCCCGATGAACATTCAGCAGAATTACTCGTATATTGTTTATGGCAAGTCGTCCGAGAACCGATGGAGTGAGTATGAATCGTAAAGCCCAAACACTGATAATCGTCGCCGGAGCCGCCGTGCTCGCTCTTTCGTCTGGTTGTCGAACCGAACGAACGACCGGCCAGCGTCACCAAGCCCGCGCGGTGGACACCATCCTGCGAGCCGAAGCGATGCGTCTCAACGATGCCCCGATGTCCGAGACCACCCTCGAGGACTACGCTCATCTCAACGCGATGTATCAAGACTTGCTCCACGCTGCGATCCGCAGTGGTGAGGGTGAGCCTTTGACCGTGCAAGAGTCTGAGGACCTGCTCCGCGTTGTTGCCTCCGAAGCTCGGATGCTCCCGGCGTTCCAGGAATGGTCACCCGAAGCACAGAAGAACTTCGAAGAGAACTTCTGGCGTTTCCGCTTGAAGAAGTGGCAGCAGTGGCGTGGCCCAGACTACATTTACGATTGAATCAATCGTGAAAACACAATCCAATGCACCCAGTCGATCGGCTGGGTGTTTTTTCATGGCCTGATCCGTGATACCATATCCCGTGGCTGATGATCCTGATACATCTTTTCTTGACGGCGATGGGCATGCCCCGGCGAGCGATCCGCCGCCTTGGGGGACGGAGTCTCGTGAGGCTCGGCTGACGCGATTGCACACCGAGGCCCGCGCGCTCCATGCGCTCCCGGGTGTGTATCTGATGAAGGATCACAAGGGGATCGTTATCTATGTCGGCAAGGCGAGCAAACTCTGTGATCGAGTCGCATCGTACTTCCTGCCTTCGACTGATCTTGGCCCGCGCAAGAACAAGCTGCTCGACGAAGTCCATTGCTTCGACACCTTCACCACCGAGACCGCGTGGGAAGCGTTGCTCGCTGAGAATCGGCTGATCAAGGACATCCATCCCCGCCACAACGCGGCCCAGAAGGACGACCGGACTTTTCCATATCTGGTCATCACCATGCGCGAGGATTATCCGCGGGTGTTCGTGACGCGCAACCCCACCGGCATCAAAGCGGATGGTTCCAAAGACCCACGATTCTCCAACGCGAGTATCCTCGGCCCGTTCACTTCATCGGGCGCGTTGCACACCGCGGTCGATGCGCTCCAAGCGGTGTTCAAGTTCCGGACATGTTCGCTCGACATCATCGAAGGCGACAAGAACAACAAGTTCTTCCGCCCGTGCCTGCTCGCCGCGATCGGTAAGTGCACCGCACCGTGCAACGAATCGATATCCAAAGAGGTGTACCGCGAGGACATCCATCGCTTGCTTCGGTTCTTCAAATCCAAACGCTCGACGATGCTCAAAGAACTCGAAACGGAGATGCAAGCGGCGTCCGAGGCGCTCGACTTTGAAACCGCCGCGACATTGCGCGATCAGATCAAGGCGATCCAGAAGCTCGAAGAACGAGCCAGCCAATCTGACCAATGGCAGCCCGAATCCGAGATCGGATACATCGACCCGCTCAAAGGCTGCGAGAGCCTCCAACGCGCACTCGACATGGACAAACCCATCCGGTGCGTCGAAGGCTTCGACATCGCGCATCTCCAAGGCAACGAAACTGTCGCCTCAAAGGTCTGCTTCATCGACGGGCGACCGTTCAAGCAAGAGTACCGCCGATACCGCATCAAATCCTTTTCGAACCTATCGCATGGCAGAGCCAACGACGATTACGCATCCATGCGCGAGGTGGTCTCGCGAAGATACCGCGAAGCCGGCGATGGGCACGAGCTGTATCCTGATGTCATCCTGATCGACGGCGGGCTCGGTCAACTCCACGCCGCTATGGATGCCTTCGAGCAGCTCGATGTGCAGCCGCCGATGGTGGTGTCGCTGGCGAAGAAGGAAGAGCTGATCTATGTGCAGGGTTCGACCGAGCCGATCAAGCTCGGACGGAACAACCCGGGATTGCGGCTGCTGCAGCAAGTCCGTGACGAATCGCATCGGTTCGCCCAGCACTATCACCATATTCTCCGGCGGAAGAAAACGCTGGGGGAAGATTAACGAGCCGCGAACTCTTCGTTGCTCCTCATGCTTCACCATTCGCACAGCAACCAACTCTGTTCCGTGCTCAGTCCTCTCCGAGCTGCTCGGCGAGCATCTGCTTGAAAATATCATGATCCACGATCTCAGTGTGCCCGTCGGCGAATCCGACAACCACCGCATCGTCGTAGTGCTTGGGGTCTTCATAGATCAGAATCTGCATCGAATCGAATGTTGAGCCGCCGGGCACATAGATGTACACGATCCCGTCATCATCCTTATCCGTGTCATCAATGTCTACCTGCGTGATCTCGCCCGACTCAAGAACGACATCGAGCCATTGTGATTGAGCTGGGAAGATGTTTTTATGATCGTCGGCGTATTCGTTGAGTTCAGGGATCATCGATCTGATCTGTATCTCGCTCATCACTTGTTGCGCACGGTTTTGTGCTTTGCCCAATGCCGGGATGAATACCCCCGCCGACAAGCATGTCCCCATCACACCCACGGCCCCCAGCGAGACTCCCGCGATCGCGAGCCCTCGCCCCTTCTTTGATCCTTCGCCGGTGGTTTTCATGATCCCGACAATGCCCATGATCAACGGTACCAACGCCAAAGGCCCAAGGCACAAGAACAGAATCCCCAACACCAACGAAGCGATCGCCAGCTTCGAATATCGGCGATCATCTTGCTCAAACTGAAACTGCTCGGTTGGTGTTGACTCGCTCATCTTGATATCTCCTCGATTGTGTCATCGAGTATACCACATCTGAGTAAGTTGCACCGAACACCCATTCCTCAGGGCGATTCGCTTTGAGCCGCGAGTTGCTCGGCGAGCATTTGTTCGAAGGTTATATGATCGATCATTTCGACATGGCCGTCTGCAAAGCCAACGAGAACGCCACGCTTCCAGTGCCTGGGGTCTTCGTAGATCAGGATCTGAGTCCTATTCAGATGTTCTCGATCCGCAATATAAATATACCCAATCCCATCGCCGTCTCGATCCGCCCAATCCATAAAATCTGAATCGACAAGGTTCAACTCGACCAGAACCTCAGGCCATTGATCCAATGTTGGAAATTTGTTTTCATTCAAATTTGCATAGATCACCAAGCTTTGTGCGTGTCCACGAATGCTTGATTCTGCCTTCAAAAAATTTCCTCTCTCTCTCGCAGAAGAAATAGCGAAAATCCAAACGGCAGTGCCAAGAACGCCAAACACACCGAGCAATATACCTGCGACAGCGAACTGCTT
>CAJXXI010000100.1 GCA_913062615.1 uncultured bacterium | reverse complement strand
GGCGGGATGTCCGCAGGCGGGATGGTGACGCTGTGCCGATTGTGTTCCGGGCATCCGTTTGTTGGGGCGGTGGTCGAGGGGACGACCGGAAATCTGCACGAGTTGTACTTTCCGTCACCGGGCATGCCTGCGCGACCTTGGCCTGTGGATCATGAGCCTGCGGATGTCGCACGGGTTGATCCGATGCAGAACCTTGATGGGTTCCGCCCAATTCCATTGTTGGCGTTGCACAACGAGGGCGATGAGATGGTGCCGATGGGTGGTCAACGCCATTTTATTGAGCAACTCAAAGCACACTACCAATCGCAAGGCAATTACCCAGAGCTGATCGGACTGAAGACCTTTGTAGATTCGGGTGCGCCCGGCGAGCATGCCGGGTTTGGGAAGTTTGCCAACGAGGCAAAGAACCTGCAGCTCGCGTTTCTCAAGAAACTCTTTGGGATGGAGAGCTGATGCGTGCACCCCCACCATTTCGATCGCTGCCCAATCCCAAAGATGTGTGGGCTTGGGGGATGTTCGATCTCGCGAATCAGTCTTTTACGCTCTTGATTATTACGGTATTGTTCCCGATCTATTTTAAGACGGTCGCGGTCGGAGATCCGTCGAAGGGCGACGCGCTGTGGTCTGCGGGGGTTTCGGCATCATTGTTTATTGTGGTGTTCTTGTCGCCGATTGTTGGGGCGCGGGCGGATTCTCGGAGTAGCCGAAAGAAGTTCTTGATGGTTTCGGGGGTGTGCTGTGCGATTTTGACCGCAGCGTTGGCATTGATCGAACCCGGATCAGGATGGATCGGGCTGATGATCTTCATCCCGGCGAATATTTTGTATCAGCTCGGCGAGAACCTGCTGGCGAGTTTTCTGCCCGGGTTATCCACAACACGGACGATCGGGAAGATATCTGCGATCGGCTGGACGATGGGATACATCGGCGGATTGATGCTTTTGATTATTGTTGCCGCGCTGGCATTTCTTGCCGGGTGGGATTCGCCTGAAAAGTGGCGACCGATTTTTATAATTGCTGCTGTGTGGTTTGTATTGGGTATTGTGCCCGCGGGGATGATCCTCAAAGAGCCCGAGTCACACGCACCAAGTTCTGACGAAGGGATATTTGCACGGTTGAAGATGACCGTCAAGCATGCTGCGGAGCATCGCGAGTTGTTCCGGTTCTTGGTTGCGTTCTTGGTGTATGGGTTTGGTGTGCAGACGATGATCGCGTTCGCAGCGATCCTTGCGGGCGACTTTGGGATCGTTGGGAATCAGCTGATTATTTTCACGCTCCAGCTCACCATCACGGCTGGGGCGACGGCGATCGTGGTCGCAAAGTATCAGGACAAGATCGGGGTGAAGGCGACGATCATGGGTTTTTTGGTGGTATGGATCATCAGCTGTGCAACGATGTTTGGGGTGAAGATCATGATCCCCAACGATCCGCCGCAATGGATATTTTGGGTGATTGGCAATGGGATCGGAATCGGGCTTGGCGGGATCGGGACATCGAGCCGGGTGATTGTGGGGATGTTTGCTCCCAAGCATCGGACCGCGGAGTTCTTTGGGCTTTGGGGGATGACCTATAAACTCGCCGGCGCGATCGGGGTGCTTGCGTTTGGGCAGATCAAGGCGTGGGTTGGCGACGCGGCGGCTTTGGGTGTGTTAACCGGGTTCTTCGTGGTCGGGTTGGCATTGATGGTTCGGGTGAATGTGCTCTCGGGGATTCGCAGTGCCCGGCGGGGCGAGCGAGATCTCTCACGCTGATTTATTGATGGGCTAAGATTATCTACAAGGATTTTAATGATGAGCACAACCGATACGAATATTGAAGCCTTTGCCCCGATCTCTGCGGTTCCCGATGAGCGAGGGCGGTATGGCGCCTCCGGCGGGGTGTATGTGCCTGAGACCTTGATCGCGGCGTTACGCCAGCTCGAAGATGTGTATCAGAAGGTGTGCCAGGACCATCAGTTCTGGGATCGGCTGACTGATCTCAACCGGGTGTATGTCGGTCGACCAACGCCTTTGTATCTGGCGAACGGGTTATCACGACGCTCGCGGGCGATGAACAAGAATAAAGAGAAGGGTGCGACGATCTGGCTCAAACGAGAAGATTTGGCGCATACCGGTGCACACAAAATCAACAACACACTCGGACAAGCGATGCTTGCTAAGAAGATGGGCAAGAAGAGGGTGATTGCTGAGACGGGCGCCGGGCAGCATGGTGTCGCGACGGCCACGGCTGCCGCGTACTTCGGGCTCAAGTGCGATGTGTACATGGGCAGCGAAGATATCCGTCGCCAGAGCCTGAATGTGACGCGGATGAAAATGCTGGGCGCGAAGGTGATCCCGGTCAATGAGGGCTCGTGCACACTCAAGGATGCGACCAATGAAGCGATGCGAGACTGGATGGGCTCGGTCGAGCACACTCACTATATTTTAGGCTCGGTGGTTGGTCCTCACCCGTTCCCGATGATTGTTCGGGATTTCCAGTCGGTCATTGGGCGTGAGACCAAGGCGCAGGCACTTCGGAATATGAACGGGATGCCCGATGTGATCGTGGCGTGTGTAGGTGGCGGCTCGAACGCTGCGGGGATGTTCTATCCGTTTGTCAATGAGGAACAGGTCAAGCTTGTTGGTGTTGAAGCCGGCGGGCGATCGGACATGCTCGGGGATCATGCGGCACCATTGACCCATGGCAAACTCGGGGTGCTGCACGGCTCGATGAGCTATGTGCTTCAGGATGATGCCGGGCAGACGAGCCCTGTGCATTCATGCTCCGCGGGGCTTGATTATCCGGGGGTTGGGCCGGAGCATTCGTACTGGAAAGACCTTGGGCGGGTTGAGTACACCACGATCAACGACAAGCAAGCTCTTGAAGCGTTCTTGTGGACTGCCCGTGACGAAGGGATTATCCCGGCGTTGGAATCTTCCCATGCGGTAGCGCATGGTGTGCCGATGGCGGCGGAGATGCACAAAGACCAGCACTTGGTGATCAACCTGTCTGGGCGCGGCGATAAAGATGTGGAAGAAGTCGCACGATTGCTCGGCGATTCGCTTTAATCAATTGGTTTAAACAAGTGATCGGTGAGGGCGACCGAGCACTGATCGCACTGTACGCATGACCTTGGATATCTTGCGCCAGCCCCAGGTGATGGTGCTGAAGGCGGTGTGGAAGCGGAGTTTGTGTCGCAGACGACGCAGTGATGGATCGTCGGCATCAACTCTGGTTGCTTGGCGGATCCAATAGCGGGCACGGATCCATTGTCGCTGGCTGAGATAGGCCAATGCGAGGTTGTGCATCGCGGGGATAAAGCGAGGCTGGAACTCGAGAGCGCGTTTGGCCGAGGTGATACCATCGTCTATGCGATCGGTTTCGAGCATCGCGACACTCAAGCCGTGATGGGCCCGGTGGTTTGTTGGGTTGATTGCGATCATTTCGGTATATACGCGGATTGATTCGTTGGTCATCTCTGCATCAAGGAGCAGTCGCCCGAGTTCCTCGAGGCTCTCTGCCCTTGCTGAGATGCTCTGTGAATCTTGATCCTTAGATTGGACAATCTGCTCGCCAAGTTCGCTTGTGAGCAATGCGCGGTGCTCGGATGCGAGCAGGTCGCGGATGCGTGGGGCGTCTTCTTGGCGGTTGCGGAGGAAGAGCACGCGGGCCAAGCGTCGGCGGACACCTGGGTAGGCTTTGTCGAGACGAAGCACGACATCGTAATGAACAAGGGCATCTGCGATGCGGAGTTCGATCTCGGCGAGTTCGCCCAGAAGGAAGTGGGCATCGGGCTGATCTGATTCGAGTTCGAGCACCCGACGAAACTTCTCCCCGGCTTCGGTGTGGCGGTGCATGTCGAGGAGGAGTTCGCCGATATCAAGGAGCGTGTCGATATCGCCCGGATCCATGCGGAGTTCGCGGAGGTATAGCTGACGGGCGCGTTCGAGACGACCAGAGTCTGAGTACGCTTTGGCAAGGCGGGATTGAACGCGTGGGAGTTCTGGATCGAGACGGGCGGCTTCACGTAGACACCAGACGGCTCGTTCGTTGTGTCCGGATGCCAAGAGCGAATCAGCCATGGCGGCGTAGAGCTCGCCGTGGTCTGGATCGATTTGTTGGGCGAGGTAGAACGATTCTTCTGCATCGACATGACGATTGAGATCGGTCAATGCTTCGATGCGATGGACGAACGCGTTGATATTCATTGGCTCGACCTGGATAGCGCGATCGAGCCAGATCAGAGATTCTTCGGGCTTGTTTGCGCGGATGAGGTTGAGCCCAGCGAGCATCGCCGAGTTGGCGTCTGGGTGGTTGTGTTCTTTGTGGAGTGTGTAGCAGCTCGAAAATGCTTCGGCGGCTTTTTCATGGCGACGGGCGGCTTCGAGGGTGAGCCCGAGATTGAAGTACCACTCGGCTTGGTATGGGTTGAGCGATAGCGCTTGGCGAAGTTCGATCTCGGCTTCGTCCCATCGCCCGGCATCGTAATGCTCGTGGGCGCGTTCGACATGATGTTCTGCATCAACCCAGTCGTTCATGGTGGTGTATCGATTCTCCCTCTGAAATCTCGAACAGTTCAATCCTAACCGTTTTGTGACGACAGTTCAATCTGACGGACTACACTCTATGGATCATTCTTCGGCAATTTGCCGATGAAAGACCGAGAATCTCTTGGAGCGCATCCCTTATCAATACATGAAACTGCCCCGTGATCCAACCCGAGTTTCGCAGTTTGTGGGCTGTGGATGCGTTCTTATTGCCTTATTTACGGGTTCGGCGTGCTCTTCAGAGTCTCAAATATCAGATTCTCGCACGATTGCCCCACTTTCTGCTATAGATCAGCCGGATGATGCCCCTCAAACAGATTTTGATCTTGAAGGGCAACAATCCGAGCTCTCCGAGTTAGAAACTGCCGATCTGCTGCCGATTCAGGAATATATCTCGGCAGAGGGTTTGAGTACGCTACAAAGCCAGTTGAAGGCTTCGGATGACCTGGCGAAGAAACAACTCGAAGAACTCTTGGTTCTCTATCGTCGGCTTCATATCGAGCTCGAAGATTCTGGGCGATCGAGTTTGATTGTTGATCTCTTCAATGACCCTCGGCTGGCGATTCGGCTTTTGGGCTTTGAGCTTGTTGATCGTGACTTATCGAGTAGTACGGTGCTTGATCCGAGTGTTGGAGAGTCTGCCCGGGTTATGCTGGGCGATGGGCATGCGGTGATCAGAGCGAAGGCGGCGAGTTTGGTAACTCGATTGGTTCTTCCTGACGCGATGCTTGTGCTCACAGAATCACTCCGTAGAGAGACTGATCCGGTTGCTGCCGAGCCGATGCTTATTGGTGTTGCAAGGTGGCCGAGCCCTGAAGCGGCGCATCTCGTGCTTCAATGGGCCCATCGGGAAGATTCGCCGTTTGGAGCTGTATGCAATGCGGCATGGTCCATTGAAGAAGCCGGGCTATGGAACGCACAAGAGCAGCACCCAGTATTGATCGAACGCTTGCGGAAGGCTGACCCAGCACTACTCAATGAATCAGGGATGAAACTGATCGCACGGATTGGTGATGCATCGGACCTGCAGATATTGGTGTCGTTGTTGCTTTCGGAGAACTTGAATCAACAACAATGGGCGGCCAACGCGCTTGTTGAAACACCCCGAGCCGTTGAGTTGCTTGTGCAGGCGGCCGAGCAGAATAGCGAGTTGTTTCTTGCAGCTGTTGATTCTTTGATTCGCCATCGGGCAACTCCAGAGGGATTGCGAAGGCTTGCATCGCTACCGTCTCCGAATAAAGAAGTACGATTGGGTGCGCTTGTCCGTATGGGCGACGCCCTTGAGAACGATCGGTTGACCGAGGCGGTTCGGCTTGCGGGGCTTGATTCGACCGAATCAGCTTTACTGTTAAATCGGCTACTCAACAGGAACAGCGAGATTACATCTCGCGTTGCCAAGGGCATTATTCTGCTCGCTGAGATAGAGTTAGAAAATGAACGGCCGAATCGTGCGTTTGAGGCTGCGGTCGCCCTCGACGGCATCGTGCTCGACAATGGTGATCGCACGAAGATTGACACGATCAAAACCGTGTCATTGATATTGGTTGGCAAAGTCAATGAGGCCGGGGCCATCAATCGCGATCCCGAGTTATGGTTTACAACTCTGCAACATACAAGCGAGAGCGAGCTTCGTAATCGGATCGGCGAGTTCATGCTGGTTTCATTTATGGAATCATTGACTGACGATCGCGTCAGCGAGATTCGCTTTCTCGCGGGCATTGAAAAGCCGACGCAACAGCCTGCGGATGCCCCACTAGGTCCTGATGACTCTGTGCCCGAAGGCGATGACTGATCAAGGGTTGTTTGAAGATCGACGCGATGCTGCTGGTGCGGAACGGAAACGCCGAAGCATCGAGCCGATATGCACCTGAGGCATACGCGGCGTTTTGGTCGTCAGCCACTGGTCGCAGTTGGGATTCGTTGGCAACGCATTGATGGCGTGCTCGATGCTCTCAAAGCCATCGATCGGATCAAGTCCAATATCGAACCATGCGTCCCATCTGCGGTCAATTTTTTTCACTACGCGAGATGGTGCGATCCGATCGTTTCGCATTGTGAGCCCGGTCATCATGGTATAGCCAAGATCGACGATGGATCTGATCTCATCGGTGACCTTGACCGATTGGGTAACGGGCGAGTTGTCCTTGGATTGGGCGAGGGATTCAAAGCCGTAGAACTGAATCTGTAGGCTGCCGTATCGGTCGACAAGAATATCTGATTGGTGGATTGAGCCGTTGAAGATATCTTTTTTGTGAGCATACTTGATGGCATCAAGGAGATGTTCGAGTGCTCGGGCAGACTCGATGATGCCGAGTTTGCCATCGCGGATGCTGAGTAGTTCTTCGAGCGAGACGAGCCCATCGTGGTTGCCGGTGTATGGGGTAATGACGGAGAGTCGCCCGTGATCGTCGTAGGAGACCGAGTTGATCTTGAGCAGGTGGGAATGATTAAGCGTGCTCATTTTGAGTAGTGCACCAAACAAGGTCCGGCGGTGCTTGATATTGTTGATGTGTTCAAAGCGATAGAGCAAATAGTTGGTATTGGTACGATTGCACAGCACAACAAATCTGGACGCACCATGAGCATTGCCCAAAGAGCGGATCAGTTTGTATGGTCCAAAGTATTCGTTGCGGAGCGTTGTGCTCATACGGGTGTGGCTCACTTGTGCGCTTGGGCTGATGCAGTTTCAACCAATGTGATTGATCGAATCATATCTATACCTGCCTGCGATCGCACCTGAGGGCATCGCGTTGTGTGTAAGGGGATTCTATCACGCAAGAAACGTATAGATCAACCTGGAACAAGAAACCTTCGGGTGCTCTGCATCAATGTATCGGATTCACGGGCATTATTGCTCCACAGATCCTGAATCTACCGTACATTACCCGACAGTGCGTGATGCTTCCCTCGAAATTGAACCAGTGAGTGCTATGATTCACAGGATTTAAGACAGAAACAACGCCCTCCCCGGCGCGGTGATTCACAACCGTGTGTCTGGGGAAGAATGAGGTTGACTTTCGATGCCGTATTATATGTCGATGGGCAAACTGCCCAAGAAGCGTCATACCCAGTTCCGTCGTCCAGATGGAGCACTGTATTCCGAAGAACTCTTTGGAACCGAAGGATTTGTTGGACCGAGTTCCATCATGTATCACATCCATCCGCCCACCCAGGTGACTGGCTGGAAGAAGCTGTATTCGACCAAGGTGGAGTATGTTGAGCAGGATGTGTTGCGAATGCGTCATGTCAAGACCCAGAACTTGAAGACCCATGGTGACCCTGTGCAAGGGCGGACCGTGATCTTTGGCAACAACGATGTCGAGATGTCACTCTGTCAGCCTGCAACCCAGCAAGAGTATCACTATAAAAACGGGCAGGGTGATGAATGTCTGTTTATCCACTTTGGCTCAGGCACGATCTACACGATGTTCGGCACGCTTACATTTGGCAAGAAGGACTATGTCGTCATGCCAAAGGGTGTGATTTACAAGATGGTATTCGATGAACGCCCGGACGATGGGTCGGACAACGATGAGTTCGGTGGCTACTCAAAGGCGGACATGCCATTGGGCAAGTTTGTTTGCTTTGAGACCTGCAACGCATCACACATCATGCCTCCTCCGGGATACATCGCTAAAAAAACAGCGCAGTTTCTAGAGCATGCACCGTATTGCGAGCGTGATCTGCGTGTGCCCTTCGAGGACGCTGATCATCCATTAGCATACGATGAGAAGGGCGAGTATGAAGTTCGGATCAAGGCGCTCAACGCGATTCATTCATACACCTATCCATATCATCCGCTCGAAGTGGTTGGATGGGATGGCTGCTATTACCCGTATTGTTTCAACATCCATGACTTCGCACCGATCACCGGGCAGCTCCACTTGCCGCCACCGATTCATCAGACATTCGAGGGGCACAACTTCGTGATCTGCTCGTTCTGTCCGCGCGCTTTGGATAGTCATCCTGACGCGATCGTGGTGCCTTACAACCACTCCAACATCGACTCTGATGAGATCATGTACTATGTTGAGGGCAACTACAAGGCTCGGCGTGGCATTAGCTCAGGCTCCATATCGGTGCATCCTCAGGGGCTTGCCCATGGGCCGCATCCGGGAACCGTCGAGGCATCGATTGGCAAAAAATGGACCGACGAGATGGCCGTGATGTGTGACACATTCCGCCCGATGTTCCCGACCAAGGCATGTGTGGACATGGACGACGCCGAGTATCCAGAATCATGGCGTCAGGATCACTTCGCACCCGGTGAAATCCGCGGTGCGGACTCAGAAGAAACCGGTTCGGATGACAATCCGATCAATACCTGGGATTGATCTCGCAGTGAGGACTCGATACACACCAGCCCATGCTTTCGAGTGTGGGTTTTTTATGCGCTCGCGTTGGCGTGAAGGAACCTATCATTGGGCATGAGTAATGAATCGATTGTCCAATCTGAGTTCTCGATCTACGCGACGCTGGCCAACAGCTTTGCCGCCGATTCGGCCAATGCTGCCAAGGTGGAAGAACTCGCCAAGACCTGTACCAAACGGATCAAAGCCGGCGGCAAGATTCTTGCAATTGGCAACGGGGGCTCATGCGCTGATGCGATTCATTTCTGCGAAGAGCTCACCGGACGGTACCGCGGCGATCGCCCGTCGATCCCGGCGATGGCGTGTGCTGATCCTGGACATATCACCTGTGTGGGCAATGACTATGGATTCGATGCGATCTTCTCTCGCTGGATCGAAGGCGTTGGATTTGAAAACGATGTACTCGTCGCAATGTCAACAAGCGGCAACAGCGACAACATTATCAAAGCGGTCGAGGTTGCACAGGGCAAGGGCTTGCATGTCGCGTTGCTGCTCGGCAAAGACGGCGGAAAACTCGGCGGCGTTGGCGATACCCAATGGATCGTGGACGGGCAGACCAGCGATCGGATCCAAGAACTGCACATGCTGATCTTGCACGCGTTGGTTGGTGCTATTGAGCGAGGGTTGTAGACCTGTTTTAGCGAGGTTCGCGATAGAACCCGCTGCCGGCATCGACGAGTTTGCCTGATTTGACGAGCGCTTTCCAGATCCGTGGGTCGAACTCGGACGGCGGCGGCGGCTGGATGGAATCAATATTTGCGGACTTGCCAGTTGTCACATCACGCTGGGAGATCTTTGATTCATCATCGAGCTTCTTGAACTTGAGTCGATGCCGGAACACGCGGAGCGCCTCGTTGAGTTCAGCCTGAGGAAAATCAGGGATTGGCTCTTCCTTGGCTTTGAGCGCGTCAGGATCTTCGAGCTTTGCGATCATGACATCGAGCCCGACAGAATCTCGCGCTTGGGTGATGCGCTTGAGCTCGGCTTGATCGACGGGCATTCGACCGAGCAATCGCGAGAGCATGGTCCACGATTCGAGAGCCTTGACAGGATCGGATTGGGATCGGAGTTTGGATTCGGTATCGCGGATTTTTTCGATGATGTTCATACACACCATGATAGGGGGTTTCCAAAGGAAAGGCTGCCAGCCACAAGGTGACTGACAGCCTACGGAGGTTGAGTCGTTATGAGAGTATTTTATCGCCGTCTACGCCCGGCAACAAAGATGCCCATGCCAAGAATCGCGAGCGAGCCCTGGGTTG
>CAJXXI010000099.1 GCA_913062615.1 uncultured bacterium | reverse complement strand
CCGGCTCATTATGCAAAAGGCACGCGGTCAGGCAACATCGGGAGCAAGCTCCCAATAAACGCCCTCCCACTGCTTGTAGGCATACGGTTTCAGGTACTATTTCACTCCCCTAATAGGGGTACTTTTAAACATTCAGTCACCTTACTGTTTCGCTATCGGTCGTCAAGGAGTACTTAGCCTTGGGAGGTGGACCTCCCATGTTCAACCCGGGTTCCACGAGCCCGAGCCTACTCGAGGGCTGAGTGGCTACATTCTGCTACCGGACTTTCACCGTCTTTGGTTATGCATTCCAACATATTCACAGGGTTCACCACTATCCGATTTCGCTCGCCGCTACTTACGGAGTCGCATATTGCTTTCCTTTCCTCTGGGTACTTAGATGTTTCAGTTCCCCAGGTTTGCCTCGTACACCTATGCATTCAGTGCACGATACCCTTTCGGGTGGGTTTCCCCATTCGGACATCTATAGATCACAGCCTGGTTACCGGCTCCCTATAGCTTTTCGCAGGTTCCAACGTCCTTCATCGCCTCTTGACGCCAAGTCATCCACCGTATGCCCTTCGTGGTTTGATCAATCCGACCTGGTGCCGATCCGAAGATCGATACCAAACCAAATGTCTCTTACGACCTCCCTTACCTGCCGGCAAGGTATATCGACTTGCTATCCCATTCCGTGAAGGAATAAGGGGAATCACAAGCACCATTTCAGACG
This sequence comes from uncultured bacterium, assembly GCA_913062615.1. Taxonomy (GTDB): domain Bacteria; phylum Planctomycetota; class Phycisphaerae; order Phycisphaerales; family UBA1924; genus UBA1924. Next base: position 9,464 of record CAJXXI010000099.1, on the reverse strand, counting down.
CATCTTGAGAATTTCTCAGTTAGTATATTTGCCGAACTCAGCCTGATGAACAGCTCGTAAAAGCCGTTCCCGTCCCTCCTGTGAGGTACGGTCATCTGAGTTCCGCTCGTCGTAATCCACTTGTCAAAGATGCTGAATCTCAGTCAGATCAACTGGCTGAGTTTCATTTGCGTCATTTACGACGCGGGGAGATAATAGGCAGCGTATTTGAATCGTCAAATTGTAAGGGCAAGAATTCAGCTCCTTATCTCACAATTCTTTACAACGATTCCCCAAGGCACGCGCATCCTCCTACACATCCGCGCAAACCATGCCCAACACCCTCCAATTCGGCCTAAAAAAGCCCCTCAACCAACAGGCTGAGGGGCTTTGAAATCACGCAAACTATTCACAACTAATCTGTTCTTATCTCAACAAGCGTCAGATCAAGGCTCTTTACTCTCAAACAGCTCGGCAGCCGGTGAGATCGCAGGCATGCCCGGTATGCGCAGTTCGGTCATCGAGGCCTCTGAAGCCGATTCCGTGGCCAACGCGTACGCAGACGATGCCTCGTCGCCCAGATCAGATCTCACAATCACCTTTCCATCCCGATCGCGAAGCACAACGAGCATCGGGGTCAGTTGTTGACCCAGATCCGACTCCATCGAGCCCTGCCCTTCGTACACATCGAGCAGGTACGCCCCAAGATGAATCGTCATTCGGCTCGAAAGCTCGCTGATCCCGTCTGGAAGGTCTTCTGAATCATCCCCAGCCAGCGCTTCAACCGCTTTGGCTGCCTCTTGGACATCAATCACACTTGAATCGAAGTACAGCAAGTCGCCAGACATCCGCACGGTCGTCGCCAATGCATCGCCGGGCGATACAGACAGCGTCGATCGACGATAATGCCCATAGAACATCTTATAGAGCTCGATCGTCGCCTTGATTCCGCCGCCGGCCATCCCGCCTCCGGGTTCGGCGCTCGTGACGAAGAAGTATTCTTGGGCCCCCACCACAACCTGCTCTGACCACGCAGACCAATCGCCGGTGGCGAACGGGTCTTTGGTCAATGCCTGCTGGTCAGCGTCGTCAGGATCAAGCTCGCTGCTCTTGCGGAACAACGGGTTGTTCACGATCACCCGTGTGCGATACCTATAAGTGACGCCCGGCTCAACGCCAAGGTCGTGCAACCAGAGATCAACAGATTCTTCTTCAAGCACCGATTTGATGTCCGATCCTGAGGATCGTGTCCGCTGGGTGCTTGTTGTTGGGTCATCAAGATCGACACCAAGGTCTTCGAGCTGCTCTTCGAGGTCTTTGATCTTCTTTTCAAGCCGCTCTTTGAGCTTTGGATTGACCTTTGTTGTCCTCGGGTTCGATCTCGGGTTCGATCGTGTCGATTGCTTGCCGCTGCCCGGGCGAACATTGGGCTGATTGCCCACTGGTCCATTGACCATCTTCTCGAGCTCTGCTTTGGCACGGTCAAGCTGCTTTTTGAGCCGATTGGTCTTGAGTGTGTCCGAATCGTCCTCGTGCGATATGCGTTCGCTCGGAGGCGTCCACATCGGCCCTGCGATCGTTGGCGGGAACATCGGACGCGCAACATCGTCTACGACCTTATTCGCCGTCGCAACCAACGCGGTCAGCTCGAGCAATCCGGCCTCTTCACCCATCGCATGCGTTGGCATCGGTGTATGCGGAGGGGTCTCGATCGATTCTGAATCTCCCCACGAACCATCTTCGAGCAAACGCTGACGCTGGGCTTCAAATCCAAGAATCGCCAAACCAGATGCCGCCCAGAACCGACGAGGAATCGCTGAGCCCCCGCCGCTCTTGCCCAGCAGCACCGATTCGAGCTCCTTGCCATTAAATGTCGCTTCAACAGTCACCGATGCGAAATCAAACGGCTGCGCAGAGGGCACAAACGCCTCAAACTCGGGCACCGCGAGCACCGCGTACGGATCAAGCGTTGCCCACTGCGATGCAGCGATCGGACGCGAAGTCGTCGGCACCTCCAAAGCGGCGATCGGGCCATCGGACGGGCCGGGCACATGAATAATCGTCGGGCCAAAGGCCGTCACATCAACGCCCTGTCCAAACGCAGCCGAGAGACGAATCGCCCCCCCCGAAGCATCCTCAAAGGCGCTGTTGTACCGCGCGACAAGATCAACCGATGCAAGCTCGGGCAACCCAGGACTCAAATCCGTAAGCTGGCTATCGAGCTGCTTGGCTTGCCCTTCGAGCACCGTGTACACCTGATCCGGCGAGACCTTGCGGCTGCCGACATCGATATCGTTCGGACGCGTCACGAACTGCATCGAGAGCACAACCAAGAACAAGACAAGAACGATCCCGAGCACAATCTTTTCGATGTGCTGTTCGAGTGGGTTGACGCCTTTGAGTTTCATATTTATCTCATTTCAGTATCTAGAGCCTGATCACCAATCCTCATATTGAGCCAATGATCAAATCAATGTTGGAATCGGATCAGTCGTCTGCACCTTCTGGAATCTCAGCAATCACAGGCACGCCGAGGGCGAGCTTGATCGGATCGGGCATGATCGGCGTCATCCAAGAACGAAGCCACACACTCTCAATCGAGATCCTTGCACGCACAACATGGTCGTTGCCGTAGTAATACCCTTGCTCAAGATCGCTCCACACATCAACCTGTTCAAGATCAACATCTGTAACAGTCATGTAGTTCGTCTTGCCGATCGCATCGATAAACCTTGGCAAATCTTGTGACGATGCCACCACAACAACCTCGATCGTCCGGAGATCAAACGCGCTGTTGGATTCGCCACCGGTACGACCAGTAAATGTCACCTGTTTATCGTCATCATCCTTCTTGCTCGATCCGCCCGAACCCGAACGGAAGCGACCGCCGCCGCTGGCATCATCCGAGGGTTCTTCTGCATCAACCTTCTTAATCTGCGAAACGCGGATGCTCTCGATGCTTTTGACGGATGCTGATGGGATCGCCATCGCGCCCGATTGAGCACTCGTGTTGGCCATCGCAGCAGCGTCGAGCACATCCGATATCACCCAGAAGTCCCAAAGCCAGTTGAAGACCACCGCTTCGTCGATCGTGCTCAATGGGGGCACCTCTGATGGGATCACCGAGAAACCATCCTTCGATACAGCCCCAAACGAACTCCGCCCGGTCGTCATCGGCTTCGCGTCGCCATTGACAAACGCGTCGGTCGAGCAATAAAAAGTCAACGCCTTCGAACGCCCGATGTATTCGCCGAGCCGATGGGAAATGAGCTTGTCTTCGAGCAACTCGGTCTGCGCCGCCGTCATTTTGCCGTCGGCATTCGAGTTCTCAAATATCTTCTGCTGTTCGTTCTTCACATCAGAAAGTGTCGCAGCGAGCGTGTCGGCTTTGGGCGGCGAGCCCGCATTAAGCCTTTGGAGCTTGCGTTGATACACCGATGGATTCGCTTCAGTCCCCGCGATCGCCTCGGCCATCTCACGCCCGAGCCGCTTCTGGGTCCGGTCGTCCTGCGCCTTGGGCAATATCCCCACGACGAGCTCGATGTGATCGCCCTGGTTAAACGCTGTCCCACGCTCAACAACCTCTTGCACTTGTTCTTCTCGCTCAGCTTTGCGAGCCTGATAGAACCGTGTCACAGCGGTGTTTGGTGCGCGAGACTCGGATAAGTCCTCTTCCCCCTCGAGCACCGCGAGCAATGAATAGGTGATTGACCCTTTGCTGGTCAGCGCACGCTTCTCTTTGGTGTACGCCGCATTTGCCGCATCGTGCACCTTGTTGTTCCACCCGTTGGCAAAGAAATACCCGGTCGGGATAAACACCAAGATCATCACAGCCGAAACAACGACGATCAGGTTTGCTTTGATAAAGTCAATGATCTTACTCATGGCTCGTCTCCATTATTCTCTATGCCGTCCATCGGATCGAGCACCGCATACCAAGTCAGCGTCACCGTCGTTGTCGCACCGAGTGTGCCGTCATCGACATCAGGGCGTGTGATCGGTGCCAACGAAGACAAGCTCCCCGTGCCCGTACCACCCGGAGTGACCGCCCGCGTCGTTGTACGCCCCGACGGTGCGAGATTCCCCAACTGCCTGCCCGTACTTGGGCGTGCGCCCCCGCCGGTATTTGCACTGCGTGTGCCAATAGTCGTCCAAGGCTCTTTCTTCGTCACCACAATCGTGTAGGGCGTCTCGTCGCGATCGAGCTGATCTCGCAAGATCGGATCGACATGATCGAGCATAAACACCCCGACATCGGCCAACGGAATCTCGTACTGCGCCTGCACCACAATATGGCGCTTGGCCGAGATCGAAGAAAGCACAGGATCAATCGCTGTGCCTGGCTTCTGTGCCCCACCCGAACGCCCTCGCCCGCCACCAAAGCCGCTCGCGGCACTGGTGTCAATCTCGCCGCTCGCCTGATAATCTGTCGTCAGGCTCAGCATCTTGAATACTTCTTTATCAAGAATCGCCTCGGCCAACCGGATATCCGTCTCCGCTGCTGCTTGTGCGCTCTCGTTGACCATCGTGATCAATCGAGATGTATCCTCAAGAATCTGTGCGTACAACGCCCGGCTGTTGAGCAAATCAACAATCTCCGAACCACGCAAATCCGCTGATGCACTATCCGTCACACCCGCGTCTTCCGCATCCGTCGCCAAACGTCCCGCTTCGAGCGCAACCTGCTTGAGCACCTGAGGCTTGGTCGCCCCAGAAAACGCCGTCGAATCCATCAACGGACGAATAAACATCGCCCCCGCTGTCGCGGCAGCTAAACCGGCAGCCGCAGTAAAATACGGCACCTTCTTCTTCCACATCGCCTTCTTGATCACAGGCACCGGCATCAGGTTCGCACGCATCGGCGCATGCTCGAACGACTGAAGCACACACCCATACGCTGTTGCCAAGTTAAAACTCGCCGCCTGGAACTCGCCAGCGCGTGGGTCATCGACCGAAATCTTCTTGAACTGCTCTAAGCGATACACATCGAGCTGCAACTGCTGCTTGAGGTACTTACGCAACCCAGGCAAACGGAAGGTCGAACCAAGCCCGACCAATCGCTTGAGATCCGAATCCGGATGCACCGAGTTATAGAACCCGATTGATCGCTGGATTTCCTGAACAATATCAGAGAACACAGGACGCATCGCCTGGAATACATGGCGGGCATGCTTGCTCTGCTCGGCTTCACGCTTGAGCTTCTCAGCCTTCGAATAGCTCAGCTTGAACGCACTGACCAACGCCTCGGTGAACTGATGCCCACCGATCGGGAAGGTACGCACCCAGACACGACCCGCCTCAGCGATAATCATGTCCGTTGCAACAGTACCGATATCCAAAATAATCGTGCCCGGTGTATCGTTGGTAAACCCAAGGTCAACCGCCAACGCGTTGTACGCCGCGATCGGCGAGAGCGTCACCAGATCAGGTGTCAGCCCAACATCGTTGAGCATCGAAAGCTGATCCATAATCCTCGGACGCGTCACCGCAAAGATACCAACCTCGATATCCGGGGTATCAGGCGATACAAAGGTCTGATAGTCCCACTCAACCTCTTCAAGAGGGAATGGGATCTGCTGGACCGCTTCAAACTTGACAATGTCAGGCACCTTCTTAGGCTCAACCGGTGGCAACTTGGCAAACCGTGCAAAGCTCTGATGCCCGGGCAACGAAACCGCGATCCGAGCATTGCTCAGATCATGCTGATTCACCAATGTCCCCAGCGCAACGCGCATCGCGTCGGTCTGGTCCAACTCAGGAGTCGAAAGAACCTTGGGGTGATTGATCACCGCAAAGTCGAGCACCTTAAAACCTGCGCCATCTTGTTCGAGCTTGAGTGCTTTAATCGCACCAAAGCCCATCTCGATGCCCCAGCATATATTTGACGAAGCCATGAAAATCTCCAAGCCTTATGTATCCCGCCCGCCAGATCCAACATCTGGGCATTTGGAGGGAACGCTATGGTATTCAAACAATACCATCTCTGCACACGAACAATACGATACTTTGAGCGCCCTGTTCCAGTCAAGAGCCCGGTTGTGACACACCTGTGACACAACCGGTTCAACAAGAACGCCGCATTCAGCGATACAGCGCGAGCGATGCCGACGACACGAATGTTGTCCCCTGCGGGTCCATCGCGGCAGCATAGTTGAGCAAGTCGATCTTCGCAGGCTCGATCACCCGAAGCGTCGCTGCGATATTACCGATCGAGCACCACCGCGTCGGGTTCTGCTGCCACGCCATCGAACCGATCAGATCGTCCATCTTGTTGTCAACAATCATCTTGAGCATTTCCTGATCGTGCGTCGCGACCTGTGTCCGGAAGGCCTTGGCCTCGTCAGAATCACCCGCGAGCGATTGCTGATCACCAAACGCAGGCCCAACATGGCTCAAATCCGCCGAACTCACCACCAGGGTCGTTCCGGGCATCTTGGCGATTGCCGCCTTGAGTGCCGTCACGAACGGATCGAGTCCGAGCCCGTTTTCGTCATAACTCTCGCCGTTGTTTACGGTTGGGTCATGGATCAACGCCCCGAAGACTTTGGGATAGTCCCCCGATTCGTCGGCCCCGAACACATGCTGAATCCAAGGGATGTGCAGCTCGATCGAGTGCTCATTCTCATGGTCATACCGGTTTTCGAGCATTTTCTCAGCGTGCTCAGCCCCGAGCTCGCCCTTAAGGGCGTCAAGCAACTCGGTATCGAGTTGGCAAGTACCGATCGGCGATTCGTACCCTTTATTGCACCCACACACGCCGGTCGATTGACCAAAGTGGTTCGTGCCCAGGATAATCACCCGATCCGGACGATCCACCACACGCATCCGCCCATAGGTATGCCCATAGTTCATCCATCCTCTTATATAGTCAATATGCGGCGCGATCACGGCTGCCGGGAGCGTGTCAAAGCTCGTGCTCGTCGCGCTTTTGAGCGATTCGTCGATCCAAATATCAAGCTGCTTGGCGAGCTCTGCCCCGCCCATCTCGATCTTCTGCTCTTCACTCGCGTCCTCACCGATCTCCTTCATGACAAGCATGTCGGCGAGCTGAGCCGTCGAACCGGGAGGCAAGATGTCGGAATCATCGAATGCAGCCTGCATTTTTTGGACCATTGCATCAAAAGTAGGCCCGAACAAAAGCCCGGCATCGTCGAGCTGAGCAATCAACTGCTCGAGCATTGGGCGCTCAAGCCCCTTGCCAGCTTCGGAAACAATCTGGTCCAAATCGCGTGTCCCGTCCATCATGGGCAAGACCGCCTGGAATCCAGGGTGCGTCACAACCATCCTTTGCGAGATCTGCTGAGCATCTGCGATGCCCAACATCGTCCCTTTTTGCCCGTCAGCCGCGTTTACGGGCACGGGCACGCCGCGCACCCTGCGGAGCTTGGGCGTATTCTGGTGCCCGGCATTTGGATCGAACTCGGGCGGGGTTTGTGCGGGTGGTTGATTGTCAGATTGGTTATCGGTCATCGCTGCTCCTGAGCGGAAACTGTGCATGGAATTGAACTTGCGAGCCAATAGTGTAGGTACTTCACTGGACGAAATGGTTGGAGGTGCTAAACTTGTCGTCCCGATCAGCCTGATTCGATAAGGCGTGGTCGCAGTAAAAAGCTATAGACAAAGGACCGGGTCATGATCGACACACTCAACGCAGGCGACACCATCAAGTGCACCATCAACAAAGTGCCACAAAACAAAGCAGCATGTGACACGATCGAACGCATGATGCGTCGCGATCCGGACATCAAGCGAAGCCTCGCACGCGCCCAGCGCATGCGTCGCCAACGCATGCACGCATACATCCGAGGCGGACGCCTCTGGTACTCACGCGAGAAGGCTGCACGCATCGCGATGTGCGAGCAGGGCAACACATGGTCGATGCGTTTCACCCACGACATCACACCAGACATCTCTTCGGTTGAGAAGTACCTCTCATTCGAAAAGAGCTAAACCCTCTGCACTGACTCATACAAATCACAGACCTGATGAGCAGTCATCAGGTTTTCTTTTGCGCGCACAGAACTGAACATACCCGCTTGTGCGTATCATTCACATTCATACGATCAACTCCACGAACGAAACACCCTGCAAGGACTCCGCCATGAACATCACCACCCCACTACGCCTGCTCGCACTCGCCGGGCTTTCACTCGCCACCTTCACCACGCTCTCCGGGTGCTCGGACACCGACCCCACCGCAACGGATTCACACGCCGACCATGACCACGGCGATCACAGCCATGACGCCGACGCGAGCAGTACAGATTCTGACTCAGCCTCAGCATCAACACCCGATATCTACCCGGGTGTTCTCGGCGCAATCACCATGCTCCCAATTGAGGGCGACGCGTCCACCGAACTCAGAATCCGTCACCAGCACATCCCCACCTTCAAATCCGCCGACGGCTCAATCAATACCAACTCCAAAGGTATCGCAGGTATGGCGTCCATGAAGATGCCATTCCCCCTCGCCGACGGAGTCAGCACCGAAGGACTCAGCATCGGCGATAACATCCGATTCACCTTCGAGGTCATCTGGACCGACAACATCCCTGCATGGGAAGTGACCCAGATCGAACAGATCGATGCGAGCACCGTCATTGATTTCTCGAACAAAATAGATGACCTCAAAGACGCCGCCCAAGAAGCTGCCCAAGACGCGATGCAGGACATGCCCAAGCTCCCAGGCAACACCGGCCCATAACCCACCCACCACTCAATACACCGCATCAAACCCAAGCATCCCCTCTTACACCTTCCCCGCTCCTGCGACGGCGGTGGCACACCAAACGTGACGGAGGGGGTCTTTTTTTACCCTCTTCTATTCCCATCTCATATTTTCATTAAAAAAACCCGGCACCTAGCCGTAAAGCCAAGCGCCGAGTCTCGTGGGGGTCTGGGTTGGTCGCAGTCGAGACATACACACACGATCCGTTATCGGAACGCTTTTGTGAAACCTCGGTTGTCTGCTTTCATCTTACACATCGGCGAGAATAGCCAATGCCTGTTGTCATCTTCACTCTATTCGCACATGCCGTCGGGCGGTTCCATTAGGTATTGGGATTCTCGAACTTTTTTTACCCGAACTCTCGCACCAAGATGCACTTTTACCAAAGAAAACTGAGACAACCGGGTTCTATGACGATTCGCCCAGTTTATCGATCACCTGTGTCAGATCAGACCAAACCTTACGCCGATTGTCCTCGGTATAGGACCGCAACAAATACGCGGGGTGAAAAGTCGGCATCACCTGCACTTGAGGGATCACAGCAGCCTTCAATGCCTCGGGCAACGCGTGCCAATGCCCACGCATCGAACGCATCGGGCTCGTCGACTCCAAAAGCAGCTGTGACGCGGGCAGCCCAAGTGTCACAATCGCCTTGGGCGAGACGATCCTGATCTGCTCCATCAAATACGGGCTGCACAATGCCGCTTCACGCCCGGTAGGCGTGGCATTGCCAGGCGGGCGCGTCTTGAGCACATTG
>CAJXXI010000098.1 GCA_913062615.1 uncultured bacterium | reverse complement strand
CTCGAAGTCGGAGATCACGCCGTCCTTGAGCGGACGGATGGCGGTGATGGACCCGGGGGTCTTGCCGAGCATTTCTTTGGCGACCCACCCGACAGCCTGTCCGTTCTTGAGGACTTGGTTGGTGCCTTTGCGCACCGCAACCACGGAAGGTTCATTGAGGACGATACCCTGTCCACGAACCGCAACGAGGGTGTTGCAAGTTCCAAGGTCAATCCCCATATCGACACCGAATGGTCCTAATAGGCGTTCATACCACACTTTTGCACGGTCTCCTTTGGTGCGTGATTGGCGATTGATAAGTCAATAACCGGTCTTTCGTACACACCAGGGCGTGGATGACGCGGCGGTGTGTCCCGAGAGGATAGCCTGAGGATACTACAAATGTGGGGCTGATGCTTGGGGATGGGGGTGTTTTGTGGATGTGGAATGCCCAGGGCGCAAAAGCGGCCCGGTGAGGAGATTCTTCGGGGCGACTTGGCTCGACCACCCAACGGGTGCCCTACTTTGCCAATCGGATCAAGCAGGGCACCCCGGATTGAACATCCCACACTAATGAAGGAAGGAGTGGACCCTGATGGGTGGGTTCCACTCCTTCCTTCATTTGGATATCCACCCTACACTGTGTCCATATGACCACTGATCCCAATACCAAGACCAAAGCAATCCTTTTCGACGACGCCAAGGGCATGCTTTCGCCGCTCAATGATCTCCGCCCCACTTTCGCCATCCGCACGGGCGCGCTGACGATCTCCCAGCGTCTCACCCGGGCGTTTGATCTCGAACCCGTCGGGGTTGTGGTGCCTCAGCATATCGCAGAGCTTACCGCGGAGCTCTCGGGGATCCCCGTCAACACCCCACCCGAAGAGGGCGACGACGAGATCTTGCTCATCAACGCCCGATGCCCGTTGCCCGTCCGCGCGATCATGGAGATCACCCTCGGGCAGGTCTTGATCGAAGAAGAGACCGGCGACATGATCGCGGTCCGATTGACCGCGACGGGTGTCCGCAACATGCTCATGGGCAATCAGCCCGAGATGCAGCCCGTCGCCATCGCGGGCAAGCACCTGATGCGCCGGCCTTGGGACTGGAAATACTTCCGCGACGCATCGCTCGAGTTCGACCTGCAGGTCATCGCCCAGACCATGAAAAAAGTCGATGCCCCCCCACCAGCGGTCACGCTTATTGGCTCCCAGGGCATCGCCATCTCGCCCGACGCGCTCGTCATGCCCGGGGTGATCCTCAACTCCACCACAGGCCCAATCGTCATCGAAGAAAACGCGACGATCCACCCCGGCGCGATCATCACGGGACCGGCTTACATCGGCCCGGGCTCGACCGTGCTCGAACACGCCAACATCAAACCCAACACCGCGATCGGACCGGTCTGCAAGGTGGCCGGCGAAGTCGGCGGGTCAATATTCCAGGGCTACTCCAACAAAGGACACGCCGGGCACCTGGGCGATTCCTGGATCGGGGAATGGTCCAATCTGGGCGCCGACACCACCAACTCCAACCTGCTCAACACCTACGGCCAAATCAACGCACGCGCCGCCGCCAAATCAAGCAACGAAAAAACCGGTGAGACATTCCTGGGAGTCACCATGGGCGATCATGTCAAAACCGCGATCGCCACACGCATCATGACCGGCTGCGTTGTCCACACCGGCACCATGTTCGCCGCAAGCACCCCACTGACAGGCACCACCGACGCCTTCTCCTGGCACACCGACGCAGGCATCAAGAACTTCCGCCTGGGCAAGTTCGTCGATGTCTCGATGACCGTCATGGCCCGCCGAGGCATCAAGCAATCGCAGGCGTACTCTCGAAGAGTCACCATCCTCCACGAAACCACCACCGGCAAAGAAGCCTTCAGCTGGCCCGGCAAAGACCTGAGCCACTTGAAAAAGTGATCAACTCACTTCCCTTCAGCCTACTTCACAGACTTTGAATCTGTGCGATTTTGCTCTTCGTTCAGCATTAACATCGGACGAAGATCGTTCGGCAAAAACACTTTGTGGGCAGGGTTAGATGTGATTTTCTCAATCGATTCAAGTGTTTTTTGTGCCAGCAATATTTTTCCCGCTGTATCACGATCAAGCACTTCACTTAACTGCTGAAGATACTTTAATTCTGCATCAGCCATTGCCTCCAATGCCTTTGCCTCACCATCAGCTCGAAGAAGAGTAGCCGAACGCTCTGCCTCTGCAACTTTTACTCGTTTTGCAGCCTCCCCCTCGGCCTCAGATCCTATCGCCCGCCGTTTCCTTTCGGCTTCCATCTGCTGCCCCATGGCACTGGTCGTAGCATCTGATGTCTTGATCTCTTGAATCTCTACCCGGGTAAACTGCACACCCCATTTCTCAGCGGTCCCGGATAACTGAGCTGAAATCATTTCGTTGAGTCGCTGACGCTCCCCAAGCAAACTATCTAGTTCCATTGCTCCTACATTTGACCGCAATGCATTCAGCGCAATATCCGATATTGATCGAGGCAGAACATCGACTTCATAGAGTGCCCGAACCGGATCAACAATTCTCCAATATACAGAGGCATTAGCCATGATCGAGACATTGTCCTTTGTATGACACTGCCTAGCCGGAGTATCCGTTTGCTGCTCAGTGAGTTCGATGAGTCTGTGATTCTTGTTGGCAACAGCACCCCATTCTGGCACATGACGAATAGTGTCGATGATGGGTATTGTAAAATGCAAACCCTGTTTCATAACACGACTAAACTTACCGAATCGTTCGATGACTACGCAATGAGACTGGGGTACTGTAAATAGCAATGGCATCAGGATATCTCCTCGAGTGGTTGTACTTCTAAAACTCCATGACAAACCCGTTCAATACGAACGGATATTCCAGTATCTATCTCTTGAGAGCATGGCCACAATTCGTCATGGACTGACACAAACAAGCGGCCATCAACTACAACGGTCTTTGCCACCAAGCCAATCAATCTTGAATGAGACACAGCATATTTAGTGGGAACAAATCGTTCAATCATCAAGGCAAGCATCCATTTTCGCCATAGAAAATATTGCAATAGTACAGCAAAAAGCAGTAGAAATGGCAACCACAACACTATGGTCTGAAAACTCAGCTCGAGCATATTTGCAAGCCAAAGGCCTGTAGCGACATAGCTGACAATCGGTACCCAGATAGATTCATACACAATGTCCAACAACCAAACAAATAATAGCACGGACATCAAGACAATTGTTTCTGTCACCATACGGCCCCTTTTTTTAATCCCAACAGTAGTCTAACAAGACTTCTTGTCAAAAGCAAATTTGGCAAACCCAGCTTCCATTCACTTCATTATCTTCAACACAGCGATGCCATCGCTTGCCCTACAATCTGACAATGAAAACCCTCTACCTCATCGACGGCTACGCACAGTTCTTCAGAGCATACCACGCCATCAGAACACCCATGTCCTCGCCAGTCACCGGCGAACCAACAAACATGAACTTCGGGTTCATCGGCATGCTCCTCAAACTCCTCAAAAACGATGGCATGCACATGCTCGACGACGGGCGAGCAACCTACATCGCCGTCACGCTCGATGTCGGCGGCGACAAAGGCACCTTCCGCACCCAGCTCTACCCAGAATACAAAGCCAACCGCGACGCGCCCCCCGAGGACCTTTTCCCCCAGGTCAACCGCGCCATCGAAATGCTCGAAGCGATCGGGGTCCCCGTGATCGGGTGCGAAGGGTTCGAAGCCGACGATGTGCTCGCGACGATCGCGACGGATTTCCCCACCAAGCACCCCGACATCCGCGTGCGGATTATCTCCAAGGACAAGGACCTCAAGCAGCTCTTAGGCGAAGGCACACCCCCAACCGAGATGTACGATGTGCACAAGGACGAGCTGATCACCGAAGCCGACCTGATGGAGGACCTGGGCATCCGCCCGGATCAGATGATCGACCTGCTCACACTCATGGGCGATACCGCCGACAACATCCCTGGAGTCCCCGGCATCGGGATCAAAACCGCTGCCAAACTCCTCGCCGAGTTCGACACCATCGCCGGCGTGTTTGAAGCTGCCAAGCAAGGACAAATCAAGGGCAAGCGATGCGAAAACATCCTCGCCAGCGTTGACTCGTTGCCGCTCTCCAAGGAACTCGTCACCCTCCGCCACGATGTCCCCATCACGCTCGATCTCGACAAATGCAAGGCCGACAGCTTTGATCTCCCCAAACTCATCGACTGGTGCAAGGAGTTCGGGTTCAACCGCTACCAGGACGACATCAAACGCATGATCACCGGCGACCAACCCACTGAAACCAAACCAGTCGCCAAGAAGAAAGCACCCGAGCCCTTCGGACTCTTCAACCAACCCGAGACCGAATCATCAACATCAACAGTCGAAGTCGATGGAAACTACACCACCATCACAACCAAGCCCGCGCTCGATACGCTCGTCAAAGAGCTCAAGGGCGCGAAGATCATCGCGGTCGACACCGAGACCACACACATCCGCCCGATGTGGGCCCAGCTCGTCGGGGTCTCCGTCTCGATCAAGTCAGGGACCGGCTACTACATCCCCACCCGCTCACCCGATCCCACGAAACACCTTGACACCCAGACCGTCGTCGATGCCCTCCGCCCGATCCTCGAAGACGAATCCATCGCCAAGGTCGGGCAGAACATCAAGTACGACCTGCTGATCTTCAAGAACGCAGGAATCACCCTGCGTGGGTTTGTGCCTATGAATGAAGGCTCAGCCGCAGGCGACACCATGATCGCGTCGTATGTCCTCGACTCGTCGCGCTCATCGCACTCGATGGACAACCTCGCCCTCGCGTTCCTCGAACGCACCAACCTCTCGATCAAAGATTTGATTGGAACGGGTAAGAACCAAAAACGTTTCGACGAGGTCCCCCTCGAACTCGCCTCGCCGTATGCTGCCGAAGATGCGGATGTAACGCTCCAGCTCAACGAGAAGCTCTCGCCGATGATCCATCAAGAATCATCGCTCGAAAAACTCTATCGCGAGGTCGAGATGCCATTGGTCGATGTGCTCGCAACCCTCGAATACAACGGCGTGCTCGTCTCCAAATCCGAACTCAACAACCAAGAGATCCGTCTCCAGAAACGAATCGATGAACTCGTCACCACCATCAACGAAGAAGCACAGTCCACCATCGCCCGCACCTTCGATCTCAACTCCCCCAAGCAGCTCAGCGCTGCCCTCTTCAACAAGCCCGACGACGATGTCGAGGGGCTCGGCATCAAACCGATCAAGAAAACCAAAACAGGGTTCTCGACCAACGCCGAGGTGCTCGAAAAGCTCGCCCTCGATCCAGAAGTCACCACCACCATCCCCACGCTCATCCTCGAATACCGCCAGCTCTCCAAGCTCGTCTCGACCTACCTCAAAGCCCTCGCTGACGATATACACCCCCAAACAAAGCGTATTCATGCGAGTTTTAACCAAACCGTCGCCGCGACGGGTCGTCTGAGCTCGTCAGATCCGAACCTCCAGAACATCCCAATCCGCTCCGAGATCGGACGCGAGATCCGCAAGGCGTTCATCGCCCCCGCTGATCACCAGCTCATCTCCGCGGACTATTCCCAGATCGAACTCCGCATCCTCGCGCACCTGTCTGACGACCCGGCGCTCATCGCTGCGTTCTTGGCGGGCGAAGACATCCACAAAGCGGTCGCGTCGCAGATCAACAACATCCCACTCGCTGATGTCACCAAGGAACAACGCTCAGGCGCCAAGATGGTCAACTTCGGTATCGTCTACGGCGTCACCCCCTGGGGACTCGCCCGTCGCCTCAATGTCTCCAACAGCGAAGCCTCCAAAATCATCGAAGACTACAAAGCCAAGTTCACCAACATCACCACCTTCCTCGATGAGTGTGTCACCTTCGCCCGATCCCATGGCTATGTCGAAACCATGCTCGGACGACGCCGACCAATCAACGACATCGACGACCGCAACCCCCAACGCAAGGCCCTCGCCGAACGCATGGCGATCAACTCCGTTGTCCAGGGATCGGCTGCCGACCTGATCAAAATCGCGATGATCGACATCCACCATCGCATCGAGACCGCCGACAGCAGCTCGCCCTTGCACAACACCAAGATGCTCCTGCAGATCCACGACGAGCTCGTCTTCGAAACCCCTGATGCGCTCGCCCAAGACGCCAAGGGCCTCATCGTCGAACGCATGGAAGCCGCGATGGATTTGAAGGTGCCTTTGATTGTCGATGCCCATGTGTCGAGCGATTGGTTCGGAGGCAAGTAAGCTGCCCCACCAGCGACGCCCCCTTGCCGACCACTTTGGCACACACGGATCTGGCGGGCAGGATGCCGGGGGGGAAAGGTTGAGAAAATGTATGTTTGGTCACATACATGCATTTATTTCGTGTATACTTTTTATATGGAAACATACCCATGCCACAAATGTGCCTATATGGCTTACCCCGCCAGCGAAGCAAATGAGTTTGTCTGTGGAAAATGCGGCCTGTTGCACAAGAAAGTATCGGGAACTTGGAAAGATATTCCGCCGAAAGACGAGCAAGAAGCTCGGGAGTCACGATCGTGAACTCATCTTTGAGGCTAGAACATGAGCTTTTTACAAACAAGCAACGCAGTCACCTTGCGTGAAACCGTTCGTAAAATACCAGTCTCCATTCAACCGAATGGTATCGAAGAGATACAATCGAAACTTAAAAACTAGGAATCGATAAAAATCCCGCATGGATGATGTAAACTGCGCACCTGCTATTTCTTCTCTTGGGCCTCTTGCTCGCTGGCGGGATAATGATTGAACGACAACTGTTCTTCTACCTTTCTACATTCAATGATTGAAGGAGTGGATCCCTGTCTCAAGGTTCCACTCCTTCCTTCATCACCCCATTTGTGCGCACGGGTGCATACACTCCCCCATGCCTCCGCCCACCAAAACATGGACCACCCGCGACTTGCTCGCGTGGATGAGCAAAGCGTTCGAAGCTGCTGATCTCGACTCCCCACGCCGAATGTCCGAGATGCTCCTCGCCCATGTCATCGGGTGCGATCGCCTGCGCCTCTACATGGAGACCGACCGCCCGGCGACGCCCATCGAACGCGACACCCTCCGCGATATGGTCAAACGCGCACTCGCCCATGAACCCATCCAGTACCTCGTCGGCGAAGAAGTCTTCTACACCATGCACTTCAAGGTCGACCCACGCGTGCTCATCCCACGCCCCTCCACACTCACCATCATCGAAGAGGTCCTCCAGCACGCCCGCAACAACCCCGACGACAACGCCCTGCGAGAGTCCGACGCGGGCACCGGGATCATGATCGCAGACATCTGCACCGGGTCGGGCTGCATCGCCCTCGCCCTCGCCAAGAGCCTCCCAGGAGCCCGCGTGATCGCCACGGACATCTCCGAGGGCGCACTCGAAGTCGCCCAGCTCAACATCACCAAACACGCCCTCGATGACCGCGTAGAGCTCATCGCTGGCGATCTCCTCGAACCAATCTTCGCCCACCAGGTCGCGGGCAACGACGCATCGCTGCACTACCTCTGCTCCAACCCGCCCTACATCCCCGACCACGAGTGGGACGCGATCGAGCCCAATGTCAAAGACCACGAGCCCACCCTCGCGCTGCGCGCCAAAGACCACGGCATGGAGTTCGTCGCCAAGCTCATCGAAGACGGACCACGCCTGCTCACCAAGGGCGGCATGCTCCTCATCGAGATCGCGTCATGCAACGCGAACCAATGCCTGCAGCTCGCCAACGATCATGAGCTCTTAGAAAACGCCCGCATCGCCAAAGACTCCGACGGCCTCGATCGTGTGTTGATCGCCACCCGCGCATAAATATGCCTTTCACTACTCATGATCCATATCTGGGTGCCCCGACTCGCTTTCTTAAGCGCAGCCGGGTCTTGATCGATACACATAGGGAAAGACCTCACTGCGCCGAAGACGGCGAGTAAGGGCGCCCAGAGTTATTATTTTACACAGACTTAGCCTTTGTCGATCCCAAACGCTTCGCGTACCTGCCCCATCAGCAACTCAATCTCAAAGGGCTTAAAGAGCACGCTCTGCAACCCGTCTTGCGACGCACGCACAATCGAATGGTGCGGGTCATACCCAAAGCCCGTCATCAGAATCACAGGCACCCCAGGGCAATGCTTGCGGGCAGCGCTGAACACCTCGTACCCGTTGCGATCAGGCATCTGGATATCTGAGATCACCAGTTCAAACGGCTGGGTGTTGTTCGTCGCGATCGTCTCGAGCAATCCGATCGCCTTGGCACCATCAGATACAACCGTCGTATCACACCCACGATGCGCCAGCACTTCGCCGATGATCTTGCGGATCTTCTTGTTGTCGTCAACCACCAGCACCCGCTTGCCGATCAGTGCGGGGTCTTGCTCGCGTTCGAGCATTGCTTTATCGACCCCGAGCAATGTCTGCGGGCCGCTCGCGACCGACTTGACCCGGCTGCGGATCGCGTCCACATCAACCATGATCCGCCTGATATGCGCCTTTGTCTCAGGGTCCGCATTGATCTCATGCTCGACCAACCATTCGATCTCATGCGTAATGTCATCCAACGGCTCGTTGATCTCGCCGGTCATCCGATCAGACACAACCATGTTGGTCTCGGTCCGCTCGCTGACCAACAGCTGCAACATATGCAGCGCCATCGCGACATACCGACCAAAGATCTCAGCGTACATCCGGTCCTGATCATCAAACGCCCCGGGCTGTTGCGATTCGATATCCATGATCCCGATGATCCGGTCCGACACGCGCAAGGGCACCGTCAAGCTTGACCTTGCCCCAGAGAGCCCGGGCAAGAATCGTTCGTCCGCCATCGCGTCGTGACAGATATAGCTCTTGCCCGTCGCCGCGACATGCCCAGATATCCCCGACCCCTCGGCTTCAAGATACAAATCAATATCCTGAATCTCGGGTGGCAACCCAGACTGCATCACCATCTGCAGCTTGTTTGTTTTCTGATCGATCAGAAAAATCGCGAAGTGATCAAAGTTGAGGATCTCGCTCGAATACCGAACGATCCGTTTTTCGAGCAGCTGCAAACGCTCCATCGCGTTCATCTCGCGGATCTCTTGGACATCGAGCCGAACGAGTTCAAACCCTGCCCGATCCAACGCGTTCATCTTCTTCTGTGCGTGCTTGGCCATCGTCACATCGCGGACAATCGCCGCCACCCGACCCGCATGCATCCCGTCATCATCGCGCTCGGCAATGCTCGTGATATAGATGTCGTACACATGCAACCCGTTGTCCGAGTTCACCTCGTGCTTGGTCACCAACGCGCCGTGGGCATTATGGTGCAACGACGACACCGAATCCGCCGCCTGAACACACAACGAATGCACCTCATTGCGGGTCGTATGATCGAGCCCGTTGAAGTAATCATTGCTCCAGCACACCTCGCCATGGGGATCGACGATGCAGACGCCCTCGCCGAGGGCTTTGAGTACGGCTGCAAGACCAGTCTCATCGGGCTGCTCAACGATCTCGAACCGATCGCCCACGAGTTCTTTGAGCTCTTGGACCATCGCGTGATGTCCGCCAATGAGAACGAGTTTGGGTTGCGTTTCGACCATTTCTTCATATGACCAAGGTAAACATGACCATCAACAGATATCTGCCTATAGAGCTGGCAGGTTCTTGATAAAGTTGGGCAGCACTTGACAACATATCTCTGCCCGTTGCGTATATCCTTATGCTCTCTATTCGCACGTGAACCCCGGAGGTTCGCCTGATGTATATCCTTCTTCAAACCACGATCTTGAACATATCGGCTAACTGCCGACAAAGGCTGCGAAACTCTCATGATTCTTGTCAGAGAAATTTCAAAATCATTCGGCTCGCTCAAAGCTGTCCAGAATGTCTCCTTCGAACTCCCCTCCGGGCAGATCGCCGGATTATTGGGACCAAACGGGGCTGGCAAGTCCACAACCATACGCATGATCACCGGGTTCCTCGCGCCAGACAGAGGTTCTATCTCCATCGTTGGGTACGACATCCAAAAAAACGCCCGACAAGCACAATCCCTCATCGGATATCTCCCCGAAAGCGCTCCCATTTACCCCGAAATGAGCGTCAAAGGGTACCTCAAACACCGGGCAAAGCTCTACAGCGTCCCCGGACGAGACATCGGATCGGCCATCGACAAAGCAATGGGCATGACCCGGATCACCAATGTGGCTTCCCGCCGCGTC
>CAJXXI010000097.1 GCA_913062615.1 uncultured bacterium | reverse complement strand
GCGTTGGGGGGTGATCTTTGATGACCAGTGATTGCCAGTCGCGTTGGATGGGGGCATCGGTGCGTTGACTTCGATGTATGGATCGATGAACCCGGCGTAGATGTGGGTGTCGTTGGAGAGGTTGTGGACTTGGTAGCCGTCAAGGTCGAGGTCCATGCGTCGTGTGTCGGGGAAGATGTCGGTAACTCGGCCGTTCTCTATGAAGATCGCGGGGTGTGAATCTGCGTTGTAGGCTTTGTTCGGAGAGATATGGATGGTGCCACCAAAGAGGATGTGGCGTGAAGGGGTGGCGGATTGCATGCCATTGGGGCGTGGTGCAAGGGGGTCGGGAGAGCTGGCGAGTGCGAGTGCTGTGAGTGCAGTAGCGACGAGGGTGGTTGCGAGAATGGGGGCATAATTCATAGATCGAGTCTCCTTGTGAGCAGCATGGTACCGAAAACGGAGCGGTTGGTGGCAGGATTTGGGGTGAAGTAGTGTGAATATCCGCCTACGCTCATTGTTCATACGGGCTCACAATTCCGGATCGAGTTGGATGATTGGGGATTGAGCGTTGGATTTGCGAAAGGTGCTTTGATGTCGATTGATCTAGTGGCTGGGAATGCGGTAATTGGGCAATCTGGTGGGCCGACCGCGGTGATTAATGAATCACTCGTTGGTGTGATTGAAGGCTTGCGGCAGGCAGGAGCGGGATCGCCGGGGAATCCCATCAAGAAGATTCTTGGTATGCGCCATGGAGTGACGGGGTTGACGAACGGCGATCTGTACGATCTGACGGATTATCCGCATGATCGGTTGCAGGTTCTGGCGCAGACACCGAGCGCGGGGTTGGGTTCGACGCGCGATAAGCCGGACTCGGCGTATTGTGAGCGGGTTTTGGAAGCGTGCAAAGAGCATGACATCCGGTACTTCTTCTATATCGGTGGCAATGACAGCAGTGATACCTGTCGCATTGTCAACGAGATGGCCAACGAGACGAACTATGAGCTTCGGTGTTTTCATATCCCCAAGACGGTGGATAATGATCTGATGGTCAATGACCACACGCCCGGGTTCCCGAGTGCGGCGAGGTTCGTCGCCAAGGCGTGTATGGCGGACTTCTTGGACAATATCTCGTTGCCCGGGATCAAGATCAATGTGATCATGGGTCGCCACGCGGGGTTCTTGACGGCGGCGAGTGCATTGGCTCGGCGTGATGACCGGAGCGATCAAGAGGGCGGCTCGACGGATGGCCCGCAGCTGATCTATCTGCCTGAGGTCGCGTTCGATACCGAGCGATTCGTGCAGGATGTCGCGACGATCTTTGATCGTCATGGGCGGTGCCATATCGCTGTGTCTGAGGGGATCTCCGACAAAGAGGGCAACTCGATCGGCGGGATGCTCATCAAGAACGGGCAGACCGATGCGCACGGCAATGTGCAGCTCTCGGGTTCAGGCGCACTCGGCGATGCGCTCTCGGATCTGCTCAAAGAGAAGCTCACGCCTGTGGGCGGCAAGCAGGTCCGGGTTCGTGCTGATACCTTTGGGTATGTGCAGCGGTGTTTCCCGGATCAATCGCATGTTGATCAGCGCGAGGCACGCGGGGTGGGTCGGTACGCGGCTCGCCTGGCGGTGAGCGGCGATCTCGATGGGTCGGTGGCGATCATCCGGACGAGCCCGATCGGCGAGGGGCAGCCCTACGCTGCGGAATATCGCCGGATCGAGCTGAGCGATGTGGCGGCCAAGACCAAGCACATGCCGGCGGAGTTTATCGAGGGGCATAATAATGTGTCTCAGAAATTTCTGGACTACTGCCGCCCGTTGGTTGGGTCGTTGCCTTTGTATGAGCGGATCTGATTAGGTTTCGCAACTAAGTGCAATCTGATACGCCTGCACTTTGCAGTTAAACACGCCGGCGGTGACGGCGGGGTCTTGGGCGACGATTGATAAGGCGTCGTCTTTGGTGGGGGCGTTGAAGATCATGATTCCGATGTGTGGGGGCTCTTGGGTGCGTCCGGCGAGGACGAGTGAACCTCTTGCGAGCAGGCGTTGGTTGTAGGCGAAGTGGGCAGCGATCGCTTGGGATTCTTCGGGGGTTGGGTCATCGGGCATGTCGGGGCGGGTTGGTTCGAGGAAGCAGATGAACTGTGGCATGGTTGTTCTCCTGATCGGTGTCATTCAAATACTCAGACATAGTGTACAAAAAAACCCGCACTGGTGCTCAGGCGGGTTTGGGGTGTGGTGTATATCAAGAAACGGGCTGGAAGCCCGTTCTACTGGAGAAGATTCGAACGCTGGAAGACGGTCTCTGTCTTACTTTTTCATGCTTTCAAATGTCGTTGCTCCATTGTTTCCGGTGGTTGATTACCAAGCCTTCCACCGGACCAATCTCAACGAGAAAGACTGTTTCCAAACATACCAGACCGGAATCAGGTGGATGTTTCGTGGGTTGATTCACCTACTCCTCTATCGCCTCGTAGCACAGGACTTCCTGCTCGCATCGAGCTTCACGAACTTCTGGCGACGCATTAACATTTACTGGAAGCAGTTCATGGAGCTGATTTCAACAATCTCACTCAAGCATCCACTCAAATTTTGTGCCCTTTAGTTTCTCGATAATTTCGTCATAGTTCTGGACCGTCGCACTCATTGGGAACGGGTTTGCCCTTATATTTTCAACTTCCACGTCGGCCTGTTCTATACCCAAATACTCACATACCTTTTCATAGGCGAACTCAGGACCATTTTCATCTATGTCGGATTCGTATTCGATTTCCAAAATCTTTTGGTCATTTAAAATTTCTTTTACCTCATCGTGGGCGTTCTCGACCTCCTGGAGGTATTCTATGAGCGATCGACCAGGCGATGAACCGGTCGAGATTTTATTGATATCTATTGTGAATCGCTTTAGTTCCACATTATCGGCATTTGAAATATGCCATTCTTTGCGATTTATACTCGCATAATTTGAAACGATGTGTCGAAGTGTGTTTCGGCGTTTGAGTAAAATATAGTGTGTAATTCCAATTTGTTTGCACTGTTCCAGAAATTGGTTTGTGGTCGTCCCCAAAATAGTGGGATATTGATCTTGTAATATCTTGAATTCAAACCCGTAATACTTATCGCCAGAAATCAAAAACTGGCGTTTGGTCCACATGGCATAGTCGAGGCTCTTGATATCATCGCCATACAAATTATGAGCTTTTCGGTGAAGTTTTGCATCCCAGTAGATTTCCGGGTTCTGATCGAGCAGGTTTGCTAGGACGGTACTGCCGCATCGCCCGACGTGCAGCATCAAAGCTACGCCTGGACGCCTGCCCGAAGACGGGTATCCTGTAATTTGATCCCAGCGACGCATTGCCCGCCGTCCGTAAGGCACTAATGCCTGCGGCAAGCGTTTTTCAATCGTGGTTCGAAGTCGTATTTTTCGTCCATCATTCATAGGATTTTTGCCACTGCATGGGTTGGGTTGAGGTGTTTAAGGATTCGGAAAATATAAAGATACTTCAAGCTCAGAGGGTGGAAATCATTGTCAGTATTTATAGTCGAAAACACTAAAAGCTCAACGACCTTTCAAATTTCAGCACATCCTTTACAGCGTCTTGAAGACGATCTTCAGCATTGATAACGATCAACGGACAAGCAAACACTTTGGCTTTTTCGAGCATTTGATCAAATAGCCTAATGTCTGCGTCGATACGAGAACGCACTTCATAATCAGGCTGGCAATGTTGAAATATCTTGCGATTTCTACGTTCGTCAGACCTAAGTTGAAATCGAGTTAGTACGATGTCGGGATCTCGTGCTCGCAAATAAACAAATGCGCGATTTTCCCATAAAGGTGCAGCCTCTACGTCACATAGGTTAAGTACTTCTTCTGGAAAATTCTTAAACAAGCCTTCTTCAAATACAAACCCTCGTGAAAAATCTTGCGATGAAGTCATGAGGCTTTCGTAAATTACAGTCGCCGCTTGAAGAGCATGCGTTATGCTTTGCCAGGGATCCAGGTCGGATGAGTTCAAGAGATTTATTCTTTTAACATAGATGTCACGATGAATGCGTTCAATACTACCCGAGAGAACCAACGAAGGGCCTAGGCCCTTTAAGTCGTTGCGGAAATACCAACGATCTTTTATTGAGGGCCAGCAAGCATTAAAGAGCGTAGTTTTACCAACCCCCGGTGTTCCAATAAACTCTATCGTAGAACCAGCTGTTGCTAGTCTTGGAAGGGATTGAAGGTCAGATATTGTAAGTCTTCGCCGGCGTAATTCAAGGCCTATCATATTCAGCAGCTTCTTGAGGGTAGACTTAGAATTAGTCATGTTTTTTTGTCCTCACAACGATAGCAGAGAAGAGTACCATCGTGTCCCGTATATCGATATCGTCGTAGATCTTGAATGGTCGACAATAATATTCAACACGGATCAGGACAGTCAACCCGACAGTTGCATAAATATCGCGATGGATGACCTGAAAACCCTTATTCCATAGGGCTTTAAGGCCAAAAATCCTGTTGTTGCTGGAGTTCACTCAAGGTGAAGTCCAGCAGGCACCAAAACAAGAAACGATTTGAAGATTTTTCGGCAATAAAAAACGGTCCCCGAAATGGAAAATTGGAGGTTGCCACGACCTTTCAATTAGCCAACGGAAACCGTTCGCATGAAGTGTCGCAAAGCCAGCTTAATCGCAAAACCCATCGCATTCCAGATATCCGATTCGAGGATCATCGTCTGACCTCCTTCGCCGGATTGATTCTGTTCCAGTCATTATTCACGCGAATCGGGTTAAAGCAAAAACTCTCGAACTGCTTCCGGCATTTGAAGTTCAGTCCGATTATTAGCCACGGTTTCACCGTCATGCTATTGGTCGTACATTTGCTGCTGGGCTATCGACAGCTTCAGGACCTGTGTTATTACCGGGTGATCCGGTGATTGGCATTCACTTTGATTGTACAAAAAAACCCGCACTGGTGCTCAGGCGGGTTGTTTGGATTTTGAGGTCATGTCTTTCGATAGCGGATTTAATCGATGACGCGGGTGTAGGTGATTGAGCCTGAGCTGTACCATGAGCCGTCGGGCATTTTGTCGTAGAACTTGTCGGTCATGGTGTCGTTGCCGGTCCATGTGGAGACGATTTTCATTGGGTTGTCGCCCATGGGGGTGGTGGCGGTGCCCAAGAGGGTTGTTGTGCCGTTGTCGTCCATTGATCCGGTCATCATGGTGATTTTGGTGGACATGGTGTCTGCCCATGTGGAGATGTATTGCTCGTGGGCGATGTCGTAGCCGTTGAAACCGATGCCCTCGAATGGTTGTCCCATAAAGTCCATCTTGAACTCGGACATGATGTATCGTCCACCGAGGACCCACTTGACGCTCATGGTGCCCGCGCCTTCTGTCGGCGGAGAGGCCGGGTCCATGACGAAGCTGGTCTTGGCGATCCAGTTGCCGACGTTTTTTCCGAGCTTGGCGTGATGCTCGTCTGGTGTGGCGAGCCGAGCCATCGCTGCCATCATGTCGGCGGACATCTCCATCATCGCGTCCATCTCGGGCTGGGTGACGGTGTCGGTGAGTTCGGGGTGTTGATGATCCTTGTGGTCCGGCCCAGATGCGATGAGCAATGCGATTGACGCAGTGCAGGCGGCACCGGCGGCGAATGTGAGGATGGATGTGCGTGTAGCGTTTTTCATGGGTGTGCTCCTATAGAGGTGTGTGTGCTGCTACACAGTATCTCAGGTTTGAGAGCGTTTGTCGAGTAGAATTATCGGAACGCCGAAAAATAACCAAACAAATAACAGGTTTTATTCTTGGCCATTCCTCAAAACATGGCTGATATCCCTGATATATGCATGTATTTGGCTGTTTTTCATATACACTTGGCCCACTCGATAGTGAGTGATTCGATCTTTTCTGAAGAGGGTTTATTATGTTTATGAATGTTGCCGGCGTTGTTGTGTGTTTGGGTGTTCTGGCTGGAAGCGTGCACGCTGATGGCGTGGTGTGTAATAGCGAAGGGTACTACGGGGCGATTGATACGCTCGGGCAGGCGCATGGGATCCAGGTTGTTGGGGACATCGCGTATGTTGCCGACGGCACCGAAGGGTTGAAGATCTTCGATGTGAGTGATCCATCGGCGATGGTATTATTGGGATCGCTTGATACCGGGCTCGCCCGCGATGTGCTGTTTGAGGACTCGCCTGCCAGCGGCAAGGTTTTGTATGTTGCTGATGGCTTGAGCGGCATGGTTGTGATCGATGTGAACGATCCGGCATCTCCAACACAGATTGGTTCGTACGCGACATTGGGGCAGGCGATGGGGTTGTCGTATCACGGCGCCGTTGGCGATGGGCCTTACCTGACGATCGCGGCAGGCTCTGAGGGTGTGATTGTGCTCGATGTGAGTTTGCCATCTGCGCCAGTGTTTAAGGATTCGCATTCCACGATCGGCTTTGCAAACGATGTGACGACTGATATTGTTGGCAGCTTAGATTATTTGTATGTGGCCAGCGGGAGCGGAGGTGTTGAGATGTATCGCTTGCTCTTTGGATACGCGATCACTCCTCGTATGACGACCGATACGCCGAGCTTTGCTCAGAGTATTGAGGTGGTCGGTGATGTCGCGTATGTTGCAGACTGGTCATCGGGGTTGCAGATCATCAATCTAAACGCCGACCGGAATGACCCTGCAATTGTCGGGGTGTTTAATACGGGTGGGCTCGCGGTTGATGTCCGAGTGTCCGGCGGGACGGCGTATGTTGCTGATGAAGAGGGCGGCGTGCAGGTGATTGATGTGCGTGTGCCGGCGTCGCCGGTGGGGCTTGGGAAGATTGGTGTTCCGAGTGACGCGCTCGGGCTCGATATCGTCGGGCAGGATCTGTTTGTTGCCGCCAATGAGTTTGGTGTGCTGGCGATGGATATGGGCGAGCTAGACGGGCTGGTGTCGTCGTCTCTTTTGGATTTGTTCGCGTGGGGCGATGGGAATATTTATTTTCCAGAGCACACGGTTGTTGTTGGTGACATCGCGTATGTTTCGCGCAATGGCTTGCACTTGTTTGATGTGAGCAGCGGCTCGCCGATTTTGATCAATACCTTTGGGCTTGGGACGGATACGGGCGGCGTCTATGTCAGCGGCGGCACGGCGTATCTCGCCGATGGTGCGGGATTTCAGATTATCGATGTTCGGAATCCGATGAATCTGGTGGTGAATGGATCGCACGGGACGCCGGGCACTGCGCATGATGTGTGGGTTGATGGCAATGTCGGCGATGGGATCTTTGCGTATGTTGCCAATGGGGAAACGGGCTTGCATATTTTCGATGTGACCGATTCGTCGTCGCCTCACTTTGTGGGTCAGACATCGATCGCGCCGGGCACGAATGTGAAGCGGGTCGAGGTTGCTGATACAGCCTTTGGCAAGGTGGCGTACATTATTGATGGGAATGACTTGGTGATCGTGTCGGTTGCGGATCAAACGCAGCCGTTGCCATTTGGATCGTATTCAACCGGGCGAGTAGCGCAGGATGTGCTGATTGATGGCGGCATCGCTTATGTTGTGAGCGGTTCGAGCTTTGACCAAGGGCGTTTGGATATTGTGGATATCAGCTTGCCTTTGAATCCGTCGTTGATCAGTTCTGTGAATACCAACGGGCTTCATCAGGCATTCAATACGAGTTACGAGCTCAACAAGGTCGGCTCAACGCTGTTTATAACCGATCCTGTCAGCGGCATCACGATGTACGATGTGACCGATCCGATGCTGCCTGTCTTTGCCGGGATGTACAACAAAGAGAGCGACATGATGTCGCTGACAATTCAGGATGACATCGGATATATTCGGACGCCTGGGATGTTCATGATGCTTGATATGAGCGAGTGTGCTCCGTGCCCGGCGGATCTCAATGATGATGGCGTGCTCAACTTCTTTGATGTCTCAATGTTCCTTGGTGCGTTTAGCACCGGCGATCCAATCGCTGATTTCACCGGCGACGGCGTGTACAACTTCTTCGATGTCTCGGCGTTCCTGGGTGCGTTCGCCGCCGGGTGTCCGTAATCGGGTTTGGACCGAAGCCTAGATTTTTACTCGCTCGGAGATTGTTAAGCCGAACGACTCAAGATGCGGGTAGGCGGCGTCGGAGTTGGTGATGAGCTTGAGGTGGGAGATGCCCAGGGCGCGGAGGATTTGGGATCCTGTGCCGTACTCGATCATGGTGGGGGACACGGACTGCACGGGTTTGTCGGCGTTGTCTTGGTCGACGGGGCGCGAGAGCATTTGGGAGAGGGCGTCGCCGATGCCGTGGGGGCGGAGGTACACGATCGCGCCGCGGCCGGCGTCTTGGATCATTCTCATCGACTCGATGAGCGTGTCTCCCGACGAGCCGCCGGTTGAGCAGGTGCCCAGTTCGTGGAAGATGTCGCCGAGCAGGTCGCGTTTGTGGACGCGGACGAGGGTTGGTTCTTCGGTGGCGATCGGGTTGTGGTATTCGTCGAGGTTGCCGACATCGCCGACGGTGAGTGCGAGGTGAGGCATTGGGTCAACGAGTGATTTGAATGCGATGAGATTAAACTCGCCCTGAGGCGTTTGGATCTTTGTGCCACTGATCGGGTCCATGCGTTCGATGATCGATGATTGTGATAAGCGATGCTCGATGATCTGTTTCACGGAGCACATTTTGATGTCGTGTTCTTTGCAGAGCTTGACGAGATCGGGCACGCGTGCCATCTCGCCGTCGTCGCGCATGATCTCGATGATGATCGCTGCGGGGTTGAGCCCTGCGAGTCGGCACAGGTCGAGCGAGCCCTCAGTCTGTCCGATGCGGACGAGCACGCCGCCGTCGCGTGAGCGGAGTGGGTTGATGTGTCCGGGGCGGACGAAGTCGGACGCGTCGGTGTTTGGGTCGATGGCGAGCTGGATTGTTTTGGCGCGTTCTTGTGCGGAGACTCCTGTGGTGAGCCCGTGCTTTGGGTGTCCGTCGATGGCCACCGTGAAGGGGGTCGCGCGGACGGAGGTGTTGATGATGGATTGAGGCGTGAGTTCGAGCCGATCGCAGTCGGCCTCGGTCAGCGAGAGGCACATGTACCCGCGGGCGACGGAGAGCATAAACGCGACGGCTTCGGGCGTGACGAACTCGGCGGGGAGGACAAAGTCCCCCTCGTTCTCGCGGTCCTCGTCATCGGTGAGGATGACCATCTTGCCATGGCGAAGATCCTCGAGGATTTCCTCGATGGTGGCGAATGCGGAGTGGTCGGTAGCTTGCTCTTTTGTGTTTGGCATGGATGATGGTAGAACTATGTCGTCCTATTGTCGTCTATGAACATGACACCTGATCGTTGGAACTCAACTTGTACCTATCTCGATGAAGTCTTCGGGCAGGAGGACGAGCACTTAAAGCAGCTCATGCCACGGGCGATCGAGGCTGGTGTGCCCGATATCGCTGTTTCTCCGAGCGTGGGTCGGCTCTTGCAAATGATGGTCAAGACCGTCGGTGCGAAGACCATCGTCGAGGTGGGGACGCTGGCGGGGTATTCGGGGACATGGATGGCGCGTGGGCTGCCCGAGGACGGCATGCTCATCACCATCGAGCCCGAACCATTGCACGCGGATGTCTCGCAGCGTGAGTTCGATGAGGACGGGCTGAGCGATCGGGTGCGGATTGTCCGCGAGGTCGGATTGGTCGCGCTTCCCAAGCTTCTTGAAGAGCTTGGTGAGGGGTCGGTCGATGTCGTATTCCTCGATGCGATTAAGTATGAGTATCCAGATTATTTGCCGTTCGCCAAGTCGCTGCTGCGATCGGGCGGGTTGCTCATCGCCGACAACGCGATTGGGTCGGAGGAGTGGTCGGTTGTGAATCCCGCGGGCTCGCACCCGAACCGGGACGGGGTGGATCGGTTCAATCGTTTGGTTGCTGACGATGAGGACTTTGATGCGTGCTGCGTGCCGATCCGTGAAGGGGTAATGATGGCAAGGAAGCGGTGAGGGGAACTTGCGGGGCGGTTTGGCCGTAGAGTAGGGTATGAGTAAAGGAATCAAAATCACAATTGTTGGGGTTGTCGTTGCAATTGGAGCTCTTGTATGGGCAGCGTCGATGATCGTGCTCCCTATTCCAACAGTTGCATACGGCTACCGTATTGAGTTGGATACTCCAGGTGGTCCGCTCCCATTTATGTTGCACTGTTTCAGGCAGGATAATGTGGGGCCATGGTCTGCAGCAGTTCAAAACGGCCATTACGGTTCAAGAGATTTTCAGGCGCCTGGCGAGCGTATCC
>CAJXXI010000096.1 GCA_913062615.1 uncultured bacterium | reverse complement strand
CACTACTCATTGACCTTCCTCGTGCCCAACGACATCGCCGGCGAGGTCGTCGAACTCATCGGCAGAGATATCGACCCCGAATAAACGCTTGCGACTTATGGGCAGCCGTTGCGGAAGGTGTCTAAGAGGGTGGAGAAATCGAAGAAGTCGATGATGCCGTCGCGGTTGAGATCCGCGAGTGGGCGTTGGTTGGTGTACATACGTATGAAGAGTGTGATGTCGAAGAAGTCGAGGATCTTGTCGAGGTTGAGGTCTGCGGTGCAGGGCTCTGGTACAGAGTAGAAGACGCGGAGCTCGCTCTGGTTGCCGGTGCCACCAGCGATGAGGTCGATGCCGCCGTCGCGGTTCATATCGAGGGCATCGACAGCGGCGAAATCGTTGTCGTGGATGGAGATCGCGGGGAGGAATACGCGGGGTTCGGTTTGGAACATGATCGATATCGAGTTCTTGAATGTATCGGTGCTTTGGTAGTTGCATGTGTAGAGATCGGGGAGTCCGTTGCCGTCAAGATCGGCGCAGTGGACTTCTGCGGCACCGCGCCCGGCGAGGTAGACGGGGTCTGTGGAGATGCCGGTGGGTGAGCCGTAGAGGACAACGACTTCGCTCTGTTTGAAGGATCTTCCTTCCATGAGTATTTGAATATCGTCGTAGCCGTCAAGGTCGAGGTCGTTGATTTCGATCCAGTACTGATTGAGCTGGAAACCGGCGTATGCATGGATGGGGATTTGTATGGAGGGGGTGAAGTTGCCTTGGCCGTCGTTTTCGTAGATGGCGATGGTTGGGGATGAGTCTGCGGGGCCTTCGATGCTGATGAGTTCAAGGTCTCCATCGTGGTCGTGGTCGAGGAGTTCGATCATGTGGACAGCATTGTTGTTGATATATGACTCAACGAGTGAAATCGGTCCTAGCGTGAAGTTGGCTTCGCCGTCGTTGAGCCAGACGAGGACGGATTCTCCATTTGGTCCGTCAATGGTCGAGACATCGCCTCGGATAACGAGATCATTATCGCCGTCGGAGTCGAGGTCTCCAATAGCGAATGACGAACTGTCAGAGTCAAAATCTATGTCAAGATTATAGAGCAGTTCGTAATAAGGGTTTATATATTCGTAATTGTCTGGCAGGTAGAACTCGCCGAAGTCAGGAATTTCGATATTGATAAAATATGAAGGAATAACAGCTCCATTTTGTGTAGATAAAGAAATGAGCTCGACTCTGTTGTCAGTATCAAGTTGGGTAGCAACTGTGCGGAAGCCGGCATATGGGCCTCTAAAATTAGTATTTCCAGGGTAACGATCGTACGCCCAGAGATCATCAAGGTTTCTTCGGACGGTTCGTGCTGAGGTTTCTCCCGTAAGGACAATTTCAGGTTCACCATCGTAATCGAGATCAGCGTGGGTCAAATGGAATGTGGATGTAGTTTCTATCGTGTCTTGTTCGTTGATGACGGTGTCGGGCATGAATGGGTTGGCGAGTGTTGCCCAGAGCATGACGCCTTGGTGGTCTTGGGTTGTGTCGTCGAGGTGGAGATCGACATAGTCGCGGATGATGGTTGGGATTAGACGGTCGAGTGCGCCGTCGTTGTTGATGTCGAAGTAGACTTCTTGGTAGTTAAAATCATAGTCTTGCTCAGGGTCTTGCCAGCCGAAGTTGCCATCGCCGTGGATGTGGAGATCGTTGGAGATGCCGAATCGGCTGTTGTGGTTGAGGGGATCGGTGATTCGCCAGGCGGTATCTACATTTTCGAATGGTCTGAGAATGAGGTCGTCGGTGCCGTCGCCGTCGAGGTCTCCGGGAGAGTGGAGCGGGCGGAGGCGCTCGTCTTCGATACTGAAAAAGCCACGCGATCGATCGTTCTCAAAGTCTGGGAGTTGAAAGAAGGGGATTTCGCGTGTCTCGCCGTTGGTGAATGGTGCGAGAAAGAACCCGAGGCCATCATCCACTGGCACGACGAGATCAGCGAGTCCATCGGCGTTGACATCTGCGAGCGTGTTGATGTAGCCGCCTGTGACAATATTTGAAGCGTTGATTTCCCATGGCACTGCGGCGAGGTAGCCTTGCGGTGTGTTTTCGATAAGGACTTGGGTTGCGCCGTTTGAGATGAGGATGTCGAGGTCGCCGTCGAGTTCGAAGTCGGAGAATGCAAAGCTGCTTTGTTGGTAATATTCTGAGTTTTGGAGATTCGACTGGAGTGTGTCTGTGAGGGAGTAGTTGCCGTGGCCGTCGTTGATGCTGATTTCTAAGTCATGTGGGTAAATTTCGATGGAAATGCGCACAAGGTCATTATCGCCGTCAAGATCTGTGTCAATATAGAGGATTCGAGAGGATTCGAGATTGGATTGGATATTTGTGCCTTCAACAAAAACTCCATCCGTGTTTATAAATGGGACAGCACCGTTCGCAAGCTCACCGATGATGATATCGTTGTTCCCATCCATGTTGTGATCATCAATTGTGATTTCATAAATGTCATCGTAAGCTTGGTTGTTGAGCGGAATTTGGATGTTCAAAGGTTGGGGTTGGTCGAAAAGCCCTTGTTGGTTTCCGGGGAAAATCCAGAAACCCTTGTTGACGATGGTTTCACGAAGCATGCCGCCGATGAATACAACGAGCAGGTCTTCGTAGCCGTCTTTGTTGAGATCTCCGAGGCGTTGGAGTGTGCCGTCGCGAGGGCTTTCCCAAATGAACCCTTTGAAGGCGGGGTCGTTGGTGGGGTAGACCGGGTCTGTCAAGGGCACAATCGGGAAGGATTGGGCGTTGGAGAGGGCCGCAGCAGTTGCGAGGATGAGGAGGGGGAGATGTGCTGGAAAATGGTTCATAATGGCTCCGCGAGATGGTGAGCGATTATTAGAACCTATATTGGGTAAAGTAGCAAGTGTTGTTTGGTAAGATAGTTGTGAAAAGCGGTGTGAAGAGGTGATTCTTGGGGAGGTTGTCGATTGGCGGATGATGAGGGTTTCATCCAAGGTCACTGTCCGTACATGAAACGGTTCTGTGGGGAGGCGAGGTTGTTGGACTCATCAGTGGATCTACAAGCCAAGAGTAATCGCGAGTTTATGGGCACCCGTTGCGGAAGGTATCGAGGAGCACCGAGAAGTCGAAGAAGTCCAAGATGCCGTCGTGATTGAGATCGGCGAGTGGTCGTTGGTTGGTGTACATCTGGATGAAGAGTGTGATATCGAAGAAGTCGATGACTTTGTCGAGGTTGAGATCGGCGGGGCAGGGGACAGGGATTCCGCGATATACAGGGAGTCTATAGCCTGAGTATTCGGTTGCGATGATGTCTTTCACGCCGTCGTTGTTCACATCGAAGTAGTCGAGTCCTGAGAGGTAGATGTCGTTGAGTGCGATCATTGGTGCGAAGACTCTTGGAGCGGTTTGGTATGCGATTGTGATCGAGTTTTTGAAATTTCCTGGGCACTCGTAGGCGCAGGTGACCATGTCTGGGAGGCCGTTGCCATCGAGGTCTTCGAAGATGATTTCCGCCGCCCCCTTTCCGGCGAGGTAAATGGGTGTTGTGGAGATGCCGGTTGGTGAGCCGTAGAGGATGACGAGTTCGTGTTCATCTCTTTGGTCTTGGATGATGAGTATGACATCTTCATAGCCGTCGATGTCGATGTCTGAAGTTGAGATCCAGTATGGTTTGAGGCCGTTGTAGTGGTGTATCGGGATTGAGTGGGCGAGTGTCATGTTGGCTTGGCCGTCGTTGGTGTAGATTTCGATGGTCGGCACAGTGTCGCTGCCTGTAACGAGCACAAGGTCGGGGTGGGTGTCGTTGTTGTGATCGATTGAATCGAGGAACTGGACATTAAGTCCGTAGTAGCTTGAGACCGGAGAGATTGGTCCTAGGGTGAAGTCGGCTTCTCCATTATTCGTCCAGACCATAACGGCTTCGCCTTCAAATATCTCTTCGCCAGTCTTTGGGTCATTGATCCAGAAGAACCCTCTGATACAGATATCCGTATCATTGTCGTTGTCGAAATCATCTATGGCGAAGGAACCGCCGTGGGGGTCGATTGAAATCCCTTGTGGCTCAAGGAGTTCAAAGAAATCAAGAATGATGGGGGAGTTACGAGCCTGGTTGTTGAGGCTTCCAACCTGCATATTCAAATAGACATTTGGGAACGGGGTTGGGGCATCGATTGCATAAGAAACAAGATCGATTCCCTGATCGGTATCGAGTTCTGCTTCCAGAGTTCTGAAGCCTGCTCCTCCCCGTAAAAACCGGGTGTCAGGGTTGTGATACCAGTTGCTTTCTTCGTCTTGGTCAAGGGATTTAAGATGGCCTGAGTGACTCATGATAAACTCGGCATCCCCATCGAAGTCGATGTCAGTGTGCATGATGTGAGTCATGCCGCTTGGGGCGTGGATGCTGTCGGCGGGGTTGTGGAGGTAGTCGATATCGAATGGATTTGCAAGCATTGCCCAGAGCATGACGCCATTTGGGTTTGGGTCGGTGATGTCGAGATCAACATACTTTCGGGCGGTCGTCGGAACGATTCTGTCTTTGATGCCGTCGTTGTTCACATCAAGATAGACATCTTGGTACGCGAGGTTTTCATCGTACGCCGCGGTGGGTGTTCCAAAGTCTCCAAGCCCGTGGATGGAGTATTCTTCTGAAATGCTGAATCGACTATTTAGGTTCATGGGGTCAGATATTCTGAAGCCTTTGCGTTGACCTGGTACCGGGAATATGAGGAGTTCGTGTGTTCCATCGCCGTCGAGATCGCCGGGGGATTGAACCCGCTCTGCCCAATATTCAGGTGAGAGCAGGTCTCGGGCGTGTGTTTCTCCTAGGTCTGACGGAAACTCGGTATATGGGATCTCGCGTGGTTGTTCGGGAGAGAACGGGGCAAGGTAAAATCCAATTCCGTACCCGGAGTCGGCATCGCCGTTCATCACGAGGTCGAGTAAGCCGTCGGCGTTAACATCTGCGAATGTAGTGAAGTAGCCGTCCCAATGGAAGTTGGTGACTTGTGGGTACCATTCCTGCCAGGGCGAGAATGTGTTTTCGAGATTCTCGATCCACACAAGCTGGGCTGGATCTATCGATGCGATGATGTCGTTGTCTTGGTCGTTGTCGAAGTCGGCGATGATGAGTTGTGTTGCCGGGTTGGTGCTGGATCCGAGATTGCCGACTGATTGGTGGATGTAGTGTGTGCCTTGATTGAGCCATGCGTTTACGTCGCCGCGGTAAGCCCAGAGGATGTAATCGTTGAGTCCGTTGTTGTCGAGATCAGCAATCTCGATCCGACCAAACCCGGGTTCGACCGGAGGCGAAGGCAGATCGAGTTGTGTTCCAAGGGTAAATCCACTGCCTGTATTGAGCCAAGGTACCAAGTGGGCGGAGGTGTCGGTGAGGAAAACAATGTCTAGAAGTCCGTCGTTGTTATGGTCATTGAGCACAAAGTCTTGTACTTGGTCATGGCTGGAGAGCGAAAAGCCAGATATGAAGGTTGGTTGTAAAAAGTGGCCTTCTTCATCTCGTTCATATATCCAGAGTGCTTTGGTCTGATCAAGATTGAGTGTTCCAGAGCCGTTGAAGAGGACGACAAGATCGTCGATGCCGTCGTTGTTGAGATCGCCAAGTCTTGTGAGTGTGGCGAGGTTTGAGTCCCACTCAAAGCCACCGAGTTCCGGGATATCTTCGGGATAGACTGGTTCAGAAAGAGGGACAATCGGGAAGGATTGGGCGTAGGAAAACGCAGTTGGGATGACGAGGGGAATGAATACGAGAAAGCGGTTCATAAGATACTCCACTGGATGTTGAGGTATATTAGAACAGCTAATCGGGTTGTTATCAACTTGAATGTTGTAGATTGAGGAAGTTAAGAGGTGATTCTTGGGGAGGTCGTCGATTGGCGGATGATGAGGGTTTCATCTAAGGTTACCGTCCGCGAGGGGATCGGTTCGGTGGCGGCGAGGCGCTCGGTGAGGAGTTCGCCTGCGGTTTTTCCGGCGACGGCTGCGGGCAGTGCGATGGTCGTCAGTGGTGGGGTGGCCATTTTGGCGGGGAGTTCGTCGTTGAATGCAACGATGGACATGTCGCGGGGGATGGACATGCCCAGGGTGCTCATGGATTGGATGAGGTACATCGCGGTGATGTCGTCGTAGGCGATGACGGCGGTGGCGTCACCTTTTTGGAGAACGAGCTGGCAATAGGACATCGCGGAGTGGTCGAGCCGTTCGTAGCCTGGGATTGGTTTGAGCCCGCGGTGCTTAAGGATCGATTCGTAGGCATGGCGTCGGAGCTCGACTGAAGTATGGCGGATGCCTCGGGGGTTGAGCCGATCGGTGTCAAGATAGGAATAGGCGATTTTGGTGTGCCCGAGTTCGAGCAGGTGATCGATGGCTTGGTCCATGCCGTGCTGTTCGTTGAAGTTGACGGCGTCGCCGCCCGGCCCGGCGAGCCCGTTGATTGAGACATAGGGGATGTCGTGTTCTTCGAGTTCGTTGAGGTCGGTTTTGTCGCGGATCTGGAGCGCGATCGCGCCGTCGACGCGCCATGAGGGGAGCTCGTGCCCGGAGTAGTCTGGATCGAGGAAGGTGGTGCAGACATGCTTGTTGTTATCGCGGAGGACGCGGACCGATTCGGAGAGTGCGGTTCTGTTGACACCATCTGATGCCCACCCGACAACCGCGACGAGGTTGGTCTTTTTGGCACTGATCGAGCGGACCATCGGGTTTGGTCGGTAGTTGAGTTCTTCGGCGGCGTCGAGGACACGCTGGCGGACCTCTGGGCGGACGCGGAAGTTGTGGGTGTACCCATTGATCACGCGGGAGGCGGTGGATTCGGCGACGCCGGCCATTTCGGCGACCTTGGCGAGTGTGACGCGTTGAGTTCTTCGCTTTTCCATGGTGATACCAGTCGATTCCGTGTGGGTGTTCAATGGTGTACAGAGTATTTCGGGCGTGCAACATCTCTGGGTGAGGGGTGTACCCCTTTATTATACAAAAATGGGTGCCCGAAGCGAGTGCTGAGTGGAGGAATCGTGGGTATTTCGGACTGGGTGGTTAGAATGGGGTGTGATCCGGTGATGAGCTGGGTCGGCAGGTAGGGAATGTTGATGATGGAGCTAGGTATGAGCGTGTTGAATCGGATATTGGCTGTTGGCTTGGTTGGTTTGATGAGTGGTATTGCCAGTGGTCAAGGGGGTGGGCCGCCGCCGGCGAATGTGGTTGTGGACGCGGTGCGTGTTGAGCAGCTTGTTCAACGGCGTGTGGTGACCGGTGAGATCCGCTCGCGATTGCACAGCGAGCTGGCGGCACAGGTTGAGGGGCTGCTGGTTGCGATGATGGTTGAGCAGGGGGATGTGGTCGCGCGCGGTCAGGTGATCGCTCGGCTTGATGACGTGCGGGCGAAGATCGAGTTTGATCGGGCGATGGCGGCTGTAGATTTTGCGGCTGCGGTGATGATGGAACGCGAGGCGGAGCTTGAGATCGCCAGGCGTGATCTTGGTCGGCTCGAAGAACTTGAACGATTGGGCTCGAGTGGGGTATCGCAGCTTGATGAGGCGAAGACGCTGGTGGCCTCACGCGGTGCGTTGATGGCGCAGGCGAAGGCTGAGCTGGTGTCGGCGAAGGGGGAACTGCGTCTGCGTGAGCGTGAGCTGGCAGACATGACGATTGTTGCTCCGTTTGCTGGGCGTGTGGTGAGCAAGCAGAGTGAAGTCGGGCAGTGGGTCGGGCGGGGCGATGGGGTCGTCACGATGGTGTCGCTTGATGAGCTCGAAGCGTGGGTTGATATCCCGGAGGATGTGTACGCGGCGGTGCAGAAAACACAAGAGAGCGGCGGGAAGATCGAAATGGCGATCCCTGCGCTCAATGGGTTCAATGGCGGGCGGGTGTATGGTGAGATTCTTGCGATCTTGCCCAATGCGGATTCGTTGAGCCGATTGTTTGGGGTGCGGATCGGGGTGTCGGCGAAGGATGATGATGGGAAGAACCTGTTGCGTCCCGGGATGAGCTTGTCGGCGTGGGTTCCTACGGGGACTCCGGGCGATTTTGTCACGGTGAGCAAGGACGCGATCGTGCGGACAGCGACCGGTGAGATCGTGTATTATTCAAACGATGGCGTGTCGGCCATTGCGCCGGTGACTCGGCTCTTTGGCGTGGGCGATCGGGTAGCGGTTCGTTCGATGGCTTTGAGGGATGGGATGTTGGTTGTTGTCGATGGCAATGAGCGGATGTTCCCGGGGCAGCCTTTGATCATTCAGGGTGCGGTGCGGGATGATGTCGTTGGTGGGGGTGAGTGAGTATGGAGGTGCGCTTGGGGCTGCAACGGATACAACTCGGGTTCATGATTGCTGGAGTGTTTGCCGGTGGGGCTTTGGCGATGGATGATCCGGAACTCGGGATCGACTTCGTTACCATCGGGGATGTCGGCAACATCCCATATCCCGGCGGTCCCAACGGCATCTATGCGGGGCGCGGCTCGGTTGATTACGAGTTTCGAATCTCACAAACAGAAGTGACAACCGGACAATATGTGGACTACCTAAATATGTTCTCGCTGCAAAGCGTCGAATTGTGGGCATTGCTCCAGCCGGGCATGTCTGGGCTTCGCTTAAATGGGATCGGCCAGCCTTGGACACCCAACTACAATCTGCTTGACCCTGAACAGGCGGGGATCAATATGTCTTGGAAGCAGGCTGCCATGTTCTGCAACTGGCTCCACAACGGGCAATCCTCTGATTCAGAAACCCTCTTTGATGGTGCCTACGACATCTCGACACTTTTTTCCAACGGCGATCTCACTTACTCGGGGCAAGCCACCCGTCATCCAGATGCCCGGTACTGGATACCGAGTCTTGATGAGCATCTCAAAGCGGGGTTTTACGACCTGGATAAAGAAGGCAACGGCCCCGGATGGTGGAACTACGGGTACAGCTCAGATGAAGCACCCATTCATGCGGTGCCCGGGGCGGGGCATGTTGCACGAGAGTTGAGTGAAGATGAGATCAGAGATCTCGCAGGAAACACAACCAGAATCAGCATGGTGCCCCTCGGGATCTACGAAGATGTCCGGAGCCCATGGGGTCTGTTTGATCTGCTTGGCGGATTCGGAGAATGGCTCGAAGATTGGGGGAGTGAGATTCAGCGAGGACGGCTTCAACGAATGGCAAACAATGTATCACATGTTTTTCCAGAACTTGATCTTGTATGCTCGTATTGGGAGATTCCGCCATTTAGTTCGGCAGGCTTCCGTATCGCCAGTGCTGTTCATCATCCTGCAGATTTGAATCTCGACTGGCAAGTGAACTACTTTGATGTTTCAGCGTTCATCTCAATGTTTGTCGCCGGCGATCTTGCTGTCGATCTTGATGGCGATGGGGATCTGGATGTAGATGATGTGTTGGTGTTTCTTGAACTTGTGGGGAGTGCGTAGCGATGGATATGTGGGGCGTGCTGTTTGATATTTTGATTTTGTTGATGGCGGCGATGGTGCTTGGGGCTGTGTGTGAGCGGCTTAAGCAGAGTCCTATTTTGGGGTATCTCGTTGCGGGGACTATTTTGGGTCCCAATGCGCTGGGGTTTGTGGCGAGTGCCGACGAGGTGACGACGCTGGCGGAGCTTGGTGTGTCGTTGTTGTTGTTCACGATCGGGCTGGAGTTTTCTTGGCCGAGATTGCGTCGGCTTGGGCCGGCTGCGCTTGGGGGCGGCGCCGGGCAGGTGATTTTGACGATGGGGCTTGGGTGCGCGGTGGCGTTGGGCTTTGGGATGGAGATGCGGACTTCGGTTGTGATCGGGGCGATCGTGGCGCTGAGCAGCACGGCGTGTGTGCTTCGGCTGTTGGTTTCGCGGGCGGAGATCGAGAGTGTGCATGGTCGCCAGGCGCTCGGGGTGTTGTTGATGCAGGATGTGGCGGTTGTGCCTTTGGTTTTGTTGGTGACGATGCTTGGGGGCGGCGGGTCGTTTGAGCAGGTCGGTGTGGATGTGTTTACAGCGGTGGTCGGGGCGTGTGTGCTGATCGGGGTGTTGTATGTGCTGCTCAATATGATCGCGCCTCGGGTTTTGGGCTTGGCATCGGTGCAGCGGAACCGTGATGTGCCGATTTTGTTGGCGATTGTTGTGGGGCTTGGTTCTGCTTGGGGATCGCATAAGCTGGGGTTGTCGCCGGCGTTGGGTGCGTTTGTGGCGGGGATGATTTTGGCGGAGTCGCCGTTCGCTACGCAGATCCGGTCGGATATCGGCTCGTTGCGTACGCTGCTGATGACGCTGTTCTTTAGTTCGATCGGCATGCTCGGCGATCCGGGTTGGTTTGTCCAGCACATGCCGGCGGTCGGGGCGTTGGTGTTGGCGATTGTTGTTG
>CAJXXI010000095.1 GCA_913062615.1 uncultured bacterium | reverse complement strand
CATGTCGTCAAACGCACCGATCTCGCGGAGCCACCCGATGAACATCCCGCGGACCGCATACAGCCGACCGCCCGATATATCCTTGGACTCATTGCTCAGGATCGAATCAATATCATATTTGGGCTTATCCTCAAAGAGCTTGCCCACCAGGTTGATCTTGCTGCAGGTCCAAGGCTCGTCCTCGATCGCCCCCATATATCCTGCATTGCGCACCGCCTCGTTGGACATGTGCTCGGCCAATCCTTCGCTCAACCAACCCGGATGCGAGCCGTGATTGCGGAACGCGCGATAGATGCACAGGTGCACCGCCTCGTGCGCGATCTGTACCTTGGTCTGCACAGGCAACCCTGCAGCATCAAGCACCTCGGTCGGCACCGGAGGCTGGAGCGCGACATGCGCCTGCATCGCCCCATAGTTCGCAAACGCCCAGTTCCTCTTGAACCGTCCACCATTAAGCTTGTTGTCCGCGTTATAGTAATCCTGCACCTGGAAATGAAGCTCGAGCATCGCGTCATCTTCATATGAATCAATATCGAACACGAAGTATTCACTGCTCAACACCTCGACCGCTTGGACAACCCGGTTCGTCACTTCGCATTGCCCTGCAGAAAACTCGTCACACACCACATCAATGGGCTCGCCCAACGAAACCGCACATACACACGAGCACACAAGAACAACAATTTTCATCATCAGAAAACCTTTCAATACAAGAAGTAGTACATTATATCTCTGATTTGGCCGAGCATCAAATAACTGCTCTATAGGCCGGTCTGCACGCGTATTACATCATCGGATGAGGCTTGGCCTTCATTTTCACGATCTTCGCGAGCACTTTATCGCTGCGAATGCAATCGCCAGCCTTGATCCGTGATGCCTGCATCTCACGCCGGGCGCGATCAATCTCCTCACCCGTCGGCTCGACCGGTAAAAGCGCCAACGCCAACCAAGTCCGCACACGCTTGCGAGGAGAATGCGCCGTCACCCAATACATCAATGCAAGAATCACCATCGCGATCGCGCCCAGCGCCGAGACCAAAGGCACAACCGAGCCCGACTGCTTCATCGCCGTGATACCCAAAATCAGAATCGCGAAGATCACAATGACCATCAACATCATCACCCAAGGCTTGATGCGCTCAAGCGGCTCCTCATCATAAATCCGCGCAAAGCTAAATAGCGTATGACGGATCATCTCTTCGCGGGCTTCGCCTGCGAGCTTGCCCGACTGGAGCAACTCTTCCATCGCAACACAATCCGCGATCCGAGTCTTGACCATCACCACCGAGGTTGGTTCATAACTCCCCGCGCACTTTGGATCTGGCAGAATCTCAATCGGACGCTCGGCCGATGGGCGTTCGACCTTGCAGGCGCACACAAAGCAGGTCAGCTCGTGGTGCGGCGGGCCTTCGCGCCCTTGATCGAAACATAAGAAATATCGTTTACGCTCGGCCTGTGCGAGATAAAAACGGCGCTCCTGTCGGCAGACAGGACAGAAGTCGGAGGTGACCCCGATCGGGCGAACACATAACACCCTCGCGC
This sequence comes from uncultured bacterium, assembly GCA_913062615.1. GTDB lineage: Bacteria > Planctomycetota > Phycisphaerae > Phycisphaerales > UBA1924 > UBA1924. Next base: position 8,869 of record CAJXXI010000095.1, on the reverse strand, counting down.
TCAACACTGAGAATGGCATACGGTATTCTAACGATTTTCACACCAACATGTTGCGAAAACCGACCGCTTTCGTCATAACCTTCTCAAATGCCAGACCAAGCCCTGAATCCATCATGCGAAAATCATGCGAACAAACCGCCCGCCGTCATCCTCCTCTCGGGCGGACTCGACTCGTCCACCGTCCTCGCGATGGCCCAAAGACAAGGTTTCGCCTGCCACACCCTCGCCTTCGACTATGGACAACGCCATCGGAATGAACTCGACGCATGCACCCACATCGCGTCATCCATGAACGCAGCCTCCCACCGCATCTTCAACCTCGATATCGGTTCCTTTGGAGGCTCCGCCCTCACCGCTGACATCGAGGTCCCCAAAGACCGCGAAGAATCCAACATGACCGACATCCCGATCACCTATGTCCCAGCACGCAACCTCGTCTTCCTCTCCATCGCACTCGCCTACGCAGAAACCCTCGGCTCAACCGATCTCTTCATCGGCGCCAACGCCATCGACTACTCGGGATACCCAGACTGCCGACCCGAGTTCATCGCATCCTTTAATGAAACCGCCAACCTCGCCACCAAGCTCGGGGTCGGCGGGAATACGATTTCAGTCCATACGCCTTTGCTCGAAATGACCAAAGCCCAGATCATCCAAGTCGGCACCGAACTCGGCGTGGACTATTCCATGACCCATTCGTGCTACGACCCATCACCCAGTGGCGGCGCCTGCGGGCGATGCGATTCGTGCATCCTCCGCCGAGCCGGATTCGAACAAGCGGGCATCAAGGACCCAACGAACTACGCATGAACGAAGCATTACCCATCTCCGAAACCTTCGTCTCCATCCAAGGCGAGGGCAAACACACCGGCGTCCCAAGCTGGTTCTGCCGACTCTCCGGGTGCAACCTGCGTTGTACCTGGTGCGATACCCCCTACGCGAGTTGGAAACCAGAGAGCACCAAACGCACCATCGAATCCTTAGTTCAAGAAGCCAAGGCATCTGGTGTGAACCACGCCGTACTCACCGGCGGCGAGCCCATGATCTTCGACCAACTCGTCCCCCTCTCCAACCAACTCGCCCAACTCGGTTTCCACATCACCATCGAAACCGCAGGCACCGTCACCCTCCCCGGCGTCTCGTGCAACCTCATGAGCCTCTCGCCAAAGCTCGCCAACTCAACCCCGCACAATGACCCACGCGATGAATCAGGTGTCTGGGCAATCCGCCACGAAGAACGCCGACTCAACTTCGATTCGATCAACGAACTCATCGCCTCCACCACCGATCGTCAGCTCAAGTTCGTCGTCAAAGCCCCGTCTGACCTCGCCGAGATCGACGCCGTCCTCGCTCACATCGTCGGGCACCAACCCCGCGATATCATGCTCATGCCCGAAGGCGTCGCGGTGCCCGATCGAGATTCGATCCAGTGGATCCTCGATGAATGCCTCAAACGGGGCTGGACCTACTGCCCCCGCCTACACATCACCCTCTTCGGCGACACCCGAGGGACATAATCCCACTCTGCCCTCCTACGATCCTCACTATGATCTACCGCGTTTGTAAAACCTTTGAAATCGAAAACGGGCACATGCTCTCCAAGCATCCTGGACGCTGTCGGCTCCCCCACGGGCACTCGCGCACCGTCGAACTGATCATCGCATCAGACCACCTCGATGACAACGACATGGTGTGCGATTTCAAAGCCCTCAAGCTCGCCGTCGAGGATTACCTTGACCAATACGATCATGCCCTGATGATCAACTCCAACGATCCGTTTTTAAAGACCATCCCCGAGCAATATACCGCTCGCTTGATCGTTCTGGACAACGAGGACCCAACGACCGAGGTGCTCGCTCGGCGGATCTACGAGTATGTGTCCGCCCAGATCAAAGCCGGCGGTTCGTACACAGATCCCAACGGGAATACCTTCACGCTCCCGACCCATCTCACGCTCGAACGCGTCCGGGTGAGTGAAACCAGCTCAAGCTGGGCGGAATACGGGCGGGGATAATCCCAAGAATCAAATGGCGGCCCATTGGTGCCACCGGTGTGCGCTCAATCGGTAGACATACCTGTAGAAGTAGGATTGCAAAAAGGAAGCCGCTGTATGAAACTCCCCAAGCGAACAATACCCATCGCACTCATGGCTCTTCTCCCATCACTCACTCTGGCGAGCGCACTCCCCGAACCCGACGCGACCCAAAAGCAAGCGATGGACATCGCGTTCAATATCTCCGACGCGTTCGAATATGCCGCTGCCAAAATCGAACCGTCCGTCGTCCACATCACCGTCCGCAACTCTCGCCGACAAGAGGGCGAAGGGCTCGGGTCAGGCGTCATCGTCGATCCCCGAGGCTACATCCTCACCAACAACCATGTCGTCGAAACCGGACGCTACATCACCGTCCGACTCGCCGACGGCAGAGAACTCATCGCGACACTCGTAGGCACCTTCGCCGAGACCGACCTGGCGGTGCTCAAAATTGTAGCCGACGACATCGTCGCCGCTCAATTTGCCGATTCCGAAGCCACCCGCGTAGGACAATGGGTACTTGCAATCGGTTCACCCTTTGGATTCGAGCAAACCGTCACCGCGGGCATCATCAGCGCCAAAGGGCGAGGGTCAACAAGCCCTCAAATCGCAAACATGAACCCGTCGAATGATGCCAAGCTCCAAGAGTTCATTCAGACCGACGCCGCGATCAACCCGGGAAACTCTGGGGGACCGCTCGTCGATCTTCACGGCAACATCATCGGGATCAACACCGCGATTATCTCACGCACAGGATCGAACAACGGCTTGGGATTTGCGATCCCAGCCGACATTGCACAATCGGTGATGAACCAGATCATTGAGACCGGTCGGGTTGAACGCGGATGGCTCGGGATCAATATGAAGCTTCTTTCGCCCGTTCTCGCCCATGAACTCAACATCGAGGGCGGTGTTGTTATCCAAGAACTCGTCGGCGACGGGCCTGCGAAGAAAGCCGGACTCCTTCCCGACGATATCATCACCGCACTTGGCGGTCGAACAACCGAAAACATCATTCGGCTCTCCAACGCCATCATGCTCATCAAACCCGATGAACCCGTCGAGATCGACTTCCTCCGTGATGGTCAGCACAAATCAACGACCGCGATCGTCTCCGATCGCGACGAACAAATGAGCATCGCCCAACGCCGTGTCGCACCGGGGTTGTACCTCGAAGATATCGGTGCCAAGTTCGCGCCCGGGTCGCTCTCATTGCCCAACCGACGCCGAGGACTCCCGCCCAAATCGCTCCGAGGATTCGTCGTGACGAGCATCGATCTCAACTCGCCAGCCGATCTGCGCGGGCTCAACATCGACGACTTCGTCTACTCAATCAACGGCGAACAGTTCAATAGCGCTCAAGAAATCGAAGACTACATCAACAACAACGCCAGCGATAAACCCATCCACATCAGCTTCTACCGCAATCGCCGAAACATGTATGTCGAACTCATCCCGAGCGATGACTGATTCAGTGCTTAGCGAGCATCGCGATCTCTGGGTCTTCGATCTTAGGATTCTTGCGCTCGAGATGCACATCGCCGGTCCATACGACGCGGACAAGATGCACAGCATCATCCATGATCATCAACAAGCTCGGCAGCACCAACAAGATAATAAAGGTCGCGCTCATCAAACCAAACGCGATCGTGATCGCCATCGGGATCAGGAACTGAGCCTGAAAACTCTTCTCCATCATCATCGGCAACAACCCGAGCACCGTCGTAATCGTCGTCAACATAATCGCCCGGAACCGCGCCTGCCCGGTCATGACCCCCGCGTCATACACCGTCATCCCATCTCGCCGACGCTCGTTGAAGAACTCCATGAAGATCAAAGAATCGTTCACCACGATCCCGGCAAGCGCGATGAATCCGATCATCGACAAGAAGGTCATCGAGTGCCCCATCAGCAGGTGACCCCAGATCATCCCGATCAATGCGAACGGGATCGCTAACATCACAACCAAAGGCTGCGTGAAACTCGAGAACAACCACGCGAGCACCACATAAATCAATCCCGCAGCCAACAGCATCCCCACCGGCAATGAACTCATCGAATCGGCAAAGTCCTTCTGTCGACCGCGTTGCACCAGTGCCACGCCGTGCAGATCAGACAACGCCTGGACCAATCTCGGTTTGATCTCGACCGCGAGTTGATCCGGGTTCGCCATCCCACGATACACATCCGCCTGCACCGATATCTTCCGTTTGCGATCAAGCCTACGGATCGTTGCGAAGGCTTGTGATTCCGTAATCGTTGCAATCTCGCCCAACGGCACCGCGACGCCGGCGGGTGTAAACACGAACATGTCCTCGATCATCACCGTCGATCGACGCACCCGCTCGGGCACGGTGACACGCACATCGATATCCTCACGGTTGCCCGCAAAGGTAAACGCTTCGAGCCCAAAGACCGCAGCCTGAATCTGCCGCCCAAGCTCCGCCCGCGTGAATCCAAGCTCGCTCGCGCCATCACGAAGAGTAAACCGCAGCTCGCGCTGACCGCGATCCGAGTCATCCGAGATCGAATGCACCGCTTTATACTCGCCCAAAACCGCCTTGATTCGGCTCACCGCGATATCGAGCTGGTCGATTGAATCGCCAACGACCGTAAAGTTAAACGCCGGACCACTCGGGCCCCCAGACACCCCTTCGAGCCGAATGTTCTTCGCTTCTGGGATCGGCCCGATCTTTTCAAGAATCTCATCGATCACCACTGCGCTCGATCGTTCACGAAACTCTGCGAGTGTGAGTTCGAGTATCAGCTGCCCGAGATGTGACGAGGTCGCATCGCCGCCGGCGCCTTCGAGATCTCCAACCGCCCCCGCGAGCGCAAAGGTCGATTGCACCTCGGGGATCGCCATGCACACTTCTTCGAACCGTTTCACGACCTCTTCGGTCTGCGATACAGGCGTGCCGATCGGCATCGTAATTGTTATATTCACGGTCTCGGCATCATCCGTCTCGAACAAAATAAACTGCAGCCGCCCAGAGATCACCATCCCCATCGACACAATCAAAACCGACGAAACCGTCGCCAAGGTCACATACCGATACCGCATGGCAACCCGCAGTAACTTGGCATACGCCGGGATCATTCGACCAGAGATTATGTGATCACGCCAAGCATCATACTTCGCTTCGAACCGGGCGACCCGATGCTTCTTCTTACCATTCGCTCTGACCTTGTCCACCGCCCGCAACGAATGCCCCATATGCATCGGCAGGATAAACAGCGACTCGATCAACGACACCCCGAGCGCACACCCAACCACCACAGGCATCACGCTCATAAAATCGCCGACCTGCCCGTTCATCATCGCCAAAGGCATGAACGCAAAGATCGTCGTCAGCACTGTCGCAACCACAGGCCAAGCAACCTGATTCGCACCGTTCACCGCCGCCACAAGCGCAGGCTCGCCCTGCTCATGGCGCGTCGTGATATTCTCCGCCACAACAATCGCATCATCGACCAGAATACCAATCACGATAATCAGCCCGAACATCGTCAAGAAGTTGAGCGAGACATCCATCCACGACATCATCGCCAATGTGCCCAACAGCGACACCACCAATCCCATCGCCACCCAGAACGAGATCCGCCAGTTGAGCAATAGCACAAGCGTCACAAACACCAAAATCCCGCCGTTGCGCGCATTGCGGAGCAACAAATCCAATCGCCCCTCTACAAATCGCGCTAGGTCCGTCGAGGTGACGAACTCACCCGGAGGCGTAGACACGGCAAAGCGATCAAACCCGACCTTCCATGCCGCGTACCGATCCGAAATCTTGCCCAGATCGCCGCCATCACGCATCATGTTGATCTTGAGCTTCTCCATCAGCCTGGGCTCGAGCTGCCCGCCGTTTCGACCGACGACATACGCCTTGGCCAACTCCGAAATCTTGATCACATCCTGATCGCCCACCCGGAACACCGTCAACGAAACCGTCGGCTCGCCCTGGAACCGCGTCACCAAATCCGTATCAACAAACCCATCAAACACTTGCGCCACATCGCCAACACGCACAACCCCGCCGTCGCCGTTGGCTTTGATCACAATCTCGCGCACCGTGTCCGCCCGCTCATCGACCCCCACCGAGCGGATAGAGATCGTGCTCGTCGATGTCCGCACCGATCCGCCGGGCAGCTCAATCATCGCGGATCGAATCTTGTCCGCGATCGTCACCAAAGACACCCCGTGCTCGACCGCTTTTTCGGGCGCAACCTCAACACGCAGCTCATCGGTCCGCACGCCGCTCGTCGAGATATCAGTGATCTCGGGCAACGACAACAAATCATCTCGTGTCGCGGTGATAAAGTTCTTCATCGTCCGCTCGTCAGCATCGCCATAGAGCGTCACGACTATCGCGGGCATGTTGGGCTCGAGGATATCAACAATAATATTGTCCACCGCATCGGGCAGGTCCTGGATCGCATCGATCTCGCGTTTGACATCCGCGAGTGCCTGCCCGATCGGCACGCCCTCTTCAAACTCGACGACCACGCTCGCCAAGCCCTCGCTTACCGTCGAGGTGATCTCTTTGATATCCGAGATATCCGCGACCGTATCTTCGATCTTCGTCGCCAGCGCATCCTCAACCTCTTCGGGGGCAGCCCCAGGATACGGCGCCATGATCGTGATGATCCGAGACTCGACATACGGAAAAAACTCGCGACGGAGCCCGGTGCCAAAGATCAGACCGGCACCGATGATCGCAAACATCACCAGATTCGCAACAACAGGTTTTCGCACACCAAAGCGGGCAAGACTCATGGCGAATCTCCCGCTTGCTCTTCACCAGGTTCATCATGCATCAACTGTATCGGCTCGGGTTCAGGATCGGGTTCAGGATCATCGCCCGCCCGCACATTCATCCCCGCCATGATCTGATCTAAAAGCGACACCACGATCAGCGAACCCTCGACAGGCTCATACCCGATCTCCAACGCCACCCACTGCGTCTCGATCGGATCAATCTCAGGCATCCGCAACTCAAAGCTATACGCGACCTTCACCGATTTGATCTCGATCACCCGCGACCCTTCGCCGTTGATATGCGCAACAAACACCTTGTCAGACTGCACCGCACGCCGAGGCAAAATCACCCGCTCATACGGATCATGCGTCACCACACGCCCATGGACAAACTGCCCGGGCAACAACCGATCCGCATCGTTTGGATCCTGCTCAACCTCGACAAACACCGTCATCGATCGGCTCGCACTATCCGCTTCGGGCGCGATCCGTGTGATCTGCCCGAGCTGATCTGGCTCGCCATCGACATCACGCACCCAAAGACGAACCTCGTCGCCAACCCTGATCCAAGACGACGCCGACGCGGCCACCCTGAGCGGGATTTCTAATCTCGAAAGATCAACCACCCGCGCCACACGCGTTCCAAGCCCGACCCAATCGCCCACACGCGTATTAATCGACTGCAACTCGCCCGCAAACGGTGCCCGGATTGTTGATCTGGCGACATTCTCATTGGCGATCCGTTCGTTCGCCCGCTGGGACGACAACTCGGCTTCTAGTCTCGCCCGGCGCGATGGGATCAGATCGAGCTGCTGCTGAAGCACCGATTGGGCGCGTTGGGAACGCAACATCGACGCCAGTTTTACATCTCGCTCGCCCGCCGAGCCCACACCCGCTGCGATCGCTTCGTCCATCCGATCAAGATCACGCTTGGCTGCTGCGATCTCTTCGCCCGCATACCGCACCTGGTTCCCCATCTGCTCGGTCTCGATCGTCAATCCACCGATCTGCGCATCGAGCGATTTCACCGCCTGGCGGGCAGCATCGAGGGCATTGATATAGTCACTATCATCGAGCCGAACGATCAGATCGCCCGCATTGACACGATTGCCCGCTTCAATATCCGCTGGGCGTTCGATCACCCGCCCGTCGACCTCGGCAACAACCTCCGCGCTGCCCATCGTCCTCGCCGTCCCGTACCCAGACCAAATCCGGTTCGATGGACGATGGATCGACTCGATCGTGCGCACAAAGATCGCCCCAGTCGTCGGCTCGTTCATATCGCTCTTGGCCTTGGTCGCGACCAATGCACTCACGATCCCGAACGAAACCATCAACAATACCAAGCTCAACACAATGCGAGGAAGAAATACCATCCAGAGTTTCGCTGCACGATCATTTTTACTTTGAGATTGCAAATCCAAGCCCCTTGTCGCAAACCATATATAGAAAAGCACAATTAGACGCATTCTCCTACAACGCGTCCAAGATCTTTATCTTAGGCCTACCGCCAAGAACACTGGATGGATACACCCCGAAGTACCGATAACCAATCCGTGATTAAATACATCGGTTCAAAGCGTCTCCTCGTCGATCAGATCGTCGATCTCTGCCAAACAGTCTCCCCAACCGGAGGCTCGGTTATCGACCTATTCTCAGGCACCTCGCGGGTCGGCCATGCCCTCAAAGCCGCAGGCTTTGGCGTGCACGCCAACGACCACAACGCATACGCCCACAATATCGCCATGTGCTATATCCAGGCCGATGCCCCAAAGGTCATCAAACAAGCCACCACCATCATCGACGAGCTCAACACCATCGCCCGATCCAAGTGCGAAGATGGCTTCATCACAAAAACCTACTGCCTCGATTCCCGATTCTTCCACCCAGACAACGGCAGACGCATCGACGCGATGCGCACACACATCGAGACCCTCTCCCTCTCGCCAGAACTCAGAGCCGTCGTCCTCACGAGTCTGATCGAAGCCGCCGACCGGGTCGATTCGACCACCGGCGTCCAAATGGCGTACCTCAAAGCCTGGGCTCCACGCGCCCACAAGCACATCGAGCTCCGG
>CAJXXI010000094.1 GCA_913062615.1 uncultured bacterium | reverse complement strand
AAAATGATGGCAAAATATAATCCGTCATCTATCAGAAGCTTGGCTTGGATGGTTTTAGCCATATCCAACATCATTGCAGTGGTGTTTTTCTTTACTCCAATGGTACTGTATGGATTGTATTTTTATACTCTTTACCAGCCATCATCATTTGCTGATGTAAAATCAGGGTTGGTGCAAGACTGGTGGTCGGCTGTGCTCAGTTTGGTGCTGTCGATCGTGTTTGCATTTTTTGGATACTTACTGACACTGGTATTTCGAGTGCTTGTCCAAGCGTTGCTCTGCCTTGTTCAAATCGAGAAAAACACTCGGCCTGCCCTCGGTTCTGGTGCTGCTACGCAATAATCGGTGTATATAAATACGCTACACATGGAAGTATAAATGACAACAACCCGCGATTATTACGAAGTGCTCAGTGTTGAACGCTCAGCTGACGGCGACGAGATTAAACGCTCGTACCGGCGTTTGGCGATGAAGTTTCATCCGGACCGCAATCCTGATGACAAGGAAGCCGAGCAGAAGTTCAAGGAATGTGCCGAGGCGTATGAAGTGCTCTCGGATGATTCCAAACGCAAGATCTATGACCAATACGGGCATGAGGGTTTGCGTGGGCGCGGTGCAGCCGGGCATGATTTTAATCGGATGAATGTCGATGATATCTTCTCGATGTTCAATGATATTTTCAGCGGCGGTGGCGGCCGACAAGGTCAACGCCGAGCACAGGCCCGAGGGTATGACCTTGAGACCGAGGTTGTCCTTGATCTCAACGATGTGCTTACCGGCGTGAGTAAAGATGTCGAGTTCACCCGCATGGATATCTGTGACACCTGCACCGGCACCGGTGCGAAACCCGGGACCGAACCGATCACCTGTGATACATGTGCTGGGCAAGGGAAGGTCCAGCAGGCAGGGCTTGGCGGGATGTTCCGCATGGTCGTGGCGTGTCCGACATGTCGCGGGCGTGGGAAGATGATCAAGGATAAATGCGACAAGTGCCACGGCAAGGGTCGCGTGGGCAAGAAGCGTTCGCTGAGTGTCAAGATTCCTGCGGGGATTCATGACGGGCAGGCCGTGCGTGTTCCTGGAGAGGGCGAACCCCCAGCAGCGGAGCAATCACCAAATGGGCAAGGCGCTCGCGGGGATCTGCATGTTGTTGTGCGTGTCAAATCGCATGATCTGTTCGAACGCGATGGCGATCACCTGCTGATGGAGATGCCGATCTCGTTTACGCAAGCGGCGCTTGGTGCAGAGGTCGAGATGCCAACACTTGATGGTAAGCGAACGCTCAACATCAAAAAGGGCACGCAGTACGGCGATCTCTTCCGGATCGACGATGCCGGGTTGCCGAACTTGCGTAATGGTCACATGGGCGATCTGATTGTGGTCACCAAGATCGAAACGCCTAAGAAGCTCACGAAGAAACAAGAAGAGTTGCTCCGTGAGTTTGCCGAGACTGAAGACAAGCATGTGAACCCTGAATCCCACGGGTTCTGGAAGAAGATCACCGATATCATCGGTGGGTAAGTGTTGAAACGAGATTTTATTATGAACGATACACACGACCAAAGAGACGAAACAATCAACAGCGAAGTTGTTGATATGAACATAGATGCCGCCAAAGAAGCGGCTGCTGCTGAGCAAGCCAGGCTCGAAGCCGAGCAGGCCGAGCATGCATCGCGGATGGAATCCATCCGTCAGTTGGCGCTCTCTGGCGAGCTCGAAGTGCTTCCTGAGCAGGCCGAGATTGTGGAGGCATTGCTCGACACGATCGCCAAGCGCGACGAGATGCAGGGTAAGCTGATCCGTGCATCAGCCGATCATCAGAACTTCCAACGCCGGGCATCGGGCAACGAGCGCGAAGCACGCACCGGGGCAACCCAAGGCGTGGTGCAATCGTTGATCCCATTACTCGACACCTTCGAGATGGCGTTGTTGCAGGATGCCGAGAAGGTGTCCGCCCAGCAGGTCATGGACGGCGTAAAGATGATTCGCGATGAGTTCCTTCGGCTGATGTCCGGCTATGGCGTGAGTTCGATTGATCCTAAGGTTGGCGACGAGTTCAACCCGATGGAGCACGCCGCGATGATGCAGCAGGCTGTCGATGGGATCGAGCCCGGGCATATTTCGATCAACATGGGCATAGGGTACAAGCTCGGCGACCGGGTCGTTCGCCCGGCGAAGGTCGCGGTTGTTCCTGCTGTCGAAGAGCCGAGTGCTGAGCAGGCCGAAGATGGTGAGGACTAAACGATGCCGACTTATGATTACCGCTGCAACAACTGCGACCATGAGTTCGAGCTTTTTCAGGCGATGTCTGCGGGCGTGAAGAAGAAGTGTCCAGAGTGTAAAAAGATGACCCTCGAACGGCTCATCGGTACTGGTGCCGCGCTGATTTTTAAGGGTTCGGGGTTCTACGAGACCGACTACCGATCGAAGTCTTATGCGAGCGATAAGGAAGCAGACTCGAAGGCTGCGAAGAAGGCATCAGAATCGAAATCGGATAAAAAATCAGACACCAAATCCGAGAAGAAATCTGAATCCAAGCCTGCGAAGAAAGAATCATCCAAAGCCAAGAAGGATTAGCCATGCCCATCATCGGGACCGGCGTGGATATCGTCGAGACAGCACGCATCGCGGATCTCTTGGGCAATCACCCCGAGCGGTTCCTCGAACGCTGTTTCACCAAGGGCGAGCAGGAAGATTCGAAGAGTAATAAACGACAGAACGAGCACTTGGCGGCACGATTCGCGGCCAAGGAGGCCGCCCTCAAAGCATTGGGCACGGGCTGGTCGCAGGGGATCGGGTGGACGGATATTGAAGTGGTCAAAGAGCCATCGGGCAAGCCATATTTGAAAATCACTGGTCGCGCAGCAGAAATCGCCGATGAACTTGGGATTACTAAATGGCACTTGTCATTGTCCCACATTTCCACACACGCGATCGCTATGGCCATCGCAGAGAGCGAATGATCGAATATGGCATTGCCGACTCTTTTGATGACCGATGTGGTGCGATCTTCCAAGCAGGGCGATTCGCACGGCGGCGCCTACCTGATCAATCTCGAAACCAAATCCTTTGAACAGGTCATCGACTGGAACCGAGTTGACATCAACTGGGAAGGCAGAGGGATGGGGCGTGGGCTCCGCGGGATCTGCTTTGTTGGCGATGAGATTTATATCGCCGCATCGGACGAGCTGTTTGTGTTCGATCAGCAGTTCAATATTCTGCGGTCGTTCAAGTGTGACTATCTGCATCATTGCCACGAGATCGCATTCGATGGCAAGCGATCTATTTATCTCAGCGCTACGAGCTTTGATTCGATTCTTCGTTTCGATACTCAGGATCAAAGGTTTGATCACGCATGGTGGATTCGTCCTGTAGAGCGTACTTATGACGGCAAGGCTGTTCGTTCACTTGACGCGATCATTTATGACCCCTGCCTGCCAGATGGTGCTCAAGAGGGCGATACGCTGCACATCAACAATGTATGTGTTCTCAACGGCGTGCCGATGTTTTCGGGGCTTTCGATGAACATACTCGTAGCGATCCAGGATGGGCAGACAAAGCCTTTCGCACTTGTACCACCAACAACGCACAACTGTCAGCCGCTGGGACAGGGCGTGCTGATGAACTCAACTGGTCAAGATGCAGTTGTCATGGCAGATCGTCAAGGGAAGTCTGTAAAGCAGTTTTCCTATCCTAAGTATGATTTGAACGATCTGACCAATACAGACATTCCCGGCGATTACGCTCGCCAAGGGTTTGGACGTGGGCTCTGTGTCGATATGGAAAATCGTTTGGTGATCGCCGGGTCATCCCCCGGGACAGTGAGCGCGTTTGATGTACAATCAGAAGAGATGGTTGCGAGCGTGCAGGTATCGAATGATCTACGCAATGCGCCCCATGGGTTAGAGATTTGGCCTTACTGAAGGAACGCACGATGAATCTAGGCTTTGCGCTCACAAAGAGTTTCCTTAAGAATCCGCTGCGGATAATGATGGTCGACGATACGCGTTCGTATCGTGGGATTGACTTGATGGTCGCCGGGATGCACATCGCCGATGTTGTTGATGCGAAAACCGCCAATCCTCGCGTTGGGATGTTGATCCCGACATCAGGAATCTTCGCTGCTGCTGCGTATGGCGTGTGGATCGGTGGTCGCACGGCTGTGCCGATGAACTATCTGCTCGATGAAAAAACGCTCAACTATGTCATCGAAGATTGTGGATGTGATCTGATCATCGCATCGCGGAAGCTCATCGAACACATCGGGTTTGTCCCCAATGTGAAGACGATTGTGTATCTGGAGGATATCGAGTTTAAATCGTTGCCTACTCCAAGGCTTCCAAAGTTTGCTGCAACCAACGATCTCGCGGTTGTGCTGTATACATCGGGCACTTCGGGCAAGCCCAAGGGCGTGATGCTCTCGCATGGCAACCTGTTATCGAACGCGGCACAGTTGCACGAACATATTTATGTGGGCAAGTCGGATGTGTTCCTCGGGATCTTGCCTCAGTTCCATAGCTTCGGGCTGACCGGGCTCACCCTGATGCCGATGCTCTTTGGATGCAAAGCGGTGTATACCGCGCGGTTCGTGCCCAAGAAAATCGTAGGGCTGATCAAAGAGCACCGCCCGTCGATCTACCTTGCGATCCCGTCGATGTACAACGCGATGCTTACGGTGAAGGACGCGACGCCCGAAGACTTCGCATCGTTCAGGTTGCTGATCAGCGGCGGCGAGCCACTCCCCGAAGATGTCCGCACCCGATTCGCCGAACGATTCAATCAGCCAATCGTTGAAGCGTATGGATTGACCGAAACCGCGCCGGGCACCAATGTGCTCCTCCCAGAAGAAAACCGACCCGGAACCGTGGGGCGGGCGCTGCCGGGTGTGATCGAGCGGATTATTGATCCCGGAACCGGCAAGGTTATGCCACACTCGACCGATGGGGAGCTGCGGATCAAGGGCCCCAATGTCATGCAGGGCTACCTCGGGCTTGAAGAAGAAACCCGCGAGGCGTTTGATGCCAACGGGTTCTTCAGGACCGGAGATATGGCCCAAATTGACGCCGACGGGTTCCTCAAGATCACCGGCCGCATTAAGGAGATGATGATCGTCGGTGGCGAGAATGTCTTCCCGCGAGAGATCGAAGAAGTCCTCAATGCCCATCCGGCGGTCCATGATTCGGGTGTGATCGGGCAAGCGGATTCGATGAGAGGCGAAGTACCGATCGGGTTTATCGAACTCGAAGAAGATCAATCGGTTGAGCCAGATGAGATCAAGCAATGGTGTCGAGATCGGCTCCCGGGCTACAAAGTGCCCAAGCGGATCGAGATCATCGATGCCCTTCCGAGAAATGGCACTGGCAAGATCATGCGTCGGGCATTATCTCCCAAACTTGAACCGGCTCAAGCCTAGTTTGAACGACCATTTATAGACTACTGCCTAGACTCCGCTCCGGTGATTTTTCGATCACGGACACACTCCCAAACACCAAAACATACGGAGCGCACGCAATGGAACTGTACATCGATACCGCCAATCTCGACGAAATCAAAGAGGCCCATGATTTGGGAATTCTTGATGGCGTCACCACGAACCCATCATTGATCGCCAAAGAAGGCATCGACTACGGCGTGCGTTTGGCCGAAATCTGCAAAGTCGTTTCTGGTCCTGTATCAGCCGAAGTCATCGCGACTGAGTTTGACAAGATGGTCCCCGAAGGCCTAGATCGCGCCAAGATCGCCCCGAACATTGTCGTCAAGTTGCCATGTACCCTTGACGGCATCAAGGCGTGTAAAACACTCTCCGATCAAGGGATCAAAACGAACATGACGCTCTGCTTCCAAGCAATGCAAGCGATGCTCGTCGCCAAAGCTGGCGCATATCTGGTTTCGCCATTCATTGGTCGGCTCGATGACATCTCCCAAGATGGCACGGAGTTGATCTCGCAGATCCGCACCATTTACGACAACTACGGCTACGAGACCAAGATCCTCGCAGCATCGATCCGTCACCCAAAGCACATGCTTGAATGTGCGTTGATCGGCGCCGATGTCGCGACCTTGCCGCTCAATGTCATCAAGCAACTCGCCAAGCACCCGCTGACCGATAGCGGAATCGAGCGATTCCTTGCGGATTACGCAGCAGCATTCGACAAGTGATTCAAGATTGATAAAGAACTCAAGCCGCACCGTTTGGTGCGGCTTTTTTAATACTCATTCAACTTCAAAGATAAACTCGATCTCAACGGGCACATCGAGAGGCAGTGCCGATACACCAACAGCGGCTCGCGCATGCGACCCAATCTCTCCGAAAATTTCGACGAGCAGGTCTGAACATCCGTTCGCGATCTGAGGCTGTGAACCAAACCCAACATCGGAAGCCACAAAGGCCCCAACACGAATGACTCCAGTCACTCTGTTAAGATTACCAAGGTGGTTCTGCAGGTTGGCGAGGGCGTTGAGTGTGCACTGCTGTGCGCACTCGATAGCCTGTTCGATTGAGACCTTCGATGGCACCGCGCCGGTTGCCATGAGGGTGCCCTCGCGCATCGGGATTTGACCTGAGATGTACACCAGGTTGCCGCTTTGGCGTGCCGGGACATACGAAGCGACGGGCTTGGGGGCATCAGGGAGGGTGATATTGAGCCGGGCGAGTGAATTATTTGGGTTCTGGCGGATCATTTGGAGCCTTTTCTTGTTAATTTGGGGTGTTTTATGTGCTCAGATGGGCAGAATTGGAACAGTTCCGGTTGCAGTCCGAATAGGATGATGATATGCTTGCGCTGCAAGTAGGCATCGATAGGTGCCAATGGTATTTGTGAATCGGCCTGACGAAATATGCGTCCTTATTGGGTCCCCATTTGGGATACACCCGTTTTCCTTGATTCTGCCGAATCACACATGCCGACATTTCGGCCTTAGTGTCCACCGGGCGAAGTGTGGACAATGTGTGTTTCAGCGCCGTCAAATCTGTAGAACAGATCGGTCGTTGGAATGCTTCAAGTTTCCGCCGATGGCTGTGTGCGATCGGTACTGACTTAAGGAGTCATGGACATGAAGACAACAAGAAAAAATGCGTTTACGCTCATCGAACTTCTGGTGGTTATCGCGATTATCGCGCTGCTCATCGGTATCCTCCTGCCAGCACTTGGTAAAGCCAAGGCTCGTGCAAACTCGCTCAAGGACGCGACCCAAATCCGTTCGCTCATGCAGGGTTTGGTCATATTCGCAGCCAACAACAAGGATAACTATCCTTTGCCAAGCCGCGTTGACCGCAACAACAAGACACTTGTTGTTGCTGATGGCGAGAACTCACAGATCAAAAACACCACCGGCAATATTTTCTCGATCATGATTTCCCAAGGAATCATCGAAACCGGTATCTGCTTTAGTTCAGTCGAACTCGGCGAATACGAAGAGTACGGCAACTACGAGTTCGAAGCACCTTGTGGTGGCGTGGACAGTACAACCGCTGATGGTTTGAGCGAAGCACTCTGGGATCCAAACTTTAAAGCTACAAAGTTGGACCAAGGCGCAAACAATGGTATGTTGGGTGAATCTTGCGATGATCCTGGATTCCAAAACTGGGACGAACTTCCAGGTGGCTTTAGCTACGCACATACCGCTCCGTTTGCGTTCCGTCGTCCACTGTGGTCAAACACATTCGACGCCCTCGAACCATCAATCTCAAACCGTGGTCCAGTATACGAACTCGGTGGTGCAGGTACCGGCAACGACGGGACTTGGGAACTTATTGATGATACAGATGTGATCGCAGACGGTACGAACCCAATGGGTAAGAACTCGATCACACTCGCGATGAACGGCAGCCGGACAGAATGGGCAGGCAACATTGGCTTCAATGATGCACATGTCGAGTTCTTCAACCAGCCAGATCCAACTCAGATCGTTTGGAGCTTCTCTGCTCTTATGAATGAGTTCCGTACGCAGCCTGACAACATCTTCATGAACGAAGATGACAGCACTCGTTTGGTCATGACTGATCCTGACACCCAAGTTACTCTCTCAGGTGCAGACAGCAACCGCAATGCTTACTTGGTGCAGTACTACGAAGTGGCATTCACAGGCGGCACACAGATTAGCCCTTACTACGACTAAATCGTTATACTGATCTGTTTCTCGGACAGTTATTCGAGATAACACAACTTCAAAGCCCACAGCATCATGCTGTGGGCTTTTTTTTATCGATCACATTTTTGTTGAAACCCGATAGTATGTAGATACTGTTGGGTAGAAAAACTCTGCTGTGGAACAAGCTCATGCTCGAGAAAAAATTTACTGATGAAGTTGAATCACGATGTGGGCTTATTGTGCACACAGATACCCATATGCTCGGGATCTATGCCACCGATGCTTCGATCTATCAAGTCTCACCCATCGGCGTCATCATTCCAGAGGAAGTAGTTCAGATTCCAGAAGTGCTTGCGGTTTGTTCGCAGTTGAATATCCCCGTGCTCCCTCGTGGAGGCGGGACAAGTCTGGCCGGTCAGTGCGTGAATCATGCGGTGGTAATCGATGTCTCGCAATGTTGTCTTGGCTTGATTTGGGTTGATGCCGACAATCAACAATGCGGTGTAGAATCCGGTTTAACGATTGACGATCTCAATGATCAGATCGACGAGCACAACTTGTTCTTCGCTCCCGATCCATCAACCGCTCGCCAAGCAAACATCGGCGGATGTATCGGCAACAACGCCGCGGGCGTGCACTCGGTGCTCTATGGGCGAACCTCGGACAATGTGCTTGCGGTTGATGCGTGTTTGGCAGATGGTACCCGTGTCCGGTTTGATGAAGGTGCATCCTCGCGCGATCCGGTTGCTCGCGACATCACGCTGCGCGTAGTTGATGTGATCAAACGAAATGCACCTGCGATTCGTGAACGATTCCCCAAGACCATGCGCCGCTCGAGCGGGTATCAACTCGATGTAATCCTCGATCAACTCGAAGCAAACGAATGGGATCCAGATCGGGTGAACCTCTCGGCGTTGTTGTGTGGGTCGGAGGGCACATTGGCGATGACGCTCGGTGCCACCCTCAAGCTGCATCCAATACCAAAGTGCAAGGGATTAGCGGTACTCGCGTTTGGCGAGATTGAAGAAGCGATCGATGCGGTATCTCCGATTTTGGCATTGAATCCATCTGCGGTTGAGTTGCTCGATGACTTGATTATCGAGTTGGCCAGAGGCAACACGCAATGTGCTCAGTATGTTGATCTCCTTCCTGATTCGAATGCTAAGGCTGTGCTCTTTGTCGAGTTCTTTGCAGACAAGCAGGGCCAGATTCAGGAGTTGTTCGAGCAACTCAGTAAGATGTTTCCTTCTGTGCCGACAAAGTTGAGCACTGATCAAGTTGAGATGTCCAATGCGTGGAAACTCCGTAAAGCCGGCGAGCCGTTGCTTCATGCGATCGCGGGCAATCGTAAGCCTTTGGGCTTTGTCGAGGATAACGCGGTGCCCGTCGAGCATCTCGGCGAGTTCGTGCGTCGATTCCGTGAGATCGTCGAAAAAGAAGACACGATCGCATCGTACTATGCGCACGCATCTGTGGGGGTGTTGCATGTTCGCCCGTTGCTAGATTTGCGTGATCCCAATGATGAGCAAGCGATGCACCGGATCGCGACCAGGGTTGCTGCCCTTGCTCAAGAACTCGGAGGCGTGCCATCAGGAGAGCACGGCGACGGTCGAGCACGCGGGCCGTTTGTTGAGTCATACTTTGGCACAGATCTTCTCAACGCGTTCCGCGAGATCAAAGCAATCTTTGATCCCAACAACCTGATGAATCCGGGCAATATCGTTGAGCCTCAACGGGTAGAGTCGATCAGCGAACACACACGCATCAAACCGGATAGTGCGACGATTGCTGTTCCTGAGGTAGATACCTATTACAGGTACGAGTCGGAGCATGGATTCGGGCATGCGGTAGAGTTGTGCAATGGTGCCGGCGTGTGCCGACGCAAACAGGGCGGGGTGATGTGCCCGTCGTACCAAGCAACCCTTGAAGAACGCCACTCGACCCGCGGGCGGGGCAATGCGCTTCGATTGGCAATCACCGGCCAGATTGATCTGACAAACACCGGTACAAATAGTCCAGAGTTTAATAACCAAGCGACCAAGGACACGCTTGATCTGTGCCTGAGTTGCAAGGGGTGTAAGTCTGAATGTCCGAGCTCGGTGGATATCGCCAAACTCAAATCCGAGTATCTGGCGCAGGGATACAAGCAAGCGGGGTATGTGCCGATGGCGGTGCGTGTGATGTCCAACATCCATGCGATCAATCGGGTTGGCTCAATATTCCCTTGGCTGACCAACATGATCAACGCGTCGCCGCCGTTTCGATCGATCATCAATCACGCGCTCAATATCCATCCAGAGCGATCGTTGCCCAAAGCCCATTCGCCAATCAAACGCCGAGATGTTCCGCATGGAACACA
>CAJXXI010000093.1 GCA_913062615.1 uncultured bacterium | reverse complement strand
GGGGGCGTTTGAGCGGGCTCTGCTGGGCGGGGTGTAGGGGGACCCGGCAGAATATTTCTGAATGCACTACTATGAAGCATTGACTGATTACAGAAGGAGATAACAGTGGGTAGACATATTGAGATACGAATTGCCATGTTCATCCCGAGAGGGAGAGTTTATATTGATGAATCTCCAGCAGCTCTTGAAGGCAAAACTGAGATCACCAAAATTAGCGTCGACATCGATAGCAAACCAGACATAGGTCTTTTTAAACTAACCTACTGCCTGGCCGGAAACAACTACGACCCTTCAGTTTCGGACAGACGACAGCCCAGCTTAATCAACCGATTTTCAGTATGGTGGAAGCATGGCTCACAGTTCATTCATGAAGATCAGACTTGGAATGAATTGGGCGTTCGCGACAACGACCTCTTTATCGTTACCACTGAACTACCCAATGGCGACACCGATCAACTTGCCGCATTCATTGAAAAGCAAATTTCATTTATAGACCAAGATGCTCAAGAAGACACGATCAAACGCGCTACGAGCAAAGCGATTCAAGAGCACTTGGGAGAAAAAAGATTACCCTCCCCCACAGTTAACCGCCAAGCATTCGTAGCAATGCCTATGAACGAGAAAGCGGATCCAGGACTTGCCGATACACTTGACTCAATCAAAGGTGTTTTTGGGGAGTTTGATCTAAAAGCAGTCCGTGTCGACGATGTCCAAGACAACACTCAGATTACGGATAAAATTAGATCCTTGATCGAATCCTCGCAGTATGTAATTGCCGATTTAACTGACAATAGGCCAAATGTCTTTTTTGAAGCTGGCTATGCAGAAGGCATTGGTAAAACACCTATCTATATCGCTCGCGATGACACTCGACTCGAATTTGATGTCAAAGACTACCCCGTAATATTCTTCAACAACCAAATTTCGTTAAAAGATGGAATCAGAAAACGACTCAACACCTTGCTCAACGACGGCCAAACGGTAGCGCCCTGAGCCGGGTGCCCCGACTCGCCCTCTTGGGCGCAGTCGGGATCGGTTGATTTCTAAAGCAAGACCTCACTGCGCCGGGGACGGCGAGTAAGGGCACCCAGAACGGATGGGGCGTTGCATAAACGCTATCTATCTATCTTGTAAATATGATTGATTTGATTCATGGAGACTTTGGGTCGATACTACTTGTAGATGGCGAAGATGCCGCCTATTTCGGACGATGACACTGCAAGGAGATTACCTATGACCACGAATCAGTTTAACGCACGCGAAACGCTCGATATCAATGGCGAGAGCTACTCATACATCCGCCTGGCGGCTTTGCAGGAGGCTGGACTAGGGGATATGTCGAAGATGCCTTATTCGATTCGGGTGCTGCTCGAGGCGATGGTTCGGAACCATGATGAGTTCATTGTGACGGCGGATCACATCAAGGACCTTGCGGCGTACAACGCCAAGAGCGTGAAATCGGTTGAGATGCCGTTTATGCCTGGGCGGGTTGTGTTGCAGGACTTTACGGGTGTGCCTTGTGTTGTTGACTTGGCCGCGATGCGTGATGCGATGAAGAACCTTGGGGGGAACGCCGCGGCGATCAACCCGGCGGTGGCGTGTGATCTGGTGATTGATCACTCGGTGCAGGTCGATGACTTTGCGTCGTTTGTTGCGTTGACGATCAATGCGGAGAAGGAGTTCTCGCGGAATAATGAGCGGTATACATTCTTGAAGTGGGGTCAGGAGAGTTTGGATAACTTCCGGGCTGTGCCGCCGGCGACTGGGATTGTGCATCAGGTGAACCTTGAGTATCTGGCGCGTGGCGTGCTCGTCAAGAACGACGCTGGCACGCAGTGGGTCTACCCGGACTCGCTCGTCGGTACTGACAGCCATACGACCATGATTAATGGTGTTGGTGTGTTGGGTTGGGGCGTTGGCGGGATTGAAGCGGAGGCCGTGATGTGTGGGCAGCCGGTGTACATGCTTACGCCTGAGGTTGTTGGGTTTAAGCTCAAGGGCAAGCTGCCTGAGGGCGCGACGGCGACGGATATGGTTTTGACTGTTACCGAGATGCTTCGTGCACATGGTGTGGTCGAGAAGTTCGTTGAGTTCTTCGGTGAGGGCATGGAAGCGTTGTCGATCCCGGATCGTGCGACGATTGCGAACATGGCTCCTGAATATGGGGCGACCTGCGGGTTCTTCCCGATCGATGCGAAGACGATTGAGTTCTTCAAGTTCACCGGCAAAACCGATGAAGAGTGTGCATTGACCGAAGCATGGGCGAAGGCATCTGGATTCTTCTGGACTGCTGATTCGCCGGATCCTGAGTTTGGTGCGGTTCTTGAGCTTGATCTTTCGACGGTGAAGCCTTGTGTTGCTGGTCCGAAGCGGCCTCAGGATCGGATTGATCTTGATTCGTTGCATACGGCGTTCGCTGAGATGCTGACTCGTCCGATGGGCCCGCAGGGGCTTGGGATTGACAAGGCTGATATCAACAAGAGCGTAACGATCACGCATACTGCTGAATCGCACCCGGCCGAGGTCGGGATGACCTCGGAACTCAAGCACGGGTCGATTGTGATCGCGGCGATTACGAGTTGTACGAATACATCGAACCCTGATGTGCTCGTCGCGGCGGGCTTGGTTGCTCGCAAGGCGCGGGCGCTTGGGTTGAACCGCAAGCCTTGGGTGAAGACATCGTTGGCACCAGGCTCAAAGGTTGTGACTGAATACTTGGACAAGGCGAACCTTTCGGCTGATCTTGATGCGATCGGGTTCCAGACGGTTGGGTATGGGTGCACGACCTGTATCGGGAACTCTGGTCCATTGCCGACGGAGATCGAAGACGGGATTCAGGAAGGCAAGTTGGCGGTGACTTCGATTCTTTCGGGCAACCGGAACTTTGAAGGTCGGATTCATCCGGAGATCAAGGGCAACTTCTTGGCGAGCCCCCCACTGGTCGTCGCGTATGCATTGGCCGGGCGGATTGATGTGGATGTGTACAACGAGGCGTTGTGCCAGACACCTGATGGGACGGATGTGTACTTGAAGGACATCTGGCCCACCAATGAAGAGGTACAGGAGGCGGTTGCTTCGTGCGTGACGACGGAGCAGTTCAAAGCCAAGTACGGCGCGGTGTACAGCGAGAACGAAGAGTGGAACGCGGTGCCTGCGTCGCAGAGCGATCTGTTCCCTTGGGAAGATGATTCGACCTATATTCAGAACCCGCCTTTCTTTGAGGGGATGACCGAGGAGGCACCGGGGTTCAGCAAGATCGAGAACGCACGGGTGTTGTGCTTGCTTGCCGATTCCGTCACGACGGATCACATCTCGCCTGCGGGTCGGATTGAGCCTGAGACTCCTGCTGGGCAGTACTTGATTGCTCAGGGCGTTGCGGTGAGCAACTTCAACTCGTTCGGTTCTCGCCGTGGCAATGACCGCGTGATGACGCGCGGGACATTTGCCAATGTGCGTGTGAAGAACCAGGTGGCTATCGATGTCAACACGGGCGAGCAGCCTGAAGGCGGCTGGACGCGGAACTTTACCAAGGGCAACGACCTTGCATCGGCGCCGGTGGAGTACATCTATGACGCGGCGATGGATTACAAGGCTGCGGGAACAACGCTTGTCGTTGTCGCGGGCAAAGACTATGGCATGGGCTCATCGCGTGACTGGGCGGCCAAGGGAACTTTGTTGTTGGGCGTGAAGGCTGTGATCGCCGAGAGCTTCGAGCGGATTCATCGTTCGAACTTGGTGTTCATGGGTGTGTTGCCGGTTGTGTTCAAGAACGGCGACAGCGCATCGAGCCTTGGAATCAAGGGCGATGAGGCGTTTGATGTGATGATGCCTGCGGATCTTTCGCCACGGTGCGATGTGCCTGTCAAGGCGACGCGTCCGGATGGAAGTTCGTTTGAGTTTATGACGATGTGCCGGGTGGATACGCCTGTGGAGATTGAGTATTTCCGCAATGGTGGGATCTTGCATACGGTTATTCGCAAGAAGCTCAACGAGAGCACGCAGCTGGCGTGAGTTGAACTCTTAATTTTATATAGATTCTTTAGCGAGCACCCCATTGCGGTGCTCGTTTTTAAATTATACTGTTTGCTATACTCGAACAACAAAGGAGACGCGATGGCTGCATCAGAAGCACAGAGAATGATGGCGTATGACGCTCAGAAGAAATCGGTACTTGTTGCCTACCTGCTGTGGTGGTTTCTGGGAAGCTTGGGGGCCCATCGATTCTACCTGGGCAGGACCGGCAGCGCCGTGGCGATGCTGGTGATCACATTGTTGTCGATACCATTGATGTTGATCCTGATTGGATTCGTAGGGATTGCTGTTGTCGGCGTCTGGTGGATTGTTGATGCGTTTCTGATCCCAGGAATCGCTAAAATCCATAACATGAAACTGGCGACGTATCTTGGATAAACCGAAATGAGAGGGCCAAATGTCTGACTACAACAGCGAGAAGAATCGGTTTGTGTGGATGGATATTCCTGTGGATGATCTGGATCGGGCGTGTGCGTTTTATGCGGCGGTTCTGGGGATTGAAGTGCATCAGGAATCGTTTGGGGAAATGAAGTTTGCGGTGCTTGCGCATGATGATGGCAACGGCGGGTGCTTGGTGCATCGGGATGCGGGAGCGAAGCCGACGGCTGGTGGGCCGATGGTGTATCTCAATGCTGATGGGCGGATTCATCAAGCGTGCAAGCTTGTTGAGGAGCTGGGCGGGAAGATCACGACGGCGGTGCATGCGATCGGGCCCCATGGGTTCCGGGCGCTGATCGAGGATTCTGAGGGGAATACCTTTGCGTTGCATTCGAATACGGATGTGTAGCAACGAGAGCACGAGAAGATCCCCCGTCTGTTTTGCAGCTGCCTCGCACGGAGGCTTCGGGGACATCACTCTTATTCTGGTTGTCGGAAGAGGGCGGTGACGGCGGTGTGTGCGTGTTGGAAGATTTGGCCATCGACTGGGCCGATCTCGCCGGCGGCGAAGAACCCGGCGAGGGGGATGCCGGCTTGGGGGTCTACTTCTTTGCCTGACTTGGCGAGGTTTGCGCCGTCTGGTTTGGGATCGAAGGCGTAGGTGATCGCGTTGGCGTCGGATGTGTGATCGTCGAAGAACCCTTGGCCACGCCCTGTGCATGAGATGAGCAGTGCGCCGGCGGGTTTGGAGTAGAGCCTTTGGCCATCGAGTAAGAGCGAGAGATCTTCGCGGGCGGTTTGTTGGTCGTGGAGATGGAGCTGGACGGTTTGCCCGGCGTGGACGAGGTCTGCGACGGCGACGGCGCCGGAGGTTTCGTCGCCGCCCATGATGTTGCGGAGGAGGAAATCGCCACGCCCGAAGTGTGATTTGTTTTCGTTGATGACGCGTCCGAGGACTAAGCCGGTGGCGAGGAGTTGTTTGTCTGTTTCATTGAGTTCGTGGACGATATCGCGGATGACATCGACGGCTCGGTTGCCCGCGAGTTCGATGATGAGATTACCACGCGCTTTAGTGATAACCATCGGCATCCCGATCGGTCTGCATCCCTGCGAGACGATGGTATCGACTTGGATCGGTCCGGAGAGTGTGACGCCCATGGCGCCTTCGTTTCGGACTTCGCCGTTGAGGAGCAGGGTGTTGGTGTTTGGCGCGTTCCCGGCGGAGGCCATGCCGCCGATGATTGTGCCGATATGGTCGACGCGCCCGGAGCTGGCGACGACCTGAACGCGCGATGCGGAGAGCGCGGGGATGAGATTCACCAAGGGGACGGAGAATGGATCGGCGAAGAAGAGCGTTGCGCGCATGTCGTCGGTCGCGCCGATGCAATCGGAGAGTTTGGCTGCCCGTTCTTGGGCGGATTCTCTTGGCGAGAGGTGATCGATCCAGAACGGGTTGATGCCTACACCCGGGAATCGGCATGCGAGCACGGAAAGTGCTGGGGCGTCTTCGATGGCGTTTGGACCGGACATGACGCCGGCGGCGGTGATTCCGAGCATGTTCGATGAGCTGAGCCGATCGCGGAGGGTGTCGGCGATCATGCCCATTTTTCGCGCGTGATGGATCGATGCGAAGACCATCAACAGGTCTGGGGGTGATCCGAGCTGGTGCTTGATACGATCGGAGACCTGCAGGGCTGCGTCGATCGGGTCTTGGCGCGTGGACATCGCGGATGCCATTTTGATGGTGTCGGATTCGGTGTGTGGTTGCTCGGGCATCGGCGTGAGATCAATCGGGTGGGGCACTTATTCGGGCATCGGGTCGATTCGGTCGGGCACGATGATGGTGAGGTTGAGTGCGTCGTCGTTGTTCATCGCTCCGACGATGCCTACGACTCGCCCGAGCAGGTGGCGGAAGTCTTGGGCAGCAGTCGGTGCGACATACCCGATGGTGCGGGTCGCGCCCGATGATGGGTCGATAGCTTGGATGCGGTAGAGCAGGGGGAGTCGCTCGCCGGTGTATACGGCGCTGGTGGTCATGTGCCCGACGAGTTGGTAGGCGCGGCCGGCTTGCCAGGCTTTGATATCCTGTGCCATCTGATCGGCGTTGGCGTCGTAGGATGCGAGGATTGCTGCGATTGATCGGCGTTGGTCGCGGGTTTGGATGCGGATGTCGATCCATTCGAGACGCTGATCGAGTGCCGCGGCGAGCGACGAGCCATCTTCGGCTTGGACGCGGGTGCGCGAGAACTCAGCCTGGAGCTCGTCGAGTGATTCGTCGAGATCGGATTTGGGGAGCGAGCGGGCGTCGTCAAAGGTTGCTTGGAGGTCCTCGAGCGCTGAAGCGGATACAAGCCCGCTTGGTGCGGTGCGTGTTGGCTCTGGCGTGTCGAGTGGTTCGTTGACATCAACCGGGGCTGAGTTTGTAATCTCTACAGGCTCGTCCGAAGGCATGTCCATCTCTTCGATCATCGAGGTATCAACTTCTTGGGCTGACTCTTCGATGGCTTCTTCTGTGATTGGCTCTGTGATTGGCTCAGCTGCTGGCTCAGCTGCTGGCTCAGCGATTGGATCTGCGACTGGTTCTGGTTTGACGGGCTGCCCGGAGGCTGGGTCGTAGTTGGCGACTTCGCCGACTTTAGGATCGCGGAGGGAATCGGTCTTGATGTAGGCGATCGCGAGCTCGCCGGTGTGGCTCTTTGGTGGAGACACGCGGTACCCGAGGGTGTCGCCAGCGTCGCTGACGAGGGTTTCGAGGACGCTCAGCACGGTGCCGGACTTGAGAGAATCTGCGTAGAGGGCTTTCCATGAGCCGCTCAATCCGAGCAGGTGTGATGGAGCGCGGAGTTTGGAATCGACGGTGAGGGTGACGGTCTTTGCGTTTGGCGAAGCGTCAACTTCGTTTGCGGGAACGAATGCACCGATGGATTCTGGCATGCGTACCTTGGTGTAGGTGCCCGAGGCTCCAACGACTTGGAGGGGGGTGTTGGCATTGAGTTCGGCGATGGCGTAGAAGACATCTTGGTCGCCGCAGCGCAGTTGGGTGTTGTTTGATTTGACGATTTTGTATTCTGTCGCATCTTGGGTGGCGACCAACTCGAGCGCGGAGCTGATCGCGGACGCGGGAATCGCACCCAGAGCGAGGGTGAGGGCACATGCGGAGATAGACAATGTATATTTGATATTCGTTGGCATTGGGTGCCTCCTGGCATTCTCTTATCTGGATTGCGGGTGGTTTCTCGTATGGATCTGGGTTGGTTGTCTATGAGTGTACCACACGCATCGGTGAGGTTCTCATGTTGAGGCAACGACACCACATTTTACCCAACCTACCGTTGCTACATGGCAATGAACCCACGCAATCGTCACGCTTTACGCACATCAATCCAATCAGGCAGCATCAGCGCAATCCTTGCAGGTGCCCTATCGGCAGGTGGGTGCTCGTCACCGATCCAGCGCCAGAGCGAAAAGGAACTCCAGGGGGCGATGATCCGGGCGATCGAGGTTGAGATCGAGCACGCCAAACAGAATCCTCAATCTCGCCAACTGGGCACGACGCTTGACCTGAGCAAGCTCGAAATCCGTGATGATCATCTCGAAAAGATCGAGCAAGAGTTCTCGGCCAATGGGTATCTGGCTCAGCTCCGTGCGAGTTCGCCCGAGGGTGATGATCCGATTTCGTCACTTGTTGGCGATGACCTGATGGGTCAACCGACTCGGCTGATCGGGCTTACGCTTGAACAAACGATCCAGAGCGCGGTGGCCAACAACCTGAGTGTAGAGATCGCGAGCTTTGCGCCGGCGATCTCGCAGAGTGCGCTCACGCAGGCGGAGGCACAGTTTGATTGGTTGTTTTCAGCGTCGGCGCAGTATCAGGATTCGATCGTCCCGCAGGCGGGGTCGGGTTTTGGTGGCTCGACAAACTTTGTGCGCAATGCTTCGCAATCGGCGGATGGGTCGATCGGGGTATCGCGTGAGTTGAGCACGGGCGGCACGGTTTCGATCTCCAACGACATCAACTATACGAATGTGGACAGTTCGTTCTTCGGGACGCCTCCGATTCCGAATCCGGCCAATGCGTCGAACATCACGGTGGGTCTCACCCAGCCGTTGCTGCGTGGGTTTGGGCGTGACACGAACATGGCCCAGATCTATTTGGCACGCAACGCAGAACGAACAAGCGTGGCTTCGTTAAAGTCAACCTTGATCGACGCTGCGAGCGAGACCGAGAAGGCGTATTGGACCTTGGTGCTTCGGTACAAGGAGCTCGTCATCCGATCGAAGCTCCTCGATCGGGGGATCAAGGTTCGCGATGATATCAAGGCAAGAAGGGTGCAAGACGCGCGTCAGGCGCAGGTGGCCGATGCGGTCGCGCGTGTCGAGCGTCGCCGCTCGGACCTGCTCATCGCACGGACGAACCTTCGCAATGCGAGCGATCGGCTCAAGCAGTTGATGAACGATCCGGGCCTGGCGGTTGGGAGCGAGGCGTTGATTGTGCCTCGCGATGATGCGATGCGCGAGGCGGTTTCGTATTCGTTGCTTGATGCCATCACCAACGGGGTAACGAATCGCCCAGAGATGGATATCGCGTTGTTGAGTATTGATGATGCGACCATCCGTCAGCAGGTCGCCAAGAACCAACGGCTGCCCAAGCTTGAGCTTCAGGCGCAGGCACGGTTGCTCGGGTTCGGGGATTCGTTCGGCGATGCCTACAACGATGGCGATGCGACGCGGTTTATTGACGATTGGCTCTTGGGCTTGTCTTTCGAGCAGCCGATCGGGAATCGGATCGGCGAAGCAGAATATCGCAGGTCACGGCTCGAACGGATGCAATCGGTCGTGGGGTATCGCCAGACCGCCCAAGGCGTGGTGCTCGATATCAAGATCGCGCTCAATGCGATGGTGACGAACAATGCACTCATCGAACAATCGACACTCTCACGCGTCGCCCAAGGCGAAGCGTTGCGGGCGCTAATCGTGGAGAAAGAGCTGACCAACGCGGGGTACTCGGTCGAGCGATTGAACCTTGAACTCAACCAACAGGAAGCGTTGGCCAATGCGGAGATCGCCGAGGCTGCGTCGTTGATCAACTACAACACCGCGATCGTCGATCTGCACAAAGCGATGGGCACGACGCTCGATCGTTCACGGATTGACTTTGTGGTGCCCGATGCGAATCAGCTTGCACCGGGCGAGTCGGCGTTGGATTATAAGGTTGAGCCTGTGAATGCAGAGGCTGCTCAAGAATCGGACGCGAGTGATGACTGAGATTCTTGGAGGGCCTTCGGCTATTGCAGCGGGTGTCGATCGGTTAAGCGATGGACAGCTCGTGGCGTTCCCAACCGAGACTGTGTATGGGCTTGGGGCTGACGTGCTCGACGCTGATGCAGTCGCGCGTGTGTTTGCGCTCAAGGGTCGCCCGGCGACGAACCCGTTGATTGTGCATGTCTCGGGGATCGAGATGGCCAAATCGGTGGTTGCGGATTGGACCGCAGAAGCGGAGTTGATCGCCAGGTCGTATTGGCCCGGCCCGGTCACCTTGGTGCTGGGCAAGGCGGCGTGCGTGCCCGGGATTGTGTGTGCCAATGGCGAGACGGTCGCGGTGCGGTGCCCGGCTCATCCGTGCGCGTTGGCGTTGATCGAGGCATTTGGCAAGCCGATCGTTGGACCGAGTGCGAATCCATCGGGGCGGATCTCCCCCACCACGCCCGAGCATGTGGCGGACGGATTTGGGGATGCGGATCTGATCGTAATTGATGGCGGGCACTGTCGAGCGGGGATCGAATCGACGGTGGTTGATCTTACTGGCGAGGTGCCCAGGGTGCTCCGCCCGGGGATTGTCGGGGCGTATGCGATTGGCGAAACGCTTGGCAAATCTGTAGAGTGTGTGACGCAGCAGACAGAAGGAACTGTTGCGAGATCACCCGGGGTGGTTGGGGCGCACTATCAGCCAAGAACCTCAACGAAACTTGTTGAGACCAAATCGCTTGCGTCGGCGGACGAATCGGTGGTGTTGATTGCATGGTCGATAGATACGCATCCATCGGGCGGGTCGCTGATTTCGATGGCGGAAGAGCTTGGCGGGTATGCCAGGGCGATCTATCGAGCGTTGCACGATGCGGACAAGCTCGGCGGCGAGGAGATATGGATCGAGGAGCCTGCGGCTGGCAACGATCCGAAGGAAGAGGCGATCCGGGCAGCGATCAT
>CAJXXI010000092.1 GCA_913062615.1 uncultured bacterium | reverse complement strand
CGGCGGGCACAGCTGACGAATAAACTCAATCTGCGCCGCGTTCACATCCTGAAACTCATCAACCACCACATGCTTGTGATCGTGGCGAAGAATCGATGCGATGTTCGCATGCTCACGCATCAATCGGCTCGGGAGCATAATCAAATCATCAAAGTCCATCCACCCGCGATCAATACACCGCTTCTCAAAGTGCCCATACAACAACGCCGACTGCTCGAACCGATCCAACTCCGTTTGCCTCGCATCGCGTTCGCCCTGCCCCAATGCATCCAAACCATCACGCTGCCCACTCAACCACTTCACCGCATCTCGGCTTTCCATCCCAAGGTTGCGAAGCTCGCTCATCACCTTGGTCGCGATCTCGATGGCGCTGTCCACCCCGCTGCCCATCGCATAGCTGAACAGCTTGTGCTCTTTGATGATCTCGCGGATCAATCCCTTGCGCTGTGATGAGTCGATCAGCATCGGATCGCTGGGCACCCCGAGCACATCGCCAAACCGACGCACGATCCCCAATCCCAAACTATGAAAAGTAGACGCCACCACACGCGCAGCCGTCGTTGTCCCGACCAGATCCCCAAGCCGATCACCCAGCTCGCCCGCAGCCTTATTGGTAAACGTCACCGCAACAATCTGATCCGGGCTCACACCACGATCCGCGATCATGTGCGCCACCCGCGCAGTGATCACCCGCGTCTTGCCCGTGCCAGGACCAGCCAACACAATCACAGGCCCATCTTCATACACCACCGCCGACCGCTGGTCGTCGGTCAACTGGAACTGGGAAAGATCAAACTCAACTGTGGATATATCGGATTCATCGCGCATGCCAAAGTGTACACGCTCGATCCATCACGCATCGGCTATCTATGCCTCGGGATCCTTCATATACAGCAACAACGCCATCTGCCCATAACTATGAACCTCAGGCCCAATCGCCCCGTCCATCTGCAGGTCAATATCCGTCAAGGTATACGTCGGCTTGCTCGCAGTACGCGCGATGTCCTTCTCAAAAGCATCCATCATCGCATCAGCATCGGGGTCATTGAGATCAATCTCGATCACCTGCTCGCCTTCGATCTCTTCAAAGGATTGAGATTCACCCTTCTTCCGCTTGCTTGGGGTCTCTTCAACCAACTCATCACCCAGATCATCAGCCTCACGATGCACCGCAGGCCAAGGCGTCCGCAACACCGCATACCCGGTGTCGTCAAGCATCGTGATTAGCCGAGTGAACTGTGTCTTGACCCGCGCCCAATCGTCCTTGTCACGCACCATCGGATAGGGCGGATCAAAGAAAATAATATGCACAGGTTTGGGGCACCGGTGGATCGTCGCCGGCCCGAGCGCATCGCCCATCACCACCTCGACCTCTTCTTCAGCACCGAGCGCCTCAATATTCTCTAGAAGTGCTTTGCACACACGCCGATCACGCTCAACACACACCCCCCGGGTTGCACCCCGGCTGGCAGCTTCAAGCCCAATCGTGCCCGTACCACTAAAGCAATCCAGCACCGCCTGCCCCTCAAAGTGCCCGCGGAGCAGGTTGAACATCGCCTCTTTGACCATGTCTGGGAACGGGCGTGTCATCGTGCCCTCTGGGGGCGATGCAAGATGACGTCGACGATATTTTCCACCAATTATGCGCATAGGGAGATACCCAAGACCTCCAAAGCCTCGAAGTCAAGCATTCGTTCAATTGTCAATAGATTCATTTGCCCGCAGGCCCCAGATCCGTCGGTTTCAATCAGCCGCTTCTATCAGCGAATCAATCGAGCACAA
The DNA here is from genome assembly GCA_913062615.1 of uncultured bacterium. Lineage (GTDB taxonomy): Bacteria > Planctomycetota > Phycisphaerae > Phycisphaerales > UBA1924 > UBA1924. The sequence continues at coordinate 8,901 of CAJXXI010000092.1, read as the reverse complement.
CGCTGTCGTTGGCGAATCTTCACCCGTCACCAGCGACCAGAAAGGCACACCAGGCCCATCGTCCGCCCAACGATTGAGCATCGAATCCTCATCCCGGGCAACCTGGACAAGCCTTGGCCCACCTATATATACACATCGCTGGATCATCAACGCCCCGTCGCCAGCATACTCAAGCTCGGCACTCACCCCCGCGATGACCTCCGCGACCCGCCCGAAGAGCTCAGGGTTATGCCGAATCAACACATCCGCGTCGTGCCAGAGGAAAAACCGGTGCCTAGTTGGCGTCCGCGTGTGAGTCCCAGCCTTGGATCGCAAAATCGACGCTAATCCTTTTGGTCCATCCACCGTTCTGGCCAACTTATCCACAGGGATTAATCGTTCGAGCTGGGAGCAGAGTCCTTCTAAATCTAAAATATTCCGCCCGTGAAGCACACACACCTCGGTCCCTGCCTGTGCAACAAGAAACTGCTGGAGCGAAGCTCCAAATCGTGTCCGCGCCCCGCTATCGCCCGACCATGCAGCGATATGGTGCGATTCGAGCTTGGCAAGCACCTCTGGCTGCCAGACGCTCCGTTCGAACACAAACCCAGTTGTCCCAAAGTGAATGGACATAATGCACGCATCAGCCGCCTTTTATGGACGCACTCGATGCTTCTCCTCTTATTGGCATCCGTGCTTTCGCCCGAATACGCCTATTCAGTGGGGGTGGTGGTGTCAGTGTCGCAAGACCCCCATGCCCTGCGCTGCTTCGAGTATGCCTCAAATTCGCTCAATCGCCACAGAATCCCCAAATTCGATCACAAATTCATCCCCTGAGCACACTTAAGGCCATATATTGGCTCCCAAACTTCAATATCCTGCTCAACAAGAACTTGATATATATACCGAATAACTCATATTGAAATGCGGTTTACTGCAAACACTCAGATTTCTGGCGAAACACCACCACTGCCCATATAGTCGTGTTTACGTCCCCCTAATTCGGTGGTTCTTGGGTATTTTTCGTCCCCATTTAATGATAACATGGTATAATCTTGTATCAACTTGCTCACTGTAGACGATATTTCTACCGCTGCTTGTGGGGGGGAGCACGCACAATGAACTCACCCTCGATGTTGCCTCTATATATGTAAAGAACTAGATCACATGATTCGTACCATCCACACAACCGAACAGATTTGCAATCTCCCCGCGGTCCCGACCCACGACTGGGCAACACAAGCCGCCAATGCACTCGCCCTCGTTGCCCCATCGGCAACCGCAGGCACGCTCATTGCCCACCTCGATCCATCGACAGGTACACTCAAACCCATCTCCACAGGCGTCTCAGGCACACACGCCGGCAAACATACCAGGCCGACCTTCACTACCCACACCCAGGCCGAATCTTTCCACCACGCCTACGCGATCCAAGACAAGCTCGAGCGCATCACCACCCTCGGGTTTGATATCCCAGACCAAACCCTCCAGCACGGTCTCGTGGCGCCAATCTCAATGCTCCATACCCGATGGCAAGCCACCCAGATCGGCCAAATCTTCGCCGCGACAAGCGACCAAAGCCCGATCGCCGTCATAATCCCGATCACCCACGAGCACGCGGGATTTGTCCTCATCGCAATCGTCGCCATGAATGCGCAACAGCAACCAGACGCCACCCCGCAATCAATCGACCAGCTCACCCAAATATTGGGTCAACTCGTCCCGATCCTCTCACGCAAAGCCAAAGCCGCCCTCGAGCATGTGACGAACCCCAAAGCATGGCTCACCGATCGTGAACACGAAATCCTCAATCAGCTCATCGTCGGACACTCGGTCCGTGTCATCGCAGACAACCTCGAGCGAAGCTCACACACCGTGCACGATCATGTCAAAAACCTGCACAAAAAACTCGGCGCATCCTCCCGAGGCGAACTCATCGCCAAAGCCCTGGGTTACTCACTGAGCCCATCAGAACAACAAACCCCGGCACACGACCCAATCATCCTCACCGGATCATCATCACTCGCCGAACACAAACCCGCCCATGCAAAGGCAATGCCTATCAAAGCCAAGCCGCTCACCAATACAGCCAACACCCACTAGCTGTTCCTTCTCTTTCCTATTGGCGCCATGGCGAACATCTCGCAGAGATATCCAACCATGCCCTTCTCGTGCTCACTCAAACCGCCGAGCAATCTCATCGGCGACCCGCTTGGCCAACGCAACATCCTGCCCGATCGGCTCACGAAACTCCCGCGCCTCGACCCGCCCATCCACATCACGCGATCGTGCATGCGTCGAGAATCGGATGCTCTCGGACTCCACCCGCCAGTGCGGACGATGCACCCGGGACACCACCACCTCAACACGCGCCCGAACACCAGCCCCAACACCAGAACCATCCGTTTCTGACTCGGCTTGGGATTCAAACTCCACCCGGATCGCGCGCTCTTGCTGATTCGTCAAATCTTCGATCTCTTGCCCAAGCGAAGACTGTTCCCGATCCCAGATCGAAGCTAGCCCCGCGGTGCGCTTGGGGAATGTCGTGATCACGCCTCGCGATGCATCGACCCGGTTGATCCCGAACCGAAACCCGCTCAACACCTCGCGCGTCGCTGCGAACACCTCGTCATACGAGGCGCCCTCGATCTCGATCAACACCGCCCCGGCATCGAGCACCTGCGCGTCAGCCGTAGATCGCACCGATGTGCACCCACCCAACCCGCCAGCACCTAAGCCCAGAACCGCAACAACAAACATTCCAATCAGATCAATCTTCATACCTATCACTGTACCACCTCATCAAGCACCGCACCGATTTCACTCACCAACTCATCAATATCTTTTCGCAGAACCCCGCTCGATCCCACTGCGACCCGCGCCACCCATCGCTCAACCCCCTCTTCACCATCACCCCCATCACCAACAGCCACCACCGTGTGCGAGATCATCACCCGCCGACGGGCATTGACCCGCTCGATCAATGCCCTGGTCAACGCATCATCACCCACCACACAAAAACACACCAACCCCAACGATCGCTCGACCGCCAGCCTGATCCTCGGCTCACCCACCACAAACGCTTCAAACACCTTGGCCAACTCGATATGATGACGAATATGGGCTTTGAGCCCATCAACCCCGAAGTACCGGATCACAAACCACAGCTTCAACGCCCGCATCCGTCTCCCCAAAGGCACATGCCAGTCACGATAATCCACGACCGCGCCCGATTCGCTCTCCTTATCACGCAAATACGCCGGGGTGATACTCATCGAATCCGTCAATGCAAGCCGATCACGCACCCAAAACAGATCACAATCAAAGTTCGTCAAAAGCCACTTGTGCGGATTGATACACAACGAGTCCGCCCGCTCCACCCCATCGAGCACAAAGCGATGCTCCTCGCACACACTCGCTGCACCCGCCCACGCCGCATCGACATGCAGCCAAGGACGATCCGATTCATCCAACTGTGCCAAGTCCTCACCAATCTGCACCAACGGATCAAACGCGCCCGTCGAGGTGGTTCCCTGCGTCGTCGACACCAAGCAAGGCGTCAACCCTGCACCAAGATCTTCTGCGATCGCCCTTTGCAATGCGCGTGCATCCATCCGCAGTTCTCGATCAACCGGGATCAACCGAACCCGCGAGAAATCCTCAGGCCCATCCGCCATCCCCGCGACCATCGCCGCCTTGACAATCGACGAGTGCGCCTGAGTCGATGTATACACCGTCATCGTCGATCGATCACGCCCACCAAGAGCACCAAGCCCCACCTTGCGTTTTCTCGCAGCCACCAGCGCCGCCAGCACCGCTTCGCTCGCGGTGCCCTGAATGCAACCGCCTCCAATCGAACCCTCTTTATCAAACCGGAACCCATCGGGCAGCCCAAACATCGTGGCGCACCAATCCATCATCCGCATCTCGATCTCGGTCGCGCTGGGCGATGTTGACCAGAGCATCCCGTTGACATTCAACACCGATGCAACAAAGTCACCCAGAATCCCAGGCACCGATGAGCTGCACGGGAAGTACGCAAAGAATCTGGGCGACTGCCAATGCACCAACCCGGGCTCAACAATCGTCTCGACATCCCGAACGATCGCATCCCACTCGTTCGTGCCCATCCCCGCATCGGGCGGCTCGTTTTGAAGCATCGCCATGATCTCCCCGGGCGCGACTTGTTTCGATACATCCCGATCCTGCAAAGAATCCATATACCGCACCGCCCATTGCGATACAGAATCGAGCGCACCGAAGAACTCGCCCTCGCCATACCCCTTCATCCCCATTGGATGCCTAACTTCACACGCTTCATTCCACCCTGTCGTATCCATAACTGCTCCGATCTCACAATATTGCCCTTGCATTACTCAGACGATTCTGGTATATATGGTATGTTCAGTTCTCGAACGCCGTGGGGGTTTTTGAGAGCACACCGCTGACTCTGGTTTTTGGGCACAATATGGGCCCAAGATAAGCCAGAGTTTCAGCGCAAAATATCGTGTGCCCCAGATCTCCTCACAAAGTTGCGCCGGTTTTCCGGGCTGCTCAACAACTCGTGTGGGTTGAGTACGAGCATGTGTTTGCTGACGATATCAACCGGCGGTGCTGAAATTCGCTCGGCATTCCGCTGGTATCTCGTGATATCGATCGGCTTGTGTGCGGGGTTTTTCAATGCAGTTCGCCAATCAACGATCTTTCCGTTCGATCAACTTTTTATCAATGCGCCAATCATGCGTTTCAATCGCATGCCTCGCGCTCATGTGTGCGCCATCGGCATTCGCCCAAACATCTATCTCGTTCACAGAGCAATCTTCACAAGCAGGGCTCGACGAAGGACTCCGATTAATCTCACCAAGCGGACGCTACGGCATCATGTCCGGCGGCGGCGTCGTTGGCGATTTTAACAACGATGGCTACCACGATATCTTCATGCTCTCGGGCGGCGGATACGCAGACTACCTCTTTATCAACAACCAAGACGGTACCTTCACCAACAAGGCCGACCAATGGGGTGTTGATCGCTTCCAACACACCTTCGGCGCTTCGGCTGCCGATTTCAACAACGATGGATTCCTTGACATCTTTGTCACCTCCTTCGGCTCATCATCATCCGCTGCTGCTGCTGGCGAACTCCGACTCTATCAAAACAACGGCCCAGACTCCAAAGGCCAATACTCATTCACCGATGTCGCGTTCTTCGCCGGCGTCAACCGACTCTACGAATCAGTCAGAGACGGGCTCGGATCTGCATGGGGAGACTATGACCTCGACGGCGATCTCGATCTCTTTATCTGCGGGTACAACGAGCTCCGACTGTGCAACCGCATCTTCCGAAACGACGGCCCAGACTCCAAAGGCCAATACACATTCACCGATGTCACCGACGAATCTGGTATCGCGGTGCTCGGCGTCCGTGGGTTCCTCCCGCATCTCGTCGATATGAATAACGATCGCTACCCAGACCTGATCCTCATCGCAGACTCGGGAACCTCCAAGTTCTACGTCAATAACCAAGACGGCACATTCACCGATCGCACAGAGACCGTTAGAGGCATCGAAACAACCAACGGCATGGGCGTCGATGTCGGTGACATCAACAACGATGGCCTCCTCGATATGTATGTCACATCCATCACCTACCCAACAACCGGCGGCCCGGGCAATGTGCTGCTCATCCAAAACGAAGATCAATCATTCGACAACACCGCTGGAGACACCGGCACATACGCTGGCTATTGGGGCTGGGGGCTGCTGCTCGTCGATCTTGACCATGACGGCGACCGTGACATTCTCGAAACCAACGGCTATGTCGGCAACTTCGCGGGCAACCCCGCCGTCATCTTCGAGAACATCAGCGCCGGCGAAGAGTTCAACGAAATCGCGACCGAATCAGGATTCATCCACACCGGGCAAGGGCGCGGAATGGTCCGAATCGATATCGAAAACGATGGTGATCTTGATATCGCAATCTTTGAGAACAACGGCAAACTCCGCCTATACCGCAACGAACTCATCACCGATTCAACTCCAACAGACCGAAACTGGATACGCATCAAGCTCGATACCGCTGCCCGCGATACCCTTGCGCCCAACGGCATCGGCGCCATGATCAAAGTCGTCACCGATGGGCAAACACAACTCCTCCCGATGCACTGCGGCTCAAACCACGCGTCCGCATCACCAATCGAAACACACGCCGGACTCGCCAGCGCATCAATCATCGATACCCTCCGCATCGAATGGCCCGACGGCTCGTTCACCACATTGACCAATGTCGACACCAACCAAATACTCACCATCCATGCATCCTCACACCCTGCTGATTACACCAACGACGCGGTTGTCAATGTCATGGATATCTTCGACTTCCTTGCGAGCTACACCGCAAACGATCTTGTCGCTGATCACAACGGCGACATGACCCTCAACTTCTTCGACATCGCATCCTTCATCACCGACTATCGCCAAGCCGTTATGCCATAGCCCGCGATGAAAATAAATAAGCCTGCTCATTACGAGCAGGCTCATCTCGTTCCCACACGAGCCACGGATGCGAGACCTTCCCTCAGGCATGCATCCGTGGTTTTTATCCATCCGTGCCAGGGCATCCCTGCGTATACAGCTGCAGAAATGTACTGATGTCAAAGAAGTTAAACTCGCCGTCCCATTGCAAGTCGGCATCGCCAACCTCGTCGGCAAACCGTGCGAGAAACGCCGACACATCAAAGAAGTTCAGCTCTCCAAACGGCTCGGCATAATCCACCGCATTGCACGGACTCCCGGGACCTCGCCCAAGCGATGCCCCAACTGTCACCTGCAAACCATCAATATTCAAAGCGCCCGCCTCATAAACCAAAGGCCCGGACAACCCGTCCGTATTCGGGAGCGGCTCAATTGGCAACGACTCAATCACCATCACCCCATCACCACCAACCGCCGAGACGCCGCCGAGATCATTGATCAGATTCGAAAGATCCAACAACGCTGACTGCCCATCCTGCCCGCCAATCACAGGCACAGCAAACGCCTGATCAAGCCCGCCGGGCCCTTCCGTATCCGTGGCACTGATCCTCAGCTGCCCGTCAAAGTCTGGCTTTGAAACTCCTTCAACCTTGAGAGTCGCTCGCCGCTGAACATCCGGGAACCATCCTTGAACCTGCTCGACCACGATCATCGCGGTCCAGTTCGAAAACGAGAAACAGATCGCATCGATGTTCCACCCGCAATCGATCAGGTCTTGATTCACAAACATGCACACCTCGCCAGAAATCCCTGGACGAGGCACAAAGATCGGAGGCACGAACTTAGAAACCCCAACGAAAATATCAAACTCATCAGGATCATGCCCGGGCTTGGAGAATGTCATCGACTCAAACGCATCCTTAATCATCTGCGCCTTGACATGCGGATCACTGCTCGCACTCCCACGCACTTGCCCGCCTTGGGCAATTTCCATCGTGTTGCCATTCGCATCACACATTTTGACTTTGATCTCCCAGTTCACGACCGTAGGAACATCCGCATCACACACCTCAACCCAGAGCAGCCCGATCGGCGCGCCCCCGCCACGGTACGGCGGGCAGTTTACAGGTTTCTGTGGCTCAAGCCCAGGATCAGGAAAACCGGCTCCATACATTGGAAATGGATCAGCCAAATCCGTCGAGCCGAGTTTGAGTGCATCAACAACATCCCCCGCACCGATTCGAATCTTCCTCTCCCCTTCATGCAAGAGCAGATGCCCGCCCACCACGCCAGACATATAGATATCGCCGCCGTGGAATGGCGAGTTGAGCGATCGCGATCGGACTTCGCTGCCGATTACTCCGACACTCGATTCATCAACGGAAAAATAGACCAACGCACCATCCGACGGGATCGGATCGATCACACCATCGCCGCCATCTTGCATCCCAAAGATCGCCAGCCCATCGAGTTCATCAGCAGGAATCAACCCGATGTCATTGGCGCGAAACGCACGCCTGAGTGTTCCGGGCGCACCGATCACAACACTGAGCACATCCGCTCCTGACCACGCATTGCCCAATAGCGTCGGCGAGCCTTGCTGCAACGAAAAATACACCCGCTGCCCATCGCTCACCATCGAATCCGTCATCGCATCGATCGATTCAACCGGAGCCGTGAGCAAACCTAGCCCGGGCTCGTTGTACGCCAACACATGCCCGATTACACCGGACTCTATCGCGTACACATCGGCCGCATTAAACGGCGACTGCGCCCAAGCCTGGTACGGGTTCTCACCGATCGCTCCGGGTTCAACCGAAAACAAAAACGGGAACCTCGATACACCCGAAGCTGTCGAGAACACATCCCCGCGATCGAACGCATCGATGTTGTCCCCGGGCAACAATCCCATCGCTGCAAGATCCGCGGCCAGCGTATTGGTCACGCCGTTGCCGCTAAAGATTTCCCCGACATCGGCAGCCCCCTCGACCGCCGAGCCCGGCGCTCCCATCGTCCCGGCATCGTGTGAAAAATCCACCTGCCCGTATGCCAGACTGTACATGCCTACAACAACACATCCGATTCCTGCCCGTTTCATACCTGACTCCCTCTTAAGTCCGAGAACACTCATGAACTAGTCTGAATGTATCACAAACACGCGAAAGATCAAAGACAATCTTCTCCAGAATCTGATCTCAGCACTGCTTTTCGATATAAACAAAAAGCAAACACCAATGAGGTTTGGTGTATTATGTATCATCAAGCAGAGGGCGAATCCGCTCGGCTACATCCTTGGGCTTGCCCCCGGCGCGGAGCTCTTCAAGCAGCCTCAAATAGGTGTCATAGCGAACCGCTGAAATCTCACCAGACTCAGCCGCCGATTTGACCGCACACCCAGGCTCATGATCGTGCGCACAATCAGTGAACTTGCACGAATGTACATACTTCTCA
>CAJXXI010000091.1 GCA_913062615.1 uncultured bacterium | reverse complement strand
ACTCATCAACGAAGATCAAACCGATCTCATCCTTAGCTCACGCCTCTGGATCTCAAAGATCAAACGGGACTTTGATTCGGATCTCTGGGCCAAACACTTGCTGCCGATCATCGGTGATGCCAAGCCAGATATCCAGCTCTGGTTGCTCAATATGTTGCCGAGGCATATCTCAGATTCTTCGAAATCACAAATCATCGAAGAGTTGTTACTACTCAAACAATCTGAGAATATCGATATAAGTGACCATGCATCATCTGCATTGCGTCGGCTTGGCAATTCTGGTTAGATCTGATCAGCAAAAATCACAGCAGCTCTGATCGCGTGTCACCTTTGCGTAGGTATTCAGTTCCCGTTGAGCTTAGCCTGTGCATTGGCGATGATTTCGATGACTTCTTTTGGGTCGTCGGTCATGTGGATGAGGTCCATGGCTTCGGGGTAGATTGTGCCGTTGGCGATGAGGGATTCTTCGATGAAGGATCGCATGGGTTCCCAGAAGGCTTTGCCCATCATGATGATGGGGAACTTTTCGATCTTGCCGGTTTGGATGAGCACTGCGGTTTCGAAGACTTCGTCAAGGGTGCCGAATCCGCCGGGCATGACGACGAAGGCGTCGGAGTATTTGACGAGCATCACCTTGCGGACGAAGAAGTACTTGAAATCGACGAAGAGGTCGAGATAAGGGTTGGGGTGTTGCTCGTGGGGGAGTTCGATGTTGCACCCGATCGATAAGCCGCCGCCTTCACGTGCGCCGCGGTTGGCGGCTTCCATGATTCCTGGGCCGCCGCCGGTCATGGTGGCGAATCCGGACTCGGCGAGTTCTTTGCCGACTTGCTGGGCGATTTTGTAGTACTCGTTGTCCTCTTCGAAGCGGGCGGAGCCGAAGACAGTCACGCATGGGCCGATGAAATGGAGTTTCCGGAAGCCTTGGATGAACTCGAAGAAGACCTTGATCGCGGTCCAGAGTTCTTGTCTGCGTAATCGGGGCCCTTGGAGCAGGCTGTGCTCTGCGCCTTTGGGCGGTTGCTTGCCCCACTCTTCGTTGGTCTGATCTGGTTTGTTGGATTCGTTGTTCATCAAGGGGGAGTTTAGGCCAAAGATCAGCAGGGCACTGGCGGATAGAATCTTGTATAGGCCACAAAGAGAAGGATGAACTCCATGAGCACGCCATTTACGCTTGAGAACACGCATGGGCTTGATCTGCTCGGCGATACCCACACTCCATCAGCCCCCCCCACCGCGTGCGTGATCTTGATGCACGGGTTCAAGGGGTACAAGGATTACGGGTTTATCCCAATCTTGGCGCATGATCTGTGCGAAGCGGGATTCGTTGTGCACCGGTTTAACTTTTCGACCTCGGGCATGACCAACGAGATCGAGACATTCGCACGCCCGGATCTGTTCGCCCTCGATACTTGGACTCGCCAGGTTGAAGATGTTGTTCGTGTTGTTGATGCGGTGCGTGTTGGTGAAATTGTTGGAAAAGATTTACCGATATATATCCTCGGCCATTCTCGCGGCGGCGGGTCGGCATTGCTCGCGGCGGGGCGCCATGGCGAGGAGCTTGATCTCGCCGGCGTGATCACGATCAACGCGGTGGACTGTTGTTCGCGCATGGCGAAGGATGAACAAGACGCGCTGCTCAAACGCGGGTACACCATGACACAAAGTGCGCGGACAGAGCAGGACCTGCGCATCGAGAGCGCATGGCTGCGCGAACAACTCGATGATGTCCAAGGGCACGATGTGGCTTTGCAAGCGAAAAAGATCGCGTGTCCGGTGTGTGTGATCCATGGCGATGACGATCAGGCGGTTGATCTGAGCGCGGGCAAAGCGATTGCCCAAGCGTGCAGGACGACGCTGGTTTCTCTCAATTCAGGGAATCATGTGCTCAATATGCCCAATCCAAGCGATCTAGATTGTGTCCGTTCGCCACAACTCCTCAAGACGACCGGCACAATTACCCGATTTATAGCCAACACGGTGAGTTCTTCCTCCTAAGTTAGGGGTTGACATCATGGCTCGAAAGGGTGACAATTGGTAGATATGAATCGCATGAAAACAATCTTGATTGGACTCGCGTTGACCGCTGCATGTTCGCATGCGAGCGCACAACAGATGACAAATCTTGATGGCGACTATGTACTCCCCGAAATCATTTTCGATACCCATTCCTATGAAGAGCGTGCGACCCAAAGCGGGTATCCACACACAACACTCGAACCGATTTCTCTCGAACAACTCAGCGAGCTTCGCGCCAGCGGGATTGATCCTTCGTGGATAGCGGATCGCTTTATGCTCCCGAGCTTTGATCCATCGTTGCATCGGGTTACGCAGAACGACCATCCGTTGATGATTGAATCGTGGGCGACACACTACACCAATCAACGCGGCGTGCGCCTCAATGATTCGCTCAGCTTCTCTGTCGGTCGCACGACCGAACTCCGCGACGGGAATATCTCGGGCAGCGAAGGCACGCTTGATTCTGAATCTGGTCGCGAGCATATCCCGAGCTTGGCACAATCCGAAGGCGAGTACGATGTCTATGACTTGTCGCTCGAGTGGGAAGCGATCAACGCTGGGCCGGTGACGGTGTCGGTGCTCTCTGGGCTCAAAGCGATCGAAGCAAACATCGGCAAGCGAGTCACAAACGACGGCGAAACCACGATCGAATCGGTGCATCGGTTTACCGCGATGCCGATGATCGGGTCGGGGGTTCGGTGGAAGATCAGCGATGATCTTTCATTCTCAGGAGCCGCGCTTACGCATCCGATTGATACCGGCGATGCGTTGATCGATTTCAATGCTTCTACCAATCTTCAACTCTCGAAGAATGTAGGATTCAGCGCAGGGTACCGCATTATCCGATCCTCGTTCGAGGTTGGATCGCTTGACACCCAGGTCAGGCAAGAAGGACTCTTTGCCCGGCTTCAGATCAAGTTCTAAGCCGAGCTCCTCTCCGAACAACACATACTCTGGATGCCATGCAGGGAACTTCGTCACCTGCATGTCTTTCTATGCAGTGTTGAAGAGCCCACCGTCTGAGCCCATGGGGGAGGCGGGAGTAATGCGGGTTAAGAATCGCAGATTGAGTTATTTAGGATCGCATTATCTCGGCAATGATATCGAGCCCTTGGGTGAGTTTTTCGCGGTTGGTGGCGAAGCTGATGCGGAAGTGGGTATCGCGGGCGGAGAATGCGCCGCCGGGGATGGTGAGCAGGTTGCGTTCGATGGCTTTTTCTGCGAACTCGGTGCCGGTGAGTCCCAAGTGCTCGGGGACTTTGATGAACGCGTAGAAGGCGCCGCCGGGGGATGCGATCTCGGTGATTGAACCAAGCTTCTCAAGCACGAGGTCTCTGCGAGATTGGTACTCAGCGACGAACTCGGACATGTCTGTTTCGAAGCACGCCTCGGCGCCGGCTTGCAAGGGCGCGGGCGCACACACAAAGGTGTACTGCTGGAGCTTGGCCATCTGCTCAATAATCGCTTGCGGGCCCGCGGCATACCCGAGCCTCCATCCGGTGCACCCGTAGGTTTTTCCGAACCCACGAATCAGCAGTACATCATCGTGCGAGCCTGCGATGCGCGCGGGGCTTGGACAACGCGGGGTCGATGGATCGCCAGCACAGGCATCGGTGGTTGCGTCTGAGAAGGCGAACTCGTCGTAGATTTCATCGGTGATCAGAAGCACGCCTTTGGCTTTGCACAGATCGCGGAGCTTGATGCATTCGTCTTTGGTCATCACCACGCCGGCAGGATTCGAGGGCGTGTTGAGCAACACAAACTTGGTTTTGCTCGTGATCAAAGGCTCGATCCGCTCGGCGGTGAGCTTGAAGTCTGGGTAGGTATCGACCGTGACCGCCTTCGCCCCACACAAGGTCGCCCAATGTGGGTAAGCAACAAAGTATGGATCGGGGATGATGCATTCGTCGCCGGGGTTGAGCAGGGCCATGAATGCAAGGACCAGAGCACCCGAGGTGCCCGAGGTGATCATCGAGACCGGGCCGTCGTGGTTGGGCGTGTTCACCGTTTGGACATCCCAACCAAGATCATGCTTGAGCGAGGCGTTGACCTTGGCGAGCAGGGTCGGAAGCCCTTGGGTGAGGGTGTAGCCGTTGATGTGGTTGTCGATGGCGTCGATGGCTGCTTGGCGGATCGCTTGGGGGACGACAAAGTCTGGCTGACCGATCGAGAGATTGATGGGATCGTCGAGCGTTGCAGCGAGTGCAAAGATGCGACGAATGCCCGAGGCGTCGATGGCGTTTGAGCGATCGGAGATGAGTGCGTCGAGATCGAAGCCGTCGAGGTTGGTGAGCGAAGTGGTCATGTATATCCCTTACTTTTATCTATCCAAATAGCAGATCAATTAAATAACAGGCCCCGATGGTACACCGAAACCTGTGATCAGTTCACACGGGCAGATTGCAAACACACTGCGAGCGCCCATTCGAGCGCCCAAACGAGCGAAAGTGCTCGCGTGTTGATTATTCTTTGACCTTGGTCTTTGGCAACCCGTGGGCGGTGTTTTTGCCATCGATGAACTTGCCATCTTCTTTGAGTGCAGCGATGCGCTCGGTGCGTGTCATCACATTGCGGATGGTGGTCAGGTTGCCTTCGGTCTTGAGTGAGGCGTCGATGCTCATGGTGTGCTCCGGTTGATCTCTAAACAGCTGATTATCATCAGCTTGTGCTCTTGTTCTATTCGAATTTTTCCCAGTTTGTCTTTGACTGGGAAAAATCTGAAGCCCCGCGCCGTTCGCGCTGCCAGCGGGCACCGAGGTTCGAGATCAGCTGTTGATGCTGGGTTCTCGCACTGCTCATGGCACTCCACTGGTTGCCCGGGATCGCAACCCCAAGTGAATACAGCGTATAGCGGGAGGGATTGTTGGCGCGTGATGACTGATTATCCAGTGCGGGCACCCCGATGATGGTGACACCATTGGAATACATGAAGGATATCGCGTCAGCAGCCTGTTCGGTACTCAGGGTCGCCAACACCAAATAGTTGAGACCGTACTCGCGTGGATCGGTTTCGAGAAACCCCGAAGGGCTCATCACGCCCGAACCCAAGGCTGGTGTGGTTGATGGCACATTGGTCGATTGGTTCGTCGCGGGATTGGTGCTTGGATTGTCTGCGGGCAAAGTCTCGACCGGTGTGTTCACAATGGGTTGTGCCGGGAGGACGATGGATTGGTCGCCACCGAGTTGTCGGCTCATCTCGTCGATGCCCGCCTTATTGCCCCGCTGATACCCGATCGTCCACGCACCGACGATCAACGCCAGAGCGATCACGATCAGGGTGTAGAACATAGGAGACGAGAGCCGAACCCCAGAGTCATTGTGAACTTCTTCGTCGAGCATCGCTGCGGCGGCGGACCGCTCGGCGCGAGAGACGCCCCCGGAGGTATCCCATGCGGTTTGCTGCACGGAAACATCGGGACCGGATTCTGATCCGACACCGGGGGTCATTGGCTTGGGCTCAGTCGATGGAACCGAGGTCGGCACGGGCTTGGGCGCATTGGGATTCTGCCCACGCTCACGCATGAGATCAAACAACGGCGGTCCTGAGCGACGATCGGTCATGTGTAATAGTATGCACGAAATCCAGCGCGAAGTACACCCCGGGAACATACTTCACGGGCAGAAAGACGCTATACTCGCTCGATATGGCCATTAAAGAAGAAGACATCATCACAATCACCCCCAAGCCAATGACCTCGTCAGAAGCGGTGTATATCCCTGCGATCGTGAAGGGGATGTTTGGCACGACCATGAGGCACTTCTTTACCTCATTTGGTCAGGGACGCACGAGCCGAACCCTCCAATATCCCGAACAGCGCCGAGAGCACTATACCCCAGAACAAGGCGGGATGGAGTTCTCGAACTTCCGAGGCGTGCATCGGCTCAACCGCGATGCTGCAGGGCGGGTGAAGTGTGTTGCGTGCATGATGTGCCCCACTATCTGTCCTGCCAACTGCATCCATATCGAGGCGGCCGAGTCGCCTTGGGATGACCGCGAGAAATATCCTGCCAAGTTCGAGATCGATATGCTCCGGTGTATTTTTTGCGGCATGTGCGAAGAGGCGTGCCCGGTCGATGCGATCGAGTTGACCCCCTTGTACGACATCGTCGGCAAATCACGCCAGGAGATGGTGTTCGACAAGGACAAGCTGCTGCATGTCTATGACATGACCATCGAACAAAAGCCTATGTGATCAGGCTCGACTATCGAGATAGGTATCCAGATTAAAAAAACAGGCCAAGTCCAAACTGAAATGGACTCGGCCTGTATTCGTTTGGCGTCTACGCGTCAACTCCCTCTGTACTGACTATCGACGCCTACGAGTAATCACGATGCCTCCCAAGCCCATAAGTGCCAAAGCACTCGGAGCTGGAACAACCGAGAAACCAACACTGATCTTGTAGGCGAAGTTTTCTGAATGCCCAAGCCCATCAGCGAGTTCGTCGCTTGCTACTGAACCAGCATCAACATCACCAAACCCTGAAAAACTCAGATAGTAGGTACCAGCTGAAAGATTTTCGATCTGTATTGCAGGCATCAGACCGATGCCGCTGTCGTCGTCGAATGCGATCACATCACCACCAGCCGCGACAATTTGCATCAAACCGTCTCCGCTTGTACCAAATCCAGCGAAGAATGACAATGTGGCTGTATTTGCAAGCGTAAAGCCAAACCAGTCAACATCACCTTGATCGATCAATCCTTCAAGGGTCATTGCTCCGCCCGGCGAATCGAATATCCCAATGTCATTTGCGGTTGCAATGGTGTTGTTTGATTCGACTTCGCTGAAGAAAGTTCCTGCAGCTGCCGTCCCCGCCAGGGTCGCTGCTGCGATGAACACGATTGTTGTTTTCATCTCTATTCTCCTTAATCCCTCTCTGCCGAGCTCGTGAATACTGCCCATACCGAATGGGCGCGAGACGGCATATCTCGTTGCTCTCAGCCTATCAAAAAGCAGCAGCTTCCATTACTGAAAGCTGCTGCTTTGATTAATTAGTCAATTTATTTTGTCATAAATTACACTAATAAAGAACATTTCCTCAAACACCGCCCCAATAAGGGGGGCATATTATCGCCGACGGCGGGCCATCATGATACCGCCCATGCTGAAGAGTGCCATGGCACCCGGGGCAGGAACGACCGAGAACCCAACATTGAGCTTGTACCCAAAGTTTTCTGAGTGCCCACTCCCGTCGGCGAGTTCATCGGAACCAACCGAACCTGAGTCGACATCGCCAAAGCCGGAGATACCGATATAGTAAGTGCCTGCTGCGAGGTCATCGATTTGGATCGCGGGCATCAGTCCGATACCTGAATCGTCATCGAATGCGATCACATCGCCACCGAGTGCAACAATCTGCATGAGCCCATCAGCACCGCTCGAAGCGAATACCGAGAAGAACGAGAGTGATGCGGCATTGTCGAGTGTGAACACAAACCAGTCAACGTCGCCTTCACTGATGGCGCCGTCGATGGCAACCGAGCCACCCGGATCATCGAATGTACCGATATCGTTGGCGAGTGCAAGGGTGTTGTTGTCTTCGGTTTCACTAAAGAAACCCGCCTGCGAAGCAGCGGCGAACATGGCTACTGTGATAAGTGCTGTATATTTCATATCTTCTTTTCCTCAAAGGTAGATGATGTCTCTGCACACACATGCAGCGATGAGGACTCCCTCACCTCTACCATGCACCCAATCAGCCAAAACCCCAGTTGATTTGAGATTTTTTCCTAATTTCCTTCTCAATTCTGATCATTTTGTATCAAACAATCCTTCACCATTGATACTGAGGCGATTCTGAGAGAAAATGCCCGGTTTTGGGACAATTCCACAACTCCGGTGGCAACAGGCTCGTTTTGGTGTATTTCTTTATCCGGACGCGGCGATCGTCGCGAGTTAGCTGATCTTGAGTTTTCAAGAAGCAGGAGTGATATAGATATGACTACCACAATGCAAAAACTTATCTCTGGCGTTGGATGCCTCGCGATCGCTTCAGCGATGTCGAGTGCTGGCGTTGTGACACTCGGTACAACCTTCGGGTTTACTGATCTCGAGACCAGTTATGATGTAAGCACTGGCGAGTACCTTGCGATTTCATCTCCAATCACTTCAGGCGATGTCACCCGCCATGATCTCTTTGCTCCGCTGACCGCAGCATTTGGTGTGGGCGAAATCGGCGTTGGCAACGACGCAAGTGTTTTGTTCAGAATGAACATTACCAATACCTTCGGCACCGGAGCCGACGGGGTGAACGGACGAATCTTGATACGTGACCTCGACGGCGACACACTCTCGGGCACCTTTGATGGTACCTGGAGCCTGATCGGCGGGTTCGGGTTCTTTGACGGGCTGATTGATTTCGCGGTGTTTAACTCAGCGGGCAATGGCGTGTTTGAAGGCACCGGGTCTGGCAGCGAGTTTAATGTGCCGACCGATACACTCAGTGGCGCGATCAGTTTCTTGATCCAGATGCCCGAGTGGTTTGATACTACCAATGGCTTTGATGGCCGAACATCGCAAGGCGATGGTATTTTATTGACGCCAACGCCGGGCAGTTTATCGCTGTTGGGCTTGGGAGGATTAGTTGCGACGCGTCGTCGTCGAAGCTGAGTTTTATTTCGCTCAAAGGGGACAGAGCAGAAGTTCAACGCACCCGCTGGACCTGAGTTGACCCACAACTTGACATATCACACGAGCTGTTTGTGTGAGACGAATCAGAGAGAGGCCGCTCGGTGGGTGCAGAACCCGGCGGCCTCTTTCATTTTTGCATCATCATATTCTTGTGGATTGATATCTACTTTACGAGTGATCTGAGATCATCGGCGAAC
Source organism: uncultured bacterium (assembly GCA_913062615.1). Classification (GTDB taxonomy): domain Bacteria; phylum Planctomycetota; class Phycisphaerae; order Phycisphaerales; family UBA1924; genus UBA1924. Next base: position 2,025 of record CAJXXI010000091.1, on the reverse strand, counting down.
TGGACCGCCGCGTTCTTCACAGCGCTCAGCCATGACTCATCGCCGACAGGTTCGGCGTAGATCACCGAGCGCGAGGCGTTGACGATCACGCCGAGCTGCCCGGGTGAACCCGCGCTTGGGCGAATCATGGGTTTGACATCATTGATGGTGCCCCCCTGAGCACCAACACCGGGAACAAGGAACATCTGGTTGGGCATGATCTGGCGTAGTGTGCTCACATCGTCAGCGCTCTTGGTGGCTCCAACAACCGCTCCGAGGGTACTCATCCCGAAAGTACCGATGCGATCCTTGCCGATATCAGCGATCATCTTGCTGATGCCGTGAGTGACGCAGCCGCCATCTTTGAGTTCTTGGAGCTGCACCTCATCCGAATCTGGGTTGCTCGTGCGGGCGAGCGCGAACACCCCGAGACCGGCATTAAGGAATGGCTCGATCGAGGACGGTCCCATGTAGGGCGAAACCGTGATGAACTGCGCCCCCATGTTGGCGGCTCCGATCGCGTAGTGGGTCGCCGACGAGCCGATGTCGCCTCGCTTGGCATCGAGAATAACCACCATATTGAGGTCTCGGGCTTTGCGGATCACCTTTTCGAGAATCGCGTAGCCCTGTGCCCCATACCGCTCGAAGCACGCACTCTGAGGCTTGACCACGCTCGCTGAGCCCGCGATTGCATCGAGGAGCCCGAGCGAGAACATCTCGATGGCTTCGAGCTCGCCTTCGAGCCGAAGCGATCGGGGCAGCTTGTCGAATACAGGGTCGATCCCGATACAGGCCTGCGAACCCGCAGCGTTAATCGCTTTGACAAGAATATCGATCGGTGATGTGGTATCGCTCATGCTGGCTGTCTCCGAGTAAGTTGGGCACTACACTTTAGCAGCCATGAAGCAGACGCATACACCAACGAATCTGGATCTTAAAAAAGATCACGCCCTGACCATCGGATGGGACGACGGGAACACTTCTGTGTACCCGATCGCGTACCTCCGCAAGATGTCGCCGAGCGCCGATATGCGAGAGCTCCGCAAATCGATGGCCAAAAACCCGCTCACAATTCTGCCCGATTCGATGGGCTCCTCTGGTACGATCACCGCGACGGGCGCAGAAATGGTCGGGAACTACGCGATCAAGATCGCATTCTCTGACGGACACGACACGGGGATCTACACCTGGGACTACCTGCGTGAGATTGATCCAGCCAAACAAACAGGCGGGCTCACCAAGTCTGATCAAGGCCCGAGCCACAGCAACCCGCTCGGGTTGCCCGGGAAATAACCGTACCCGATGCAGAGTATTACCCTATCCACGCCGCTCAATGAGATCCGATCGATACCCATCGTGCAGATGCAGAAGCTCGAGATCCTCGGGGTGCACAATGTTGGGCAGCTGTTGGTGCACCTCCCCCACCGCCATGAGTGGATCCGGGCGCAGTCTGGATTGAATGATTTGGAACCCGGGGTGATCGGGTCGGCGGTTGGTGAGATCACCGCGACGAAGATCTCGGGGTTCGGGCGCAAGGCGCGGTTTCAGGTGGTGCTGTGCGATGAGACCGGTCGGCTGGACCTGGTGTTCTTCAACCAGGCGTTCCTTGCCAAAAAACTCCATGTGGGGATGTATCTGCGGGTGCAGGGCAAGCCCGCGAGGTTTGGGCCGGGGCTGCAGATGAGCAGTCCACAGTTCACGATTATTCCATTCGATGATGTCGAGAACTTGAACAAAGATCAGGACGATGAATACCGCCCGGTGTACCCGGCGACCGAGGGGATGACTTCCGAGCAGATCCACACGATTGTGCGCACAGTTCTGGATCAAGCGTGCGGGTTGTTGGAGGATCATCTCAGCGATGAATACCGCAAGGAGCGCGAGCTGCCGAGCTTGGGCGATGCGTATCGGATGATGCACGCGCCCGAGAGCGAGTCGGATGTCCAATCGGCGAGGCGGAGGCTGGCGTATGACGAGTTGTTGATGTTGCAGCTCGGTGTGCACATGAAACGGGCGCATCTTCGGCGGACGCTCAAAGCACCGCCG
>CAJXXI010000090.1 GCA_913062615.1 uncultured bacterium | reverse complement strand
GCCTTACCCCCCGCGTACTCGATGTATGCAGGGTGTTCTCAATTGTGTCCGACTTCGTCATATTACATTGGCAATGCTCTTCACCGGCATGCTGACGCTCAACTTTTACTACGCACACACCCCTTTAGATCAAGGCGCTTTCCTTGCCGATAAAATCTTGTTTCATTGGAAAATCAATAACTCAGATGCAGATCGTCGCCGTGTTCCCAAACTCCCGAACCACGGGCACTACCCAAAGGAAAGGGACAATAATGAAGTCACTCTGACCAAAAATGACTTGCGTCACACAGTATTCGGGCGACATTGGTTCCGTTCGGTGATCTACTCAGAATACCGTGGCCCTAACCATCCCAATGCTACACACTCGATTCTGGGATTCGGGTTCCCGTTCCAAGTGCGTGTACGCGAGGCCGTGGTTCACATTGGATCGCATTCCGTTAGAGTTTATTGGCCAAGCAATGATCATGTCAGTTGGATTTCTAACACATCTCTAATGACCAATAGGCCATTAATTAAAGAGCACCCTCAATATGTTGGCGTCTTCGCAAACACCATCGTATATACCACGATCCTCTGGCTCCCTGTGATCTTTATCCGATTCAAACGAACCCTGCAACACCGATATAGACAAAAACACCATCTCTGCGTGCATTGTGGCTACAACATCATCGATCTATCCATCTGCCCAGAATGCGGTAATCCTATATTGATCAACTGATAACTACATAAACACCGTGTGAAGATCGATATCAATCTCGTCATATACACGCTGCTCTACATCATCCCCGCCCCTCCCCCCTACAATCCACCATGCCAGCATCAAAACCAAAAAAATCAGAACTCGAAACCGTCGAACCCATCGGCGACCGCGTCCTCATCCGCAAAGATGAAGACAAAAAGCAAACCAAGTCAGGCATCCACCTCCCCGACAAAATCGAGATCCCCACAATCACCGGCCGCGTCGTCGCCATCTCCGCGCTCGTCGAAAACGATACCGACTACCCCATCCGCCAATACGACAAAGTCCTCTTCAACCCCAAGCAAGCGATCCCCGTAGACTTCGAAGGCGACAACCGCCTCTTCGTAGTCCCCATCGAAGATGTCGTCGCAGTCTTCCGCAAAGAAGCTTGATCAACCGTATGGCCGCCCCCTTTCCATCCAATCTCTCCCCCGACTCACTCCCCGAGCAACTCCCATTGCCCGTCTGGAATCGCGCCCCTGGTAGGTCCCCTCTCGACATCACCATCAGACCGCCGGGCTCAAAGTCCATCACCAACCGCGCCCTCCTTCTGGCCGCCCTCTGCGATGGCACCTCAACACTCAACCACGCACTCACCGATGCAGACGACGCCCAACGCATGCTCGCAGCGATCACTCAGCTCGGCGCGATCATCGATCAATCAGACCCAACCGCCCTCAAAATCACAGGCACCGCAGGCACCTGGAAACCAGACCAAGAAAACACAACGCTCAACCTCAACAACGCTGGCACCGCCACCCGCTTCCTTGCCGCCAGCGCACTCCTCGCCGATGCCCCACTCACCATCACCGGCAACGAGCGCATGCAACAACGCCCCATCGCCGAGCTCGCAACCCTTCTCCAATCCCTAGGCTGCACAATCGAGTACCTCAACACCGATGGCTGCCCCCCACTCCGCATCACCCCACCATCGCAGCTTGCGACAAACACAATCACGATTGGCCGCACCCAATCCTCCCAGTTCATCACCGCCCTCATGCTCGTCGCCGTCTTCCTCGAAAACGGGCTCACCATCTCTATGCCCGATGGCACAACATCCGCCTCCTACATCCGCCTCACCATCGACCTCCTCGATCACCTCGGGGTCCAAGTCCAACACGCCAACAATCTCTCCGTCATCAAAGTATCCCCCGGCCTACCCGCCTTCAATCTCGACATCGAACCCGATGCCTCCGGCGCAACCTACTGGTGGGCCGCCGGCGCACTACTCCCCAAAGCAACCATCCGAGTCGCCGGCTTCAACCCTTCCTCCCCCTCATCGCAAGGCGATGCCAACTTCCCAACCCTACTCGAACAAATGGGCTGCACACTCATCACTGGCAATAACACCCTCGCCTGCAAGGGGCAAACCAACCTTACCCCGATCATCTGTGACATGTCCGACATGCCCGACGCCGTCATGTCCCTCGCCGCCGTCGCCTGCTTTGCGCCGGGCACCACAATAATCAAAGGCGTAAAAACACTCCGCGTAAAAGAATGCGACCGCATCGCTGCCCTCAAAGCCCAACTCGGCAAACTCGGCGTCTGGGTCGAAGACAATCTCAATGGGGATGAGGATGTCCTCTCCATAACTCCCCCCGAAAGCAGTGTCGATTGCTCACCAGATTGTGATCCCGTCCTCTTCGACACCTACCACGACCACCGCATGGCCATGGCCCTCGCCCTCATCGCTCTCCGCCGACCAAACATCACGATCGACAACCCCAGATGCGTAGACAAAACCTACCCAACCTACTTCACGCAGTTCGCAAAGCTCTACTAAGCCAAGCCCCTGCTCTATACCCCAGACCACCCCAAACAAGCCCATTTTTCTTCACCCGCCATGCTCAAAGTCTGCATAGGGCTATGATAATCCGAGCGTATATACACTCCAAAGCACCAACGAGGCGGATATGGGCATAGCAGACTTGAACGATTCAAATACACCCTGTTCCGATGAAAAAATCTGCGCCCAGGCCGAACAATTCTCCGCCTCCGAGCCCACTCTTTGTCCCTCCACGCCTACCCCATCCTCACTCAATATCCACGCCGATACCAAGACGGTGGTCCTTCATATCGGATATGAAAAAACCGGAAGCAGTGCTATTCAGGCATTCTGTGCCCGCAACCGCGACTGGCTCAAAAAAAAGAACATCGAATACCCACTCGTCGGCACACTCCCCCAGCATTCCTTGCTCTACGCCGAAATCAACAGTAAATCCCCCCGTCGAATCCACGCAATCATCCGTGAAACACGCAAGCAGATAGATTCGTCAACTTGTCAAACCGTGGTTTTTTCACACGAGAGCCTGCACCTTCTCCGCCCACAGGTTTTTCAAGACATGTTCGCTGGGTACAACACTCAGGTAGTTGCCTACCTCCGAAACCCATCCCAAGCCGCGATCTCACACTTCGCGACCATGATCAGATTTGGTCGTCTCCCGATTCATGACATCGGACAAGCCATCCGCATCTATTCCCAGACGCTGATCTCATGCTTCGACTATTACTGGGAACTCGAAGCATTTGCAAACGCCTTCGGACGCGAGAACCTCAGCGTTCGTCATTACAGCCCAGACAATCTCGTAGGCGGACAATCAACCTCCGATTTCATGCACCTTTTGCAAGTCGATCAGATCCCGGTCACCGCGTGGCCCGGCGCAAGAGCAAACCCATCTATCGACGCCGACCAGTTCCTCTTCATCTCCCAAGTCGCCCGCCAACTCAAGCACATGCCTCGCAACCGGATCTTGAAAATCACCAAAGAGCTCTGCGATGTGCTGATCAAAAAAGCACCGCCTCAGAAGGATCGCCCCTTCGAAATGCTCGTCCAACCAAACCTCAAGCGGGCAATCGATCGCTACTTCGAACCCAACCTCCGCCCGCTCTACGACCGCTATTTTCAGGGCGAAGCAGTGTTTGAGTCTGCCCCCGCTGTAGAACACGACCCCATCACGATCGATCCAAATCGTGCTGCCAAGTTCACTAAAATACTCAGAAAATCAAAGCTCGTGCCAGCATCTATCCTAGAAAACATTGAGTCAGAGAGCACCAACAACGAAGCCTTAGCCTAAACAAGCTGACGAACTCAACGCGTACCCTAGACCCAAAATTTCCCGCTCAAACCTGCTCTCGATAAGTTCGAGCGTACTTGGCGTGAGAACATCTGCCCACTGTTTGAGTCGGCTATCGAATATATGATTCCGCGTTGCCTTCAGATCGTGCTCTGAACGCTCGCCAAAGAGCGACGATTTCCAAAATGCATCGAGCCCATGAATCAGCGCCCGCCCTTGCATCCCAAGATGCACCAGCAACTGGTGAAAAAGAACCATATCTCGATCAACAATCAGGTCCTCATACTGCACCCGTTGGAACACTCCCTGATCGTCAAAGCCATCCATATCACGAATCACCTGCCCCATATGGTGGTCCATCTCAAACTTGATCCGATCCTCCATCGTTTCATACGACAAGAGTTTCTGCTGATAGGTCATCCCGCCATACTCGGGCATCGGCTCATGAAGCCAAGCCTCATCGGCTACAAGATGAAACCGAGCACCAGAGATCAGCAGATCACGCGGATCACGCACAACATGAATCCCCCTCGCCCCGCATTCATCCTTGCACCGCGTCAGATCAGGAATATCACTATGAAAGTTGAAGAATATCCCAGGACTATCAGACGCCTTCTCCACCGCTGATCGCTTGGTTTCGAAGTAGCTGTCTCTGTCCGAACGCAAGTCCCAACCGTTTTCTCCCTCATTGAGACGCACATACGCCATCCCATTCGCTTTGGCGATGCGCCGAAATGTCGCCAGCATCCAAACGGTGCCAGACTTATGATGAGTCGCGATGAAAATATGCGGCCGGGGCATTGTCCAAGTATACGACCCATATTGCCCGATAGATACCACATGCAAAGCTCCCCAAACACCATCTGGATACCCAACGCCTACCAATCCCAGTTTGGGCTCCTCGGCGCGATGGCCAATGAACTCCTCGAGGCCTTCACAATCAAAGGCTACGACGCTCGCCCGCACGACCTGCTCAACGATCCATCCCCTACCCAAGGCGTGTTCCTCTTTATGAACACACCACAATCCCTCGACCAGCTCCCACTCGCACTCTTTTCGCCCGGCTCAAATCTCAAGGCAGTCCAGCTCCATGTCGATCACCCCTTCGCACTCCCCGCCGAGATACTCGACCAATGGAACCAACGCTCAACACTGAGCAATCTCCGCCTCCTCCTCCCATGTGTTGACGATACACACCTGCTCAGACCACGATTCCCGGGACTCATGCACTCTTGCATCCCCCACGGCATCCCCCGCTCATCGCTCTGCAACATCGACACACTCAATACCCAAGAATACGACAGCCGCGAGTTTGATGTTGTCTTCACCGGCTCCGTCCGATCGCAAAGAGAGATCGACACCATCCTCTCCCAGGCCAACCCGCATGTAGTCACCATGATCACCAACATCGCCCACCTGATGATCAAAGAACCCTGGCTTGGCTATGTCGCAGCCGTCGATCTCGTCATGGGTTCCCAAGGCGTCATCACCGGCAACTGGGAAACCCAACGCAGCTTCTGGGGGATCGTCATCGCCATCGTCAATCGACACCGCCGAATGGAAACCGTCAAATCCATGCAAGGACTCAAGGTCGGCGTCTTCGGCTCACCCGCATGGGAAGACCAATGCACCGGGACCATCAAATACGCAGGCGAAGTTAGCTACGCCCAATGCGCCTCCGCCTTCGCTCGCGGACGCATCGCATTGGCATGGGGCCCGACGCAGTTTGTCCATTCCTATTCAGAACGGATCATGCAAGCCATGGCCGGAGGCGCATGCGTTGTCGCCGACGATCGGCTCCTTGTCAGAAGAGATTTCAACGGATCGGCAAGCCCCGCCGGCGACACAACCAAACTCTTCGATTGGGGAGACCCCAATGCAGCGAGATCGGCGGCTGATACTCAGTTGGCCGATCCACAAGCCTCACTCGCGATGGCCAAACGCGGACGCGAACTCGTCGAAGCCCGCTGCCTCTGGGAACACCGAGTAGACGCCATGGTCGATGTCCAAAAATCCCCCGTCACACAGTAGCCACCACAATCTACCCCCCCGCCGACGCCCACATCTACATCAACCACCTGCCTCAGGTCGACGAATAATTCCCCACAGAGTTCAAGCCCCTCCCCCCATGATGCTCAACCCAGAAGCAAAACATCTTCGACATCACCATCGAAGACTTCGAGCTACAAAGCCACGAGCCTGACCCCCACATAAAAGCCGAAGTCGCCGTTTAGCACTTTGTCCGAGGCCAAGTGTCTGTGTCAAGCTGGAACACCCGTTCGATCCGGTCAAGATCTGCTCTCAACCATCCAGAACGATCCAGCCACTGTTTTCGATGGCGTCCAAACTGCCCCCCAAACAGTGCGTCGAGATCGCTGTCATAGGGGGTGTCGCCGTTCCCAGCCTGGAACCTGCATGTCGGGCAGATATCGAATCCAGGATCGCCATCGGAAGAGTATGTCGAACAGCCGTTACATGATGATCCGCAGACTGGGCACAACTCATCATCGTTCTCAAATGGTAAGATGATAATGGAGCAATCGAGAGCCCTGAATCCCTCTTGCAGTCGAACCCGCTTATAACTCATTGTTTCCGTCGAGTCTGGTGTATTGGCAGCGTACAGAGATTCGGTGTACACGATTGTGTTCGGTTGAAACCGCAAGTTGCGTCGATCGTCCGCATTACTCGTAGCGTTAGTGTGATGCTTGGAAATGCGTTCATAGTCTTCTCGCGTCTTCAAACAAAATGATTGGACCAAGTCGCCATCGGGTGAAAAACAGCGGAAGAGCTTCCCCTCCTCTCGAACGGGTCTGTTTGGGTCTTTCCTCCCACAGTTAAATGTATATCCGTCCGGGCTCAGTGCGATACGAAAACAATCCGCAGGAAGTGTTGTTCGAAGGCAAAAATGCTCATCAAAGAGAGAGAATCCTTGCCCCGGTTGTTGGCCGCGATACCAGTTGCCCATATCTACATCAGTAGGCAAGAACATTTTCAAATCAGGAAGATGATTGATTTCATGTCCATCGATTGATTGGACATGAACACCCTCCAGATATCGATCGAAGCTGACCACTTTGTTCGATGGGGTAAGCATTGGATACTTCCAAGAATTAAAGCTGGCGACCAACTCGAGATCTTTGTCGAACACCTCAAGCCCATGGCGATGGCTGTGTGTAATAACATATTCGCTCGATCGACCGTGCATAAGGCCCGCATCGATATGGTGAATATTCTCATCGATACCAGGCGCATAAGACCCTTTTCGCCCGAGCACACTTCTCATCAGCAGTGGACGCGGTCGGTCGAGATGTATCGTGCTGAGCGTCAGTTGCAGTTCAATACTTGACACATTCCCATCGGGAAAAGCTGCTCGAAAACGACGATTATGATTATATTGTGATGGCGGATGTTCATCAATATCAATCAGTGCAAATGACTCATCATCCCAAATGTACGCAGCATTGTCGATACTTCCAAATGACCGGTCAGGTCGCTCGATAACGACCAGTTCAGTGCTGACGATCGTGTCATTCTCTATGTCTGGTTCGATATGGAGCCTGATCATGCCGCGCCCGATGTACTCTGGTGTTCGAGCAGAGCGAACTTCGATAGAAAGCGAACTACACGCAAGCACGAAGGTAGGGCGCAGCCTCTTGTAACTGTCGGCTTTTCCAGCGAGCACACCCGGAGTAACTCGCACTGGACAAGAAAAGGGAAAAGGAACCTCAGTAGGCAACCCGTTTTGATCAATCAGGATCCCATGGAATGGAAAAATGTACGGCTGTAATTTTGGTTTGCTCATCGAATAAATGATATGTTGTGATACATTGCATATGTATTTGTTGTTTGCAATTTTCTTTAAACCCTCGCCGCTCTCTATTCTCTCAAACTCAATCCGCACTTCGACACCAACCACGCGCCATGAATACGCCGAGCACAGTTCTCGGACGACAACAAAATCGCCAATTTCATCCCAAAATTGGGCGAATATCAAGAATCCTGCACGCACTCGCCCTCTACTTGCGTACGGACTCGGCATCGCTATCTTTTCGATGCTCACACCCACCCATCACACGCCCAAACGGTCGAATCCGGCCCGGCGTATTCGACAATCATCGATCACGAACCACAAACTGAGAAAGCATCCAAAATGAAGTCCATCCGTTCGACCAAGTCATTATGTACTATCAAGAGCCTCCTCGCAGCCGCAGCCATCGCCGCCACTGCGGGATCAGCAGCCGCCCAGCAAACCGATGGCGCAAGGGGCGTGACTGATCTCGATCCACGCGGCGTCTACTTCAACAGATTCACCGGCGGCTTCCCCGGCACCGAATGGTTCACCACAATCCCAACCAACGGCACCAACCGGTATCGCCTCGCCGACATCGTTGGCGGCGGATGGGGCGCACTCGTCACCCCCGAAGGCGCGGTCGATATCCTCAACGCCCCAGGCGACGGACAGTACTCAGATGCAGACAACTATATCTTGAACCCGTCCTTCGCAGGATCAACCTTCATTTTCAACAACAACCGCGCCCCACACACCGATGTAGACTTCCCGCTCCAACTTTTCTCCCCCGTCGCAGGCAACTCCATGCTCTCGGGCGTGTACACCACGCTGACACAGTCAGTGAACCCAGAAACAGGCGAGATCCAAAGCGGGAACACCGAAGACAACACCGTCTTGATCGTTGGGGACATCTTCAGCATCACCAACCCCGCCAGCGAGTTCTTCCGCGGGGTCTTCGAGACTCCCACACGCGTCGGCTTCCGCGTGGTCGTACCAACTCCAAACGATTTACGCTTCCGCACATTCGCAGGCTCAGCGATAAGCCTGAACCAGAACCTGCTCGGCAGCGTCCGCCTCACCTCCATCAATTCCTTTGAAGCGACCTTACTGCTCCAGTCGCGCACAGGGCTGGGCAACCAGTCGCAGGGAATAGTCACCATGAGCGGCGAGCGCGTTGATCCGTACCCCGCCGGCGATCTCAACGGCGATCGCTCTGTCGACGCCGCCGACCGCGCACTGTTCATCGAACAGATCGGGCTCGCAGAGTCCGACGACGCATTCAACATCGCGGCAGACCTCGATGGGGATTACGATATCGATATCCAAGACCTCGACCTGTTTGGCGATGTCTACTGCCTCGCAGACTACGCCGCTCCAGCCGGCGAGCTCAACTTCTTCGATGTCTCCGCATTCCTCAACCTGTTTTCCTCGCAGGACCCCCTCGCCGATCTCGCCGCCCCAATCGGCCAGTTCAACTTCTTCGACATCTCCGCCTTCCTCAACTCCTTCGCCGCCGGCTGCCCATAACCCCTATTAGGGGCGAATCTGCGGTCTAGTTTTTATCCCGAGGCCATTCGTCTGTGCTGATTTGAAACACTCGCTCGATCCGATCCAGATCTTCCTCCAACCATCCAGTGCTATCGAGCCACTGTTTGCGGTAACGCCCAAACTGGCCTCCGAACTGGGCGTCAAGCCCATCGTCATAGGGATCATCGTCGTAGCCAGTTTGGAGCTTGCAGGTTGGGCATATATCGTGTGAGGCCCCGCCGCCGTGATAGTACATGATGTATCCGCCCCAAGAAATGCCACACACAGGACAAAGTTGTTCTTTGTTTTCGTTTGGAACGATAATTATGGTCCCCGGAATTTCTTCCAGCCCTCCACTAAGTTGGAATCGTTCGTACCACAGCTTTGTGGTCGATTGTGGAGCATTGGCAGCATAAAGAGACTCAGTGTGTACGATTGTCTTTGGTTGAATCCGCAAGTTGCGTCGATCGTCCGCATCACTCGCAGCATCAGTTTGTTGTTGGGCAACTCGTTCGTATTCTTCTTGAGTTTTCCAACTAAACGATTGAACCAAGTCCCCGTCTGGCGAAAAACAACGGAAGAGTTTTCCCTCCGGTTGAGTTGAGTTGTTTGGGTTCCTGCTCCCACTGGTATACGCATATCCATCCGGACTCAGTGCAATGTTGAAGCAATCATTCGGCAATGTGGCTCGTAGGTTAAAATGATCATCAAAAACAGACGGCCCCTGCTCTGGTTGCCGCCCGATATACCAGTTGTTTGCATGAGCATGAGCATAAAGGAACATTTTCATTTCAGGGAGATGATTGATTTCATCTCCATCGATCGATTGGACATGAACACCTTCATGGAAGTGCCGATCAAAGCTGACAATCCTGTTTGACTTGGTCAGAAATGGAGATTTCCAAGAATCAAAGTTGGTGATCAACTCTAGTTTATTATCAAATACTTTGAGCCCATGGCGTCGGCTATGTGTCATGACATACTCGCTTGATTGACCACGCACAAAGCCGGCATCGATGTGATGGATATTTTCATCAAGACCTGGTGCATACGCACCTTTTCGTCCCAACACACTCTTCATTAAAAGGGGGCGTGCTTGATCGAGATGAATCGAGCCGAGCATCAGTTGCAGCTCAATGCTCGAAACATTCCCGTCAGGGAAAGCTGCCCGAAAACGACGATTTGGATTGTGCTGCGATGGCGGGTGCTCATCAATATCAATGAGTGCCAGCGATTCGTCGTCCCAAATATACGCAGCATTGTCGATGCTTCCAAACGACCGGTCAGGATGCTCAATAACTTCTAACTCAGTGTTGACGATCCTGTCATTCTCGATTTCTGGTTCAGCATGGAGTCTGATCATACCACGCCCGATGTACTCGGGCAATCGCGAAGAACGGACTTCGATTGAACGCGTACTACATGCAAGTACGAAGATTGGTTTCTCTCTTTTATATGTGTCAGCTTTTCCAGCGAGCACTCCAGGTGTGATCCGTTCTGGACGAGAATATGAAAAAGGAACTTTCGTAGGCAATCCGTTCGCATCGATCAAAATCCCACGGAATGGGTACACATATGGCTGAAGTTTGTGTTGAGGCATTGGCACTATATTAGATTGGTGATGCGCGATAATCACTTATCATCATCGTTTCTCCCCTAAAACCCGAACCGCCCCCTCCAACCCATCAACAACCCCGCCCATCCTCAAAAAATCCAGCGTCCCCACAACATCACTCATCCGATGATAATGAGGTGTGCGATACTCACTC
>CAJXXI010000089.1 GCA_913062615.1 uncultured bacterium | reverse complement strand
TACATCGTGCCCACTCTCTTATGCCCCGATAGCCCCCGCTCACGGAATCTGAAGTTGGTCGTGTCGATCCCGTTGGAAACAAGGATCGCTGTATGATCATTGAACTGGTTCTTTGAGATTCCATTGAGCCATTCGCTGACCACAATTTTCCGCATCGGAGATCGCCAGACCGCATCAACCCGATCCTTAGGCACCCACGAATGAGCCTCATAGTGCTGAAGAAAGTTCACCTTCACACCCTTCGATGCAGGCATCTCCTCGATCCATTCCGCGGTCTGCCACCAAGTCTCAATTATCAAATCCGCATCGGGCACATCATCAACCTTGACATCGCCGGGTTGATCCAGCACATGGACTTTGTAGGGCGCACCGTCGAGATGACTCTTATTTTCGCGCTTGCGGACCGACTTGCCTTTGAGAATCGTCCAAAGCTGATTCTTTAGCGAAGGCCTTTGCTGAACAGCAGAAACGACCGTCACCGTGTGACCCAGTTGATGAAGCATGCTCGCGTGCTCAGCAACAATCCGGACGCCGCCCGATAGGTTAAGTCTCGAAAGTACAAAGGTAATTTTCATGATTCTAGTCTTTCGTCAGCGAAACAATCAAGGTATAAAGAAATATGGCCCCGTCAAATATGAAAGCACACCAAGCGCAACATATCCAGTAAATACGAACAGATCAAAGATTGGCAACCACAATCCTTTGCGATGCAAGCGCCAGGCTTCGAACGGATAAATCAACGCCATTGCAATAATATCTGCGATCAACATCCCCACCACGCCATACAACATGAATCCTATAAAAATCGCAGTGATCCGCACGGCCGCCGTTACGAACATAATCAATGCGTGCCCGAAAGAATCACCCGTGGCAATAAGCACCATCCCAAAGGGCGTTCGCTGTGCACGGAGTGCCGATCCGGTCGCCATAATCACGAGATAGAGCCCCGCCTCAATGTACCGATCATCATACATCCAATTTATCAGATCACGACCAAGAGCAATGAGAAGAATAAAAAAAGGGCATGAGAGAAGGAAGAGCTTTGTCCGTGCCTCACGAAGCTTCGTAGCGAGTTCATGGGGGCGATCAAGCTGAATCTGGGCAAAGGCCGGGAACAGCACCATTTTCCCGATCCGACTGGTTATCTTGCCTACCGCCTGCCCCAGCATCCCCGCGATAGAAATCAGCCCCAGCATCTCTATCGAAACAAAGTATCCCTGGATGAGTCGAAGCCCTTGTCCGCCGAAGTAGGTCAGCGCAGTCGCGAGGAATATCCATCGTCCGAACCGATATATCTCACCGGCAGCAGTTCGGTCAAACTTAAAATGATTCGCGGAAGATCGCAGTATGATGTGCCCAAGGATCAGCCTCGTCGTCGCAGCGGATAGCGCACCGCCAACAAGCGACCAAACAGTTGGAAAGAAAAATGCCCAGGCGACCATCATCGCGATAGCAACACATTGGGCACAGAGATCTATCATCGTCAGCTTGCCCAGAATCATCTTCCGATTTGCCGTTGCGAATCCGATGCTCTGGAATCCTTGAATAATCGCCGCAGACCCGATCATTATCAAGATTGGCAACAACAAAGGCTGATCATAAATCTTCGATGCCGGGTAGGCTATCGCGCACATGATCGCGAAGAGAATGAACCCACGAACGATTTGTAATGTCCATGCCGTCGCAAGGAACCCCGGATCATCACCCCGCTTGTTCTGCACAATTGCAGGCCCAACCCCAATATCGCTGAGCATCGCCAAGCCCTGCATAAAAACCTGTGCCAATGCCATCAGTCCAAATGCTTCGGGAAATAACAATCGAGTTAAAATTAGGTTTGATCCCAAACGGAGCACCTGCTGGGCACCAAACCCAGCGATAGTCCAACCTGAACCACGCATTGCTTTGGCGCGCAGCCCGTCACCCTTAAAAGGATGTAATACTCGTGAGTTAGCGAGTCGATGCTTCAAGTTGTTGGAGGCGTCAACGCCTTCATCTGCTTGCAAATCAAACTCCTGGTGTGTCTAATCAGAGACAACAAATAACTCAAATACTCTCTTGCAAATCATGATTATTCAAAGATTCGTTTGGATGGACTAGAACTATCACTTGCCTTTGATTTTTTTGAGAATACGAGCCACGAGCATCCGCCTCTTTTTATTCCCAATCTGATTCACATGTGGCCAAGAAACCTCTGGGATAGGCAAACCGAGCAGTTTACAAATCGGCTCGAAATCAACTTCACCGCGGTTGAGATGGAGCGTGATAAAATCCTCTGGCCGATTTTTAAAATACTCTGCGACCTCTTTATTGTGTGCCTCATATCGGTCAATCCATATTTGCTCATTCCCGACCGGATAGTCACAGCCATAAATCAATCGGCGTAGGTGGTTAGGATGACTCCCAAAGTCACGCGTTGCACTGTTGATCCAACTCTGTGTATCACGCACAATATGTATGAACTTACTCCCCGGATAGGCGGCGTCAAGTTCGCGATACAGCACTGGCCATGGCGTGTCTTTAAAGGCGTCGAACTCACCTACAAGTGCATGGGCTCTCTCGATCACTTGATCCATTGTCAAACTTGGTTCTTGGGCGAAATCTCGAAACTCCCAATACCCACTCGCACGATAGCCAAGAATCTCTAAAGCTCGGCCGAGCGATGTGGTTCCTGTTTTTTGGAATCCGATACAAAATACCTTTGGCTTGCTCATAGCGACCCACCCTTCCTAGGAATCTTCGCAACTGGAATATCCATTGCCTTGATCCCATCAAGCATCCTCATTGGATCTATATCCTCATCAGTACTATTCGCCAGCGATTCCATAGATTGCAAAATCTGAACTGACTGAGGCTCTAAGCGATAATCACTCGATTGATGCGCCCTTGCGGATCGATCGTCAACTAAGTCAATCAGTACTTTGGGAACAAGATCCCCTTGCCCGCCCAGCCAAGTATCGCCGGTCTGTGAACAAATCGCACGCGCCCAACCTGTTGCGTAACCGCAAGAAAAACACTCAATCACTACGCCATGACGCTTTGAATCCCGAAACATTATATAGCCCATCGCCGCGCCGTGAAGAGCGAATATCCCCTTTGATCTTGCGATAATCTGAATCTGTTCCTCTACAGGAATATCTTCAGCGAAGACCGTTCGGTACCCTGCCTTGTTGACTATCGGTTCAATCTCATCCATATTCGTCAGCGTGCGCCGAGCACGGCGAGATAAGAACACGGGGTCGCCATCGGGGTCCGAGTCAGAAAGAATCCCAACATCCACCGCATGTTTTCTGAGAACAACTGAGCCGATCGCACGCAGCGGAAACTTCTTCGGCTCCATCCGAATTTGCCATCCGGAAATCGCTTCGCTTGAGTTTGCGATAACCCGAAAACCCATGACTTCAAAGAGGCGAATCGAATAACTCGGTGTCCCTGCAGGCACAACAAAGACGAGGTCTCGCCATCGATCTTCTAAACCGAGGGCTTGGAGGGCGGTGAGTGCGATTGCCAACTGGTTTTGGAGCACATGGGCTACATTTTCTGTCGCGTCGTGTCTGCAATCATAAAAAATATCTGATTCGGACAACTTGTAGATTCGATTCTTCTCTATGCCAATTCTCTGCTTCAGCCGTGATCTTTTACCGTACTCGATCGGCTTGGAAACGCATTCATCAAACGAAAACTTGAGTTGATGCTTGGCATACCTGAATGATGGCGCACGCATCACCAAAGGCGAGGGCGTCCAGACATCGAGCAGGCGTGTCATGCCTCCGACCACCCACCCACCGGGGATGACGTGCTCTGGTATCTCCAAGTGTTTGTTGATTGCACAAAGGGCAGGCTTTGTCATCATCTCCCTCTCTGAGTATCAAGTTTGCGATTCAATCCTGAAGGATAGTTGATCGGAGAAAATCCTATCGATACGTCTACTTTTTCTCTGTGCACGCTGGCATATTATCGTCCGAATTAGTCGATAACTTGAGGTTATTGGCAGTTCACGATGCCCGGACTCGAATTTCTGATGCGGGTCGGCTTCAATGCCCCATGAGCCCCAAAAAATACATGCACATTCTCTGTCTCGTACTCACCGTTTCTCTCGCGAGTTCGTGGGGAAATGCAAATGAATCGCAACCAATCGCACTCCGCATCGCGACATTCAATATCGAAGATGTCCGATCCACCGATCTGGACAACGCTGACAATCCTCGCCTTCGCCAGCTCGCAGCCATTATCCAAAGGCTGCGACCCAATATCCTGCTGCTCTCCGAAATGGCAATCCGTCAGGATGGGACGAAATCAAACGCCGGCCGATTCGTGGAACTCTACCTGGCGGTGCCTCAAGGCGACGGGCTCAAGCCGATCGTGTTCGATACCTATACCCCCGCATCAAACACCGGCATCCATTCTGGGTTCGACCTTGATCACTCTGAGAGCATAACCTTGAACTTCCCAGAGCAAACCCGCGAGCAAACCGATGGCGGGCGGGCGTATGGCAATGATTGCTACGGGTTTGGAACCTTCCCCGGGCAATATTCGTTGGCCCTGCTTGTCAATCCAAAGCTGAACATCCAAACCGACGACATCCGAACCTTCCAGCATTTTCTCTGGAAAGACCTGCCTGATTTCTCCGCCCCCACCAATCGCGACGGCTCGCCCTGGTATGCTCCCGAAGAATGGGACAAGTTTCGGCTCAGCTCGAAAAACTTTGCGGATGTCCCGATCTTGCTGCCCAACGGCACCGTCCTTCATGCGTTGATCTCGCACCCGACGCCCCCCGCATTTGATGGCTTAGAAGGCCGCAACAAACGCCGAAACCATGATGAGATCAAACTCATCCGCCACTACATCGACAACGACCAAGCCCTTACCGACGACCAAGGAACCGTCGGCGGACTCGATACATCCGCGTCGTTTGTCATTATGGGCGATCTCAATGCTGACCCAACGGATGGGTATTCACGGGATTTGGTGATGGTGACACAAGTTCTTACATCGGCTCGTCTCGCCAAAGATGTTTTTCCAAGCTCGGACATCAAAATTGATCGGCTCGATTCGACCGATACCGCGCAGTTCCGGCTACGGGTTGATTATGTACTTCCATCAAACGACATCACAATCACCAACTCGGGCATCTGGCGGCTGAATGAATCCCAAGCCGATTTTCCATCGGATCATTTCCCCGTCTGGATCGAAGTAATCATCCCATAGATGGTGACCAGAATGCCCTCTTCGATTGCTCTGCGAGGACTATGATCCGCTGTGACTACCCAAGCCGAAACACAACCGAATACTCCTGACGAATCTGGCAAAACCGAGAATGCGGATATCGCTCAGCCGAGCACATTTTCGGCGTGTGTCGAACTCACCAAACCCGGCATCACCAAACTCGTCACCATCACCGCGCTCGTCGGGCTGCTCTTGGCAGGGTTGCACTACGACCTCGTCGGGTGGGGACTCTGGATCAAACTTATTGTCGGGGTCATCGTGGGCACGACGCTGGCTTCTGGCGGTGCCAATGCCCTCAATATGTGGTACGAATCTGACCGCGACGCGTTGATGAAACGCACCAAGGTTCGCCCGATCCCATCAAAGCGTCTCTCGCCAAGGTTTGTGCTCACCTTTGGTATCGTGATGACCATCGTCGGCACGCTTATCCTCTGGCTTGCATGTGGCATCATCCCCGCACTCGTCGCATTGCTCACGACCGCTTCATATGTCCTGATCTACACGCCGCTCAAACCGATCACGATTACCAATACACTCATCGGCGCTGTGCCGGGCGCGTTGCCAACCATGATTGGCACCACCGCGATCGGCATAACACCCGCTGCCCCAGTAGCCGGGTTTGAGCTGCTGCTCGAACCGATCGGGTTGATGCTCTTTACGCTCATGTTTGTCTGGCAGCTGCCTCACTTCTTTGCGATCGCATGGATGTGCAAGGATGATTACAAAGCTGGCGGATTCCGGATGCTGCCTATTGTTGATCCCCATGGCAACCACACCGCAGTCACCATGATTATCACCTCCGCAATGCTCATCCCCTGCGGGATGGCGCCGCTCTGGATCATCCCCGAACTCGCCGGGTGGTTTACCGCCGGTGCTTCGATTATTCTTGGCGCGTTGCTGATTTATCTGAGTATCAAGTTTGCGATTGTCCGGACAGAAAAATCCGCCCGCAGGGTGTTCTTTGGTTCGATTATCCACCTGCCGGTGTATCTCATGATTTTCGTCGCTGAAGCATCAATACGGACTCTGATCGCATGAGCGCTATCGAACTCCAAGATATCCGCGTGACCTATCACACCAAGAAAACCGGCGACCGCATCGCCCTCGATCAGTTTTCGCTTTGTGCTGGCAATGAAATGCTCGCATTGCTCGGCCCCAATGGATCAGGCAAATCTACCCTCCTCAACGTCATCGCCCAAACCATCACGCCCGGTTCAGGAAAACTTATCGCTCCAATCTCGCGAAAATCCCTAAGCGTGGTCTTCCAGACGCCCGCGCTCGATCAACTGCTCACCGTTCGTGAGAACCTGATGGTGGCGGGTGCGTTGCATGATTTGACCAAAGCCCAGACCCAATCTCGCATCATCTCGATCACAACCGAACTGGGTCTTGAAGATCGACTCAACGATCAGATCCGTCATCTTTCTGGCGGGCTCGCACGCCGAGCCGATCTCGCGCGTGCTCTGATCCCCCACCCCTCCGTGCTGCTGCTCGACGAACCCACGACCGGATTGGACATTGATGCTCGCCGAGTTTTCTGGGAGACCCTCGATCGCACACGCTCGCGATTGCAGATGACGGTGCTAATAGCGACCCACATCACCGACGAGGCCGAGCACGCCGATCGGGTGATCATGATGCGCGATGGACAATCAGTCAAAGACGACACGCCGAGCAATCTCAAAGCGACCCTCGGCGATCGCATCGTCCGCATCACACTCGAAAACGAATCCGACACAGAACAAATCGCCAAATGGCTCGGCTCCAACCAGATCGAGCACATCATCAGCGATCGGCTCGTCATCGGGCATCATGCCAATGCATCACTGGCGAGTTCGTGCCCGGTCGACTCTGCTTCGATCACCATCGCGCCGCCGACACTCGCTGATGTGTATACCTACTACGCTCATACTCCTATTTCTTCGCCAGGCACAGGAGCCCTTTCATGATCGGGTCTCGCGCAACACGCGCACTCACCAAGCGCGAACTCATCCGCCAGACACGCCAGCCTTCGCGGATCATCGCGTCGATTGCGACGCCTTTGCTTATCTGGTTGTTTATCGTGGGCGGGTTCTCAAACTCCATCGGCGATGTCGCCCAATCAGACGCCACCATCGGCGCCTACACCATCCCCGGCATGGCTTCGCTCACGGTGATGTTCGCGTCGATCTTTGCCTCGATCTCGCTGATCCAAGATCGCCAAGACGGGGTGCTTCGCGCAGCTCTTGTCTCGCCCGCGCCGCGATGGTCGATCGCACTCTCAAAGATCGGGGCCGGCTCAATCCTCGCATTGCTCCAAGCATTGATCGTCCTGCTTACCCTGCCGTTCTTGGGGGTCACTATCACCCCGATCGCGATCCTCGGCGCGATCGGTGGACTTGCGTGTATTTCCATCGCCCTCATCGGGCTCGGGCTCGCACTCGCGTGGATGGTCGATTCCACCCAAGGATTCCACGGCGTGATGAACGCGATCCTCATGCCCATGTGGCTAACATCGGGCGCGGTGTTCCCCGTTGAAAATGCCGCAGGGTGGCTCAAGGTCATCGCCCTTATCAATCCGCTCACATGGACACACACCGCGATGCGATCATCGCTCGGCATGGACACAGGATTCAACCCCACACTCGCCTGGATTATCTCCATCGCATTCGCAATCTTTGGCATCGCCATTGCCACATTCGCCATATCTCGCCCAACCAAAACAAAGGCATAACCCATGCGTCCACGCATCATTCTCCAATCAATGGCTTTGCTCATTCTCACCCTTGTGGGGATCATGATCTTTTGGTTTGTCGCCAAGCCTCAACCCACCCACTATCCTGACAAGCCGACGCTGCTCGACAAGGATAATCCGTACGCTGATCTGTTTATCCCCGCATTCAAGCTCACCGATTCGAACGGGAACACCATCGACGAAACCATCCTCGACGGCCAGTACACCGTCGTTGATTTCTTCTACACAAGCTGCCCGCTCATCTGCCCGACGATGTCTGCTGCGATGAAAGAAGTGCAGAACGCAACCGTCGATACCAATCTCCAACTCTTGAGCGTTTCCATCGACCCACTCGTTGACACGCCTCAAATCATCAAGAACTACTCCAAAGCCTTCCAGGCAGACCCCGAGCGGTGGAAGTTTGTCACCGGCGATATGGACACGATCACCATCCTGCTCATGGGTATGAGCTTTGACCTTGGGGCACTCAACACCGACGACGGGTTCCGCAACATAGATCACCCAGCAACACTCATCTTGCTCGGTCCAGATCGCCACGTGATCAAACTCTATCGCTACTCTGATCCCGACCAACTCGCCGATCTAATAAAAACAGCCCGCGAACTCGCGGGCTGAAATACGAAGATCACAAACTTATTCACCGGCTCTTGCGTGCCTGAGCGATCGCTGCTTCGATCTCATCGATCGTCTTTGGGATCATCGAAGACAAGTTCCGTGATCCAGTTTTCGTCACCAAGATGTCATCTTCGATCCGGATCCCGATGCCCTCATCAGGCAGATAAATCCCGGGCTCGATTGTCACGACCATGCCTTCTTTGAGTGTGCCCGTTGGGGATGGATCGTGAGTTTCCAAGCCGAGATGATGCCCGATGCTGTGCGGATAAAAATCACCGTATCCAGCATCCATGATCACCTTGCGTGACGCCGCATCAACCTGCGCCATCGTGGCCCCGGGCTTGACCGCCTTGATCGCGGCGCGTTGGGATTTGAGTACGATGTTGTACAGCTTGGCTTGTTTCTTCGTAAACTTGCCCGACACCGGCAGCGTCCGGGAGATGTCCGAGGCGTACCCGCCGATGTCCGCGCCACAGTCGAGCACCAACAAATCGCCATCGCGCGTAGTGCAGTTATTTGCTTTGTAATGGAGCACCGTGCCGTTGTGCCCCGACCCAACGATCGGATTAAACGCGTTGCGGACCGACCCCATCTCGGCGAATCCGCCAACGAGCACATTGTGCAGCTCGCGTTCGTTCACGCCGTCGGCTATCTTGCCCATCACGCACTCGATGCCGTGGGCGGTTGCCCTGATCGCTTTCTTGATCTGCTTGATCTCGCCGGTGCTTTTTATTGATCGCAGGTTGAGCACCAGATCGGTTTTGTCCTCGATCGAACACCCCGGAATCCTTGCCGCGACCTTCTGGAAGAGCTCCAAGTCCTTGGACACGGGAGCAGAGTACGCCGCGAACGGCTGCAGACAAGCCAGACGCTTGGTCCGCTTTGCTGCCTCGGTCATCAACCTTGGCAGCATGTAGTTTCGCATCACCGATTCAAATCCGGTTTCATCACGCAGCTTCTGCGAGACCTGATCGCGGTACCCGTCCCACACATCAATCTCAGGATTGATAGGTTTGAGCAGGAGCACAATCCGTTTCTTCGCGTCAGGATTTGATGGATCAAAGAACACCATCGCGCCCGGTTCGTCATCAATCCCCGTCAGATACTTGAAGTTCATATCAGGCATCCACTCGCCCAACAACGGCGGCGCACCATCGCCCGCAAACAGAATCCCCACCGCACCCTTAAGCCCGCTGAGCACTTTCTTTCGCCGAGCCTGGTACTCGCTTAACTTGATCGCTGTATCCATCTTGCACACTCCTGTAAAAGTCTCAACTGAGGTTTAAAGCACTCTTCAATGCGGTCTCGGCTTCTGGCGATCGCATCTTTGTCTTCCCATATCCCATCACCGCACCAGCAGCGACAGACTCATCCAAAGACTCTGAAAAATTAGAAATCAACATCGCCGGCGGCGTCCCCTCACCCAACCCACGAATCAGCTCAATCCCCGACTCCGAATCAAACCCACCATCAAGCACGCGATTCACCAACAACAAAGACAACTCGCCCATCTTCGCATCGAGCTCATCCTTCGAGTTGATCTTGAGAATCACCGATCCGGGCACAAAGCCCATCACCGAACTCTGCAACGCAAATGAATCCGGGCCACAATGCCCAACCAATGCAATCTGTATATCACTCATCACAACTCCGATCTTCGCGTGCTTCTCTCGAAGCCTCCGCCCTTGCAACTGAAATAGCCACTGACTTGGCTTGAACATGTACAACAATAGGACCGATCCGATGGATATGCGGGTCGGTATCATTTGATTTCACCGCTCGAACATACGGCTCGATCGCCCGACGCAAGATCGAATCCGCCCCAACACCATCGAGAACCTCGCGCACGAACACAAAGACCAACTCCCCCAAGACCGCTTCGGGCACATCGCGGAGCTCGTCGCGTGTCCATGACCATTGCCCGTTTGATCGAGTTGCCGACGCCCCGACGCCTTCACAAACAACTTGGCTAACAAGCTCATTCGCCATTCGGCACGATCGTGCCATCCCCGATGCCCTCGCCGCGATCTCAGGCTCAATCTCACGCAAGATCGGCAACACCGAATGGCGAATCCGGTTCCGCAGGTACCCCTGGTCATCGTTGGTGTGATCATGCTGCCAACTCAAACCCGCATCGCCACAAAGGGACTCGATTTCTTGTCGTGTCACATCGAGCATTGGGCGGACGATCGAAACAGTACCAATCTTGCGAATCGGCGACATCCCCCCCATCCCACGCACGCCCGTCCCCCGTATTAAGCGCATCAGGACTGTTTCGAGTTGATCATCCGCGTGATGCCCGGTGACGATACACCGCGCACCAACCTGCTCTGCAATCTCGCACAACGCTTCATACCGAGCCGCCCGTGCGTTCTGCTCCAGGTTCCCTGCCTGCGCCCTGACCGCGATTGATCGCTCCATAAACTCACAACCGATCAACCCTGCGAGCTGCTCAACCGCATCACGATCTGCGATCGCTGATCCGTCTTCGCGAATATCGTGGAGCACATGTGCGATGATCGGTTTGGGCTCGACCATCGCAAGCACCGCGGCCAGTGCGACCGAATCCGCACCACCCGAACATGCCACGACCGTCCGCC
>CAJXXI010000088.1 GCA_913062615.1 uncultured bacterium | reverse complement strand
TCGTTCCCAATGGCGACGAGGATAATGAGGCACTCGTCCACACCCTCACCGCGAATCTCCGCCGAGGCATCGAATCCGAATCATGGCTCGCCGATGAAGGCCGCAAGCCCTGGAGTACAGACCGCTACACGATCGCGCCGATGCACGCGCGGATCAGTTACAAATCCACCCGCAAGATCAACAAGCTCCGCGACGATGCGACCAAGCAACACGCCAAGTTCTTCATCGTCATCAATGACGAAAACAACGCCGAGCTCACCAACCTCGACACCCGAGAATCCCTCGGCTCATGGCATGTCGATCCCGCCAACGAGCACTACATCGGCCGGGCAATTCAGCAGCACATGTAATCATCACGAGATCAAAAATAATCCCACGCCCACAGATAAGTGTGCAAAGAATACACCAAAGAAAATCCCCCATGGCGATCTTCCATTGATTTTGCCGAGCCATCCGCGTCCAATCTCGCTTGCGTACGACAAGCACCCACAACATCCCGACAGAAGTGAGCGCAAGCGTCACCAAGGATATCATCAAAAAGATTGCACTTGCATCTTCGCCGGATGTCATGATGACGCTCAACACCATCATCGACCCGATCACCACATCAAAGCCCAACGCCATCGCAAACGCCAGCATCGCAAACAACCACGCCCCGAGCCGATCCTGTTGCGATCCAACAACCAACTCGATCGGCGCGTTGCACTCCGGACACACCGCCAACTCCACACCGCGTAGGTTGTACCCACACACCGGGCACGGCGCGTCGTTCGTTTCAAGATAGGCCTTGAGCAGCTCAGGCGAAGCATGACGAGAAAGATGTTTGGCGGGATCAGTGTTGTTACCCATGGAATAGAATCTACTCCAAATCCGTTGTGCTTGTTCACTCATAAGTCAATTCTGGAGC
Organism: uncultured bacterium; assembly: GCA_913062615.1. GTDB lineage: Bacteria > Planctomycetota > Phycisphaerae > Phycisphaerales > UBA1924 > UBA1924. The sequence continues at coordinate 10,405 of CAJXXI010000088.1, read as the reverse complement.
CAATCCCATGAGCTACATCGACATCATTACCGAATCAGAAGCTTCTGGCGAGCTCGCCGACCTCTACAAACGCTACGCCAACGCCGACGGCTCGGTCGATAATGTCCTCAAGGTCCACTCGCTCAACCCGCCATCGCTCCAAGCTCACTGCGCCCTCTATGTGCAATCATGCCATAAGCCATCGCCGGTCTCGCGCGCCGAACGCGAAATGGTCGGCGTCACCGTCTCCAAACTCAACAAGTGCACCTATTGCCAAACCCATCACGCCGAGGGCTTGCGCAGGCTCTTGCCCGAAGGCCGCAAGCACATCGCCGACGAAGTCTTCGCAGGCGATCTGTCGAGCCTCACTTCGCGTGAAACCGCCATCGTCGGATACGCTGCAACGCTCACGACCAGCCCATCATCTGTTACACAAAGAGACATCGACCAACTCCGCGCCATCGGGCTCACCGATCGCGAAATCCTCGATGTCGCACAAGTTGCAGCGTACTTCGCCTACGCCAACCGGATCGTCCTCGGGCTGGGCGCAAATCTCGAAATCGGCGAAGGCGAAATCGGCCAAGTCCCAACCGAATCAAGGCTGGACTGAATCAACTACCAAATCCAACGCATCCGACCAACATCGGGTGTCAGCACCGCGCCGCCATCGAGCGGCGCCGGGAAGTAGACCAAGAACGCACGCCCAACGACAAGGTCTTTGTGCACCGTGCCGACATGATCGTTGATCTCTGCTTCGATCCATTTCTGAATCGAACCCGGAGCCCACAAGCGTGAGTCGAGCGAGTTGGCCGAGTTGTCGCCGCACATGAAGTATTCTTCATCCGTCAGCGTCGGGAAAAAGTTCGGATGCCCGCCACGCGTCGGCGAGCGTCGGCTCACCTGATACGCAATATCCCGCTGCACCGAAACATTGTAGAGCGTAAACGCCCCGCCCGAAAAATCCCACCGGAAAGTAGGCTTGCGGTACAGCTCGGTCTTTGAAAACACACCTCGAATATCAGCGCCATCGCCAGATCGATTATCGCTTTTCAACGCTTCCCAGCTCGTCCCCGTCGATGCAACCGCACGCTGCGCCGGGGTCATCGCATACGCACCCTTCTCGCCACCGCCGCACACGAGCTTGTCGTCAACAAACAACCACAACGCCTGGTCTATATGCCAGAACTCGATGCTGTGAATCTCGCCAACCTCAAACGCCTGAATCGTTCCTGAATCAAGCGACTCCCACGCTGCGGCTTCGCCCTCAACCGATCGCATCTCGACGCCAACATTCCCGGTTGCCGAACCAACCACCGCACGAAACTCCATCCCGCGTGCGCTGAGCACCGCTGAGACATCGACTGCAGAATCGGTAGCTTCAATATTTAACCTCACCGCGACATCCGAAACCGGGAACGGGCGGAAGCTCGATCGGCTCGTTGAGTTCGACGACTTGAACAGGTTGTACCCGCCGTGGGTCTGGTTGTAAGAGCCCGCATCGGTGATCTCGCGCGTGCCGTTCCACGCCAATGCCGTATCGCCCGTTCCGCTATACCGATAGCTCGAATCGCTCCGCACGCCATCCCATCCCGTCGATGATCCCTTGAACGGCGACCGGTAGGTTGGCTCGGCGGGCGCAGGCACATACCGCGAGTTGAACACATCCTGAAGCATCGCCCGCTGAACACGCTCGGACTTGCGCTGGACTTCCCACCCAGATTCTTCCCAAGCGTCCCAGCCCGTTGTCGCGGTTGTACCTTCTACAAAGTCGCGTGCAAAGACATCGCCATCAACAAACGCGAGTTGTTCGCCGGGCATCCCAACAAGCCGCTTGATGTAGTTCTCGTGCGTGCCCGGGTTCTTGAATACCACAACATCCCATCGCTTAGGGCTCTGCAAAAACGGCAAGTACTTGAGCACAAACACCCGATCACCCGCCGCCAGCCGACGGTTTGTATCGCTCATCTCCAACCCGCTCATCGGGTCGTTCACCTTGATGTCATCCTGCTGACGCACCGGCCGCGTCCGCGAACGATCCGCATAAGTCCAAGGACCAACCGACCAGTCATACCCTGAATAAGGCGACACAAACCGAATATGCTTGCCCATCAAAGTCGGCGCCATCGAACCCGTCGGGATCTGGAATCCTTCGATCACAAAGCCACGGAACAAAAACGCGAGCATAAAAGCAATGATCAGGCTCGTGATCGTCTCTTTGATCCCGACTGCATTCTTCGATGAACCGTTCGATGAACTATTTGGTGAACCTGTCGAGGAACTTGTATCCGTATTCATTGCTGTCATATCCAATACACTCCGTCATCGCCGTACCGAACACGACACGCGAGATCAATCTGTTCCGCTGCCCGAGCCGTCGCCAGACCCACCACTTGACCCGCCAGTTGACCCGCCAGTTGATTCACCATTCGAAGCAGACCCGCCTTCGCCGCCGGAACGACGCCGACGACGCCTTCTCTTCTTCTTGGGCCCAGCACCACCGCCAACTCCGCCAGAAGCTTCTGTTTGGGAGCCAGATTGGAAATCGGATTGAACATCATTACGTCCATCCCCGCTGCCAGAACCTTTGTTTTCCGATGGTGCCTGTATGTCTTGTGTGCCATTGGTGCTGGCCGACCCCTCGCCACCACTCCCGCTTCGCCGACGGCGACGACGCTTCTTCTTCTTGGGACGATCCCCATCCTGTGATGATCCGGTAGGTCCAGTAAGTCCAGCAACTGGTGCCTGCGCTTTGGCCTCGACGCCCTCACCAGAAACACCCGCCTGCTCCTTGGATTTCGTCCGTTTGCGTTTGCCTGATCCCTTGCCCGATCGCACCCCGGCCTCAGATCGAGATTCTGATCGAGACTCGTCGCGGCTCTCGCCTCGCTTGGTGCTGGCCGAGCGTGATGAACGCCCACCTCGCGTCGCTGGCTCGGGCGCAGTCTTGAACTCAGGCTCGCTCAGTTCCTCGATCGGAATCGCGACATCAGTATTGTTATCCAAACGAACCATTGCCAACTGAGTCAGAATCTGCGTGTTGATCACAATCCCGTCGCCCTCAGGCGTGCCCACACGCGTCTTGCGGTGAGGCAGGTTCTTACGCAACTCGTCGTAGGTCTCGTCCTCATACCGAAGACAACACATCAACCGACCGCACCGTCCAGATATCTTCAACGGATCGAGCGTCGCCTTCTGAATCTTCGCGCTCTTCATGCTCACCGGCTTGAGCACCTTTAAAAAGCTCTTGCAGCAGCAATACTGCCCGCACCGCTCATAGTCCGCCGTGATCCGCGCCTCGTCTCGCGCACCAATCTGACGCAACTCAACCTTCGTCCCGATCTCACGCCCAAGGTCCTGGACCAAATCTCTGAAATCAACCCGATCCTCAGCACCAAAGTAAATAATCACACGCTCGTTGCCAAATATCAGCTCGGCCTCGATGATCGTCATCTCAAGCCCAGCCCGCTCGACCATCCGCTTGGCGATCATCCGGATTTCGTTCTTGCGCTGTTCAAGCTTGCTCTGTGTGTTGAGATCATCGACCGTTGCAATTCGGATCACTCGCCCGCGATCAAAGAACGGATACTGCCGACCGCCCGAGTTCTCGATGTACTCGAGCATCTCCTTGCGCGTCACGCTCTTCGAGCACCCAGAGTTGGCGCAGGTGCTCGTGAGCATCTCGCCGATCTCGGTCCCACGCATCGTCTGCACAACAAGCTTGGATCCACACCCCGGCTTGGAATCCCCTGAATACGGGAACTCGCCAATCATCCGCATATACCCAAAGCGCACAACGATCGTGCTGGGCGCGTTGAGTTTCTCATACGCCTCGCGGTCGGCCTGCTCTTGGAGATACTCCTTGAGGTCGGCTTCAAACTGTGGGAGCGGGTGGATGGGCAAAAACAACTTCCAGTGCGAACAAAGGTGCTTCAAAGAGAAGCATCAGAAAAGACCATCAGAAAGACATCTGATGCGTGCCTCTGAGTTTAGGGTCGCCCCATCGCCTGGGCGCGAGCACGCGAAAACAGACTCGAAAGCTCCTCACGCTCGAGCATCTTCAGATTCCTGTTATTCACGGTGCGATAGACCATTAATGACTCTTGGCGAGAGTCCACCACCACAACGATCTCGTCGTTGCCCCCGTCGGTTGTCATAATCGAATACGACCCGCTCGTCGTTGCCATCTCGGCCTTGGCGGTCGATTCAAAGAAACCGCCGCCCTGCACCACGATCAACGCTGCGAGCACCCCGGCGCTCACCCAAAGCCACCCCGGCTGGCGCGTCATATGCTGTGTCTGTGTTTGGTTTTGATTTTGGTCTGAAGTATTCATTGTGTATTCCTTTTATCAATCTCAACTGTGTCTCTGGTATCTCTGGTGAATCAAACGAGCTGCCCGATCAAGATCACCGATCCGGATCACTCGTCGCGTCCACGCTCAAATCCCGATACCCCACCCCATCGAGCGACTTGGTGCTGTCGTTCCAGTTGAGCGCGATCAGCTCACGATTCGTGGTATCAAGCACATAGACCACGCTCGACACCCCCCCGATGCTTGCCCCACCAACAATCGAGTATTCGCCGCGCACCCGGGTCACCGGGCCGCCGAGCTGTGCCACCGCCCCGGGCGCAAATGTCACCAACCCAAGCCCGCCGAGCAACGCGAGATTCAAAGCAATCAATCCCCGGGTGGGTTTGATGCGTTGCTCATTGCTTGGTTGAACACTTGGTCGATTCTGTTGTTCTGTATTCATCGCTCAACTCCTTCTATGATTCATCGGCGTCGGCCCGGAGCATGTTCTCCGCACAATCTACCTACCAAGATCGTACCACGCCATCACCACTCCATGCGATACCATGTCTCAGATCTTCATCAGATACTGTAAACACACGGCTGTATAGTAACTATTCGTCCCAAATCTACCCCGGTTGCATCAGCACCCGCTTGGTGCCGACCCGGTTAGCTGCTTAATCCTGATGCGTCCGCTTTGATCGCAACGAAGCGCCAAAGACCACGCCCGCGACAAGCAACACCGCAACCAACAAAATCAGGTACTTCGGGCTGCTCAACTCCGCATCAGTCTTCGGCGGGCGAAGCTCTTCTTGAGCCTGGACAACCGATGCCGAGACCGACATCATCACCGCCATCAAAGAACACATCACCGTCAGCGAACACGCACCCAATCGGGGTATCAATCTAGTGATTGATGTGCTCGAAAATAGGCTCATCGCCCGACCAAACGCATGCTCAGATTTGTAGTTCTGGTTCTTCATGCCACCACGCTACACACCATGTCCCCAAAAGGTCAAGCACAAACCCCGTCATCGACCCGATTCCCACCCGGAATCTGCCCTTCAAGCCGATCAAACACCGGCTCACGCACAAATTCCGTTCGCTGCCCCACATCAACCTTCCCACCAACACACCCGCCACCAACACCACCATGCGCACAAAATGGCGTGCTCAACGCTTCAAAGTCTGCTGTCGAAAGATTCATCGTCCCCCACCGCGGGCTCCGCACCTTCATCGCACCCACATACGCATCAAGCGTGATCGCCCGCAAGGTGTACCACCGCTCACGATCCACCATCGTTTCGACAAACAACCCGTCGGGGGGCACATCGTCGCACCAATACACAAAAACAAACACCGCTTCAAACTCAGGTCCAAACAACGACCGCCAGCGTGTCAGCGCCTCAATATCGCCCATCGTCACCCAGTTTTCCATCCGAGGCTTGGCCGGCGTCCCGTCCTTGAGCCGAATCGCAGGCAGCCGACGACCCTTGATCTCTACGAGCAGGTTCGTCCCCGCCCCATACACCACAAAGTCAAAGTTTTTGAGCTTGGCTGGCGACCCATCAGCTCCTTGCGTCGTCAGTACCGCCCGCTCAGGCAACAGCGATTTCTTCGCTTCATTGACCGAGATATACGGAATCCGTGAATCCCGCAGATACCGCTCGAACGCATGCTCATAATGGTGCCGACGCTGTCCCATGACCCGAGTATACACCAAGCAAACCGCCGTCCGCTGATCAATAGCCGGGTTTTATCAGGTTATTTTTCTTTGTTGACACGATTCAGTCCCGCTTGAGCCGATCGAGCACCACCACAATCGCTGGCGGCTCGCCTGGATTGATCATCTGTCCAATCTGCCCCATCTCCACACTTCGAACCATCGAGCGATGATTCGCTTGCAGAATCACCACATCATCTACCCCAGCAAGCACCGCTGAAGACACCGGCACCACGCCGTCGCCCAACTCCTTGCTCAGCTTCTCAAACTCCCCAACAATCACCCCCGCGTCCCGATCGCCGATCAGTTCTCCCAACGCACCCGCTGCCAAAATCGAGCCCAGATCGCTGCCCTGCTGAGCAACCATCCGCCCGACAATACAGGTGACACGCACACCCGCTGGCATCGCCCGCCCATCGAGTTCAACGAGAAAATCTGACCCCGGCAACAAGTCCGCCCCGGCCTGCCCAACCCCATCACGCGCAAAGCCCATCAATCGCTTCGGATCAAGATCGTCTGATTCCACCCACCGCTGGACCTGCTCGCGCAGCTCAGACACCGCCCGCAACCTCGCCCAAGGCGACCCGCCATGCGGCGTCCCGATCGTTACCAATCGTTCAACAACGATTTTTTGATCGCCAAACCCCTCACGCGTGATCGCCTCACGCGCAACGAGCCCACCCATCGAATGACATACCAAGTCCATCCGTGACACGCCTTGCGTGCTCAGCTTGTCGAGCGATTCAACAAAGCTCTTGCCGCTCAACGCGATCGCTTGATCATTGGCGTATTCAAACCGCACCACCATGTGCCCATCGCCTGCGAGCGCCGGTGCGAGCTCGTCCCAGATCCCGCCGGGCTCGTCAAGCCCATGCACCAACACGACGACGCGCTCATCGAGTGACCCGTGCGTGTCGTCAAAGTCTGCAATCACAACCCACGCATCGAGCTCGGGTTCATACACCCGCAAGCCCAGCCACGCCTGCTCGACGCCCCCAAGCCCATCTTCGCCGAACACTGTGGTGATCGCCTGCGTACTCACCGCGATCGCTGCGCTGATCCCGTCGCTATACGCCTGCTCGATCCTCTGCCGATTGCTCCGCGCGTTGCCGATCATCAATGCGATCGCGCCCACACACACGAACACAATGCTGAGCATGATGTTCCGCTTTGGAGAGCTCAGCGCCTGCTCGATCCGATTCAAAGTATTCTTCAGCACGCTCATGCCCTTGTGTTTGGGTTTCTCTGTCTACCTTTTTTATGGGCCTCGATTATGGGCTTGGCGTACGCAGTCTCTCAAGGAGCCCGGTCTCTGCATCGGCATACCGCCCGTACGCCTCCTCGACCACCTTGGATATCCGCGCCAGCTCGGCAGCGCTTTCGGGCGAACCATGATCGGCAACCCGCGTCACCGCTGCATCAAGCGCCTCTGAAGCAATCCGAAGATCAGACACCGCGTCGGCGTACGCCCGCGCAGCTTGATAGACCGGCTCGCGGGCGAGCTCGTCCTTGCTGGGCTTGCTCAAAATCCGCCAAGGCTGGGCACGCAACTCCTCAACTAAAAGCTTGCTCCCCACACCAATATCACGCGCTGAATCAAGCGTCGAATCGATCTTCGGGCGGTTGATCGCGATCAGGTCCTTCGCATCGTCTGCGACATCTTTATACGACCCCAACGCGAGCGATCCCTTCGACAACAACTCATCAAGCCGACCCATCGAATCAAACCGGACCCGCTCGGTCGTCTGCTCCACATTATCCAGAATCCGCGCGATCTTCGGCTTGCTCTGAACAATCAAACTCTTCGCCTCGTCGATCGTCGCCTGAACCTCATCAATCACAGGACCAATCTTGCCCGTCGCATCATCCGCCTTGGTCATGATCCCGTCGACACGACCCGACCAACCATCCTCGCCGTTGAGCCGATCGGTGAACGCTCGAACATTGGCGATCGTCGATCTTCCATCATCGACACCCTTTCCAAAGTTCGGCTCGAGCGAATCGGTCATCCGCCGAACGCTCTGGGTCGATTCGCTCACATTGGTCGTGATCTCTTTTACATCATCAATTGTCGCCTGAATCTTCTCTGCGTCCTCGGTGCTAAAGCCGAGCTGTGTCAAGATCGAAGGCGCGAACCGACCTCGCAGCTGCTCGTTCTCGTCGAGCACCAGATTGGCATCGCTGGGCCCGCTTTCATACGACCCGCTCCCCGCCGACGGGATATTAATCATCGACACGCCGCCAAGCATCGGCAGCGTCAAGTCCGCATACGCATCCTCGTAGAGCACCAAATCTGATTCCAACGCGACCAACACATCGTGGGCAACAATCACCTCGACGCCGGTCTCTGCATTTATTTCCGAATATGCCGAGATCGATTTCACCTTGCCGACACTCAACCCACCAAAGGTAATCTCCGCGCCCGGCTCAAGCCCAGAGACCCCCACATCGGTCGAGAACCGGATCACATACATCTTCTTGGACCCAAACTTGTCCTGGATATCCGAGAGAATAAACGAGATCGCCACCGCCAAGAGAATACTCCCGACAAGGAAAAATCCTGCGACCACATTGTTCCGATTGACCACTTGCATGCTCATGAGTTGATTCCAATCCTAAAGCGAACTTATCCCCGAGTCGGCTGCACGCTGGGCGTCTTGGTGACGCGATCGGGCGTCATCCCAAAGAGATCCTCGCCATACGCCGACTCGTCACGCCGAGAAGCCAAAGGCCCTTCAGCATCCCCACGCAAAAACTGTCGGACTAACCGCCGGTTTTCGTCCATATTCTTTGCTTGCTCAGCAGACATATCACGAAGCTCTTCGAACCATTCCCGCTCGTTCATAAACAGCATCTTCCCGCGATCGAGCATCGCCATCCGATCCGCGATCGTGAACGCGCTGTCCATCTCATGGGTCACCACCACGCTCGTCACCCCGAGCTGGTGCGACAACGCGATGATCAGTTGATCGATCTGTGCGCTCGTCACCGGATCAAGCCCGGCGCTGGGTTCGTCATAAAACAGAATCTTCGGATCGAGCGCCAATGCCCGAGCGAGCCCCGCCCTTTTTTTCATTCCCCCGGATATCTGAGCCGGATACTTATCGGCATCCTCACGAAGCCCGACAAGCTCGAGCTTGATCTTGACCTGAATATCAATAATCTCGTCATCAAGCTCGGTGTGCTCACGCAATGGCAACGCCACATTCTCGGCGATCGACATCGAGTTGTACAACGCGCCCGACTGGAACAGAATCCCAAACTTCTTGCGGACCTCGTTGAGATCTTCTTCATTGAGACTACAGATATTCTGCCCGAAGAGCTCCACCGTGCCTTCGTTGGGCTTGTGCGTGCCGATCATCGTCCGCAAGAGCGTGCTCTTGCCCGATCCAGACCCACCCATGATCACAACAGTCTCGCCCGGATACACATCAAGGTCCACGCCGTCGAGCACGGTCTGCCCGCCGAAGTGTTTGACGATGCCCTTGCACCGAATAATTGGTTGACGATCTTCATCACTCATCAGCATTCAACCCTATCACAAATGCCCAATACCCGCTTGGATCAAGGCTCATCATCAGCCGTATCCGTACCAGGATCATCAGTGCTTGAATCTGGGCTCGGCTCAGGCTCTTCTGGTTGCTCGGGCAACTCAGGGATCGCTGTCCCCTTCGCCAAAGGCAACCGATATTCATTGCCCTGCATATCAATCACGATGATCTCGCTGGCTTTGGGGAATCCACTGCCCTGCGAGCCCCCGCTTGGATCGATCACATAGATCACCAGTCCATACCCAGAATCAAAGATCATCGGCAACGGCACATACCCAGGCATCCCCTGATAAGGCTGGATCAACTCGCCCACCGCCATGTACCCGCTGAACAAATCACCAATCCCATCAGTCTTTGATACAAAGTCGCCAAGCCCGCTCTGGTAGCCTGTGCGGAAGGCGATCAGCTCGGCATCCGTTGCGTCGGCTGCTGGCGAAATCAACGACCCGCGAGCAGAATCAAAGTTGTCCGCCTGCAAATCCAGAAGCATCTGTTCGGCTGTTCCACCAAACTGCCCCATCATCTGATTGGCCAGACTCCCGCCGCCGAAGATCAAACCGATCCACAACGCGAGCGTCAACAGACCAATCAAGATCCCTGCGATCCCGAACCCGGTCCCGCCGACACGCCCTTTGCTCCGCGATATCCCCACAAGCCCCAAAACCCCGAGCAAAATCGCCGGGATTGAAGTGACCCCCAAGCAGCACCCACCGATACCAAAGACCATACTCAAAATAGCCATGATGCTCGTGCGGTCAGGCTCTTGATAAAGCTTCACATCGGACTGGTCTTGGTACGGGGTTTGCATCTGTGTCATGTGCCCACCCTAGCGGGTTTTGAGCGAACAAACCAGCCTTTGAGCC
>CAJXXI010000087.1 GCA_913062615.1 uncultured bacterium | reverse complement strand
CAGAGCGCGTGCTTTGTGCGCACAGTCCTTGATCTCTTGATCGAGTTGTTCGAGCATCGCAGGCACCATCGCGTTGCGTTTCTCGGGTCGATTCAGCGACACAATCGCGATTTTGTCTTGTAGTTCTACTTTGATCATTGAATCAACCCCGATGCAAATGCAGACGCCTCTATCAACGCATCCTGATCTATGTTTGTAGTCAATCCCGCATCTTGAATCGCTTGCACCAATGCCAGTGTCGAGATATTTCCCGGTGCTCGAGAGCCCTCAGTCGAAGCATACGGGCACCCGCCCAAGCCGCCCGCCGACGAATCAAACGATCGCACACCCAGGTCCAGCGCCATCTGCACACACTCGGCTGCATGCCCAAAGGTATCGTGCAAATGCAGCGTCAGGGTCGGATCGCCAAACGAGTTGGTTGATTCGCCATCGAGCCGATCAATCGCTTCCATAATCACAGGCTCAATCGTCTCAGGAGTCGCCGCCCCGATCGTGTCACCTAGATCAATCTCGTCGATCCCCATCTTGAGCAACCGAGCCATCACATCGCCGACGGCCTCAGGAGCGATCATCCCATCAAACGGGCACTGCACAACACATGAAATATACCCCCGCACCATCATCCCATGCTCATGGGCTTTGCTCACCACTGGCTCAAACCGCTGAAGCGTTTCTTCAATCGTCGCATTCGTGTTCTTGAGTGCGAAGCCTTCCGAAGCGGCAGTAAACACAGACACCTTATCGATCAGCCGTTCAATCCCATGCTCCTCGCGAGCCACCCGATTCACTTCAATCGCGGCATCCAATCCCCGCTCATTGGGCACCAACGCCGAATAGATCACGCCCTCAGGCTTCGATCCAGCAATCAACCCAAACACTTGGGCTGCATCCCCAAGCTGAGGAATCCATTTCGGGCTCACAAAGCTCGAAATCTCGACTTCAGCAACCCCGGTCTTCTGCACCAGCATCGCCAGCTGAGCTTTGAGCGCAGTTTCCACAATCACAGCTTCCGCTTGCAACCCATCGCGAGGCGAAACTTCAGTAATACGGATAGTGTTCATTCATACAGTTTACCCTGAGCAAACTTCCTCGGGCACTATTTGGTTTCTAAATGTTTTGACAAACGCTGAACCTCGTATTTTGCGCGGGTATACCTTGGATCAACTTCACAAGATTTTTGGTAGAGATTAATCGCCTCGTCGAATCGCTCATGTTTTTCATATATGAGCCCTAGATTGCAAAGAGTCATGCCATCGTCTGGGTTGATTTCCAGTGCTTCAAGAGCTGCCCGTTCGCCTTCCTCAAGTCTGTTTGCGCCAATGAGAGCCGCTGCAATATTAGCAAACGCCCTAAAGTCTGTAGGGTCAAGTTTGTAAGCTGCGGAGAAACATTCAATTGCTTGATCTTCATCATCTAATTCCATGTGATTCATACCCATAGCAAACCATACGAGCGAGCTATTTGGGGAGTGCTCCAAAAATGTTTCGCAGAGTGATCTGGCTTCCTGTACCCTGTCAAGTTCTCGAAGTATGGAGGCTTTGAGTTTGCAGGCGTTTGGACTTTGAGAATCAAGCAGAATAGATTGGTCCACCATATCCAACGCTTGATCGAAACAATCATCATTTAAGTATGCAGCGGCCAAGTTGCCAGTGAGTACCGGATCGCCCGGATTTAGATCTACAGCTCTTGACAAGATATCTACCGCAGCGCCAGGATACCCACCCTCAGATATTTTTATCGATGCATTGCAGAGTGTTTTCTTATCATGAGGATGATCCATTTGAAATGATTTCACCCGCTCGACTGCGCGATCTATATCACCGCATCGAACGAATCGAGCGATGCGGGTTACAAAATCATTTGAATCTACTGAGGGCGGAACGGGGTTTTTTCTTCGTCCAAACAAAGAGAGAAGTCTTGAAATCATACTTGCAACACACCCATCTTAAACGCCGGCGAGTAATCCCACCCCTGATTCGCACTCCGCAACGCCTCAATCAACTCTTCGCGGGTCTTGTGAGGCTCGATGATCCGATCGACCCAGCCTCGCGCCGCTCCATGACGAATATCCTGCTGCTCGTTGTACGAATCACGCACCGCATCAAGAATCACCTTGTGCGTCTCGGCATCGATCTCTTCGCCCTTGCGTGCGCGTGATCGTTCTTCAATCATCGCGAGCACGCCCGTCGCCGATCCCGCACCCATCACGGCACATTTGCTGCCCGGCCAAGCGAACGCAATAAACTGATCGAAGGCTCTGCCGCACATCGCATAGTTGCCCGCCCCAAATGAACCACCGGTAATCACAACCAGCTTGGGAACGACACAGTTGCTCATCGCGTTGACCATTTTCGCGCCAGAGCGGATGATCCCGGCTTGTTCTGAGTCCCGCCCGACCATGAATCCGGTTGTATCGTGGAGGAACACCAACGGAATTTTGCGTTGGTTGCAATCCATGATGAACCGCGATGCTTTGTCCGCCGAGTCATCATAAATGACCTTAGGCATATTGGTCGATTTGCTCGGCCCAGCCTTGCCCCCAGGCATCTGGCGGGTCGAGAGCTTGCATTGATTGGCGACGATGCCCACGGGCATGCCTCCGATGTTGGCATAGCCACAGACGAGCGATTCGCCGAAGGATGCTTTGTATTCGTCGAAATCAGGTTCGAGCGTTTTGTGCCCTTCAGCATTGGGCATTGCTCGCGAGTCCACAATACAATCGATGATGTCTTTGACATCATATTGCTTGCCAGGCTCATCGGTAAAGATGTCGTAGAGATCGTCGCCGTCGCGGAAGGATTGGATATTCGTATCGCCGATCTCTTCACAGTTCGCATCGGGATATTTGCTGACCAACGAACGCAATCGTTGCAAGCACGTTTCATCCGTAGGCTCATGGAAATCAATCGTGCCCGCGATCTGTGCGTGCATCGTCGCGCCCCCGAGTTCTTCATCCGTCACATCTTGCCCGATCGCGGCTTTGACCAATGCCTGCCCGGCGAGATACAACCCCGAGCCTTCGGTCATCAGCAGCGTATCGCACATGACGGGCAGGTACCCACCCCCGGCGACACAGAACCCCATGATCGCCGCGATCTGCGGAATCCCATCAGCACTGATCTTCGCGTTGTTGCGGAAGATCCGCCCGAAGTCATCCGTGTCCGGGAACACATCTTCCTGCATAGGCAGATAGACACCCGCCGAATCGACCAAGTACAACAATGGCAGGTTGGCCATATGCGCCATCGTCTGGGCACGAATAATCTTCTTGCAGGTCATCGGGAAGAACGCACCAGCTTTGACCGTCGCATCGTTGGCAATAATCATATGCCGTTTGCCAGCCACCACGCCGATCCCGATGACCACGCCCGCGCCCGGTGCCCCGCCGGCTTCCTTATACATCTCATACCCAGCCCAGAGCCCGAGCTCTTGGAAGTGGGTATCACCATCGACCAAGAGATCCAGCCGTTCACGCGCGGTGAGCCGAGATTTGGCGTGTTGGCGGGCGATGGCCTTCTCGCCGCCCCCGAGCTTGATCTTGGTTTCGATCGCCAGAAACTCGTCGGTCAGGGTACGCAGGGGAGATTGGGTGTTCGATGGGGTTTTACTCATGGTCGTAAAGGATAGGTTCGTCCTATGGATTCTTCCCTATTGGGTCGACTTGCACCGTCCGCGAATCCTGATACCCTATCAGCATGAATCAAATCCTCCATCGAAGCCTTTTCGCCATCCTGTTCGTCAGCCTCTGGGCTTTCATTGCCAATGCAGAGCCCGATGAACAATCCGACGAAGACACACTGCCTGCATTCGTCGTCTATCCGGACGAATCCTCGGTCACCTATCACAGTGTCACAATCAACGGCCAACTCATCCACTACCAAGCGACCGCGGGCACCATCACCCTCGCCAAACTCTCCGGCGAGCACAAACCCACCGCCCAGATGTTCTTTATTAGCTATAAAAAGCTCGTCGGACCAATCGAGGGCGATGCAGAGCCAGCATTTCCAGACGCCTCGACTCGCCCAATCACCTTCAGCTTCAACGGCGGCCCGGGCTCAAGTTCCGTCTGGCTCCACCTCGGAACCTTTGGACCTAAACGCGTAAATCCAATCGACGATTTTGGCAATCCCGGCCCGCCACCATACGCGCTTGTGGAGAACGAATGGTCGCTGCTCGATCAATCAGATTTCGTATTCATCGACCCTATCGCCACCGGATATTCCAGAGCCGCCAAGGACAACAGCCCGAAGGATTTTCATGGCGTCTCCCAGGACATCAGATCCGTCGCCGAGTTCATACGAATCTATCTGGGCAAAGAAAGCCGGTGGGGGAGCCCCAAATACATCGCCGGCGAATCCTACGGAACAACCCGCGCAGCAGGGCTCGTTGACGAGCTCCAAAGCACCCACGGCATCTCCCTCAACGGCGTCATCCTCATCAGCGCCATCATGAACTTCCAGACCGCTCGATTCGATGTCGGAAACGATGTCCCCTACCCGCTCTATCTCCCTTCATACGCCGCTACCGCACGCTTTCACAATCAGATATCCCCGCAGTACCAAAAGATGGACATCGAGAAGTTCCTGCGAGAAGTCGAAGACTTTGCGATGAACGATTACACGCTTGCACTCGCCCAGGGCGATCAGCTGAGCGACAAAGATCGCAACTCAATCGCGGCCAAAGTCGCCGCGTACACAGGCTTGTCCAAAGACTATGTCCTGCAGACCAACCTCCGCATCACCATGCCAAGGTTCCCCAAAGAACTCCTCCGCGACGAGGGCAAAATCATCGGGCGCCTCGACTCCCGGTTCACCTCATGGGATCGTGATGACGCCGGAGACTCATACGAGTTTGACCCTTCGTACGCAGCCATCCAGAGCATCTATACCGAAGGCATGAACGCGTACCTGCGTCAAGATTTGGGATATTCGAGCGATATGCGGTACGAGATTCTGACCAATGTTTGGCCTTGGTCATACCGAGGCGTGGGGGACAATCAGTACCTCAATGTCGCTGAAAGACTCCGCAAGGCGATGCACAAACGCCCGGATATGAATGTGTTTATCGCCAACGGGTATTACGACCTCGCCACGCCTTACTTTGCGACCCAGTACACCATCAACCACATGTTCTTGCGTCCCGAAGTACGCGATAATATCCAGATGCACTACTACGAAGCCGGGCATATGATGTATGCCCAGCGGGACATGATCGCCAAGCTCAAGGCTGACCTTGACGGGTATTATCAATCCCGGAAGCAATCTCTCTCAGAATAAAAACCGGAGTCATCCCATGTTCCAAATCCCTGCACTCCCGCCTTTCGAAGGCTTCCATCCATTCGTGGTTCATTTCACTGTTGGGATTCTGCTCAGCGCATGGGTGCCGATGGTCTTGGGGCTCGTTGATCGCAAACGCCGAATGTCATGGTTTCGTGCAGGTTTGATGATGATTGTAATGGGCACGCTGTTTGCTTTTGCAGGTGTGTTGACCGGCGAAGCAACCGAAGATGTTGTCGATCACAGCTCCGAACTCATCGAGCACGCGATCCATGAGCACGAAGAACTCGCTGAGTTATCACGCAATATCTTTGTCGGTGTGACAGCCATCTATTTGGCATCCATGATCGCGTTCTGCAAGGTCACCGAGCCGAAGAAAAAGAAGATCGGACTCATCGGCACCGTGCTCGTTGGGATCACATATATCCTCGGCGCACTCGCCCTGTCCAACGCCGGTCACCTCGGCGGCTTGCTTGTCCACGAACACGGGCTCCACGCACCGGTCGCAGGCACCGATATGTCCCAGCTCGGTGGACATGAAGACCATGATCACGATGATTGACGATCGATAAACATCGTTGAGTCAACGAGATACAAAAATTTTCACCCAAACGACACCCTGACATTGACAAGGTGTTTGGTATCTGGTATAGTTTCCCCGTCAGGCTCGCGTGCAGCACCGCCCCTGACCGGATTTGGGATTGATAAGGACATCAATCTCGCCCGATTCTGTGCTGATCCCCGTGCGCCCACAAGGTTGAGGCTTGGATCATCCGATCCTCGTCAACATCGCCCGAGGCCCCGCATGGCAAGCCTGAAAGGCAACGACATCATGGCCAAGTCTAAAAAACCAATCGAGTACAAGCCCATCCCCGCCAACGAATCTCAGAAGAAGCAGGCGCTCGACCGGGCACTCGCCCAGATCGATCAGGCGTTTGGCAAGGGTTCGATTATGCGTCTCGATGAAGAGGCATACAACAACATTCCAGGCATCTCGACCGGCGCCCTCTCGCTTGACCTTGCCCTTGGTGGCAAAGGCATCCCACGCGGGCGAATCGTCGAGATCTTCGGCCCAGAATCATCCGGTAAAACAACACTCGCACTCACCGTGCTCGCCCACGCTCAAAAAGAGAATGGCGTCGCAGCATTCATCGACGCCGAGCACGCCCTCGACCCATCATGGGCACGAAAAATCGGCGTAAACATTGATGATCTCTTGGTCTCCCAGCCAGACACCGGCGAGCAAGCACTCGAAATCTGTGAACTTCTCGTTCGCTCAAATGCGGTTGATGTGATCGTAATCGACTCGGTGGCAGCACTTATTCCGCGTGCAGAAATCGAAGGCGACATGGGCGATGCCGTCGTCGGGCTTCAGGCTCGATTGATGTCCCAAGCCATGCGCAAGCTCACCGGCGTAATCGCACGGAGCAAGTGTACCGTCATCTTCATCAACCAGATCCGTGAAAAGATCGGCGTGATGTTCGGTTCACCAGAAACCACCCCCGGCGGGCGAGCACTCAAGTTCTACTCATCCGTTCGTTTGGATATCCGCAGAACCGGGACGATCAAAGAGGGCGATATCGCGGTGGGCAACCATGTCCGCGTCCGCGTTGTCAAGAACAAGGTCGCACCGCCATTCCGTCAGTCCGAGTTCGATATCATGTTCAACGAGGGCATCTCAGTCAACGGCGACCTCGTCGATCTGGGCGTCGAAGAAAAGATCATCCAGAAATCCGGCGCCTGGTACTCCTACGGCGAGATGCGCATGGGACAAGGGCGCGAAAAAGCCAAGGAGTTCTTGGCCGAGAACCCGGACCTCTTTGCCGAGATCCGCGAGAAGATCCTCGATATCCGCCTACCCAACCGCAACAAGAACGAAGAGGATGTTCAGAACGATGAAGCTGCCGAGCCAGAGTTCGCTGCTGCCAAATAGGTGAACTCCGCGAGCCTTCTGAGTCCAAAGAGTTGCTCCAAAGTCGCTATGAAGTTGCTATATGGTGGGTGGGTGTCAATGATCTACCCGCTGCGGATGTGGCGGAATTGGTAGACGCGCTTGGTTCAGGTCCAAGTGGGAGTTAAATCCCGTGGAGGTTCAAGTCCTCTCATCCGCATTCAAGCGAGCCCATTGTGGCTCGCTTTTTTCATGGGGTGATGCTGATTGGTTCATGCTGTACACAGGCCCAATCAGGGCACGAAAAAGCCGCCCGGAGTGCAACCGGGCGGCTTGAAAGATCACCAAATAGTAAGCATCTTAAAAGGCCAGATACTTATTCGCTGTCGGTCGGGACCGTAGCGAACTCATTGAAGTCGAAGGCCGATTTCGATGAGTCATACAACCCATCGGTATCGGCTGGTGTCGAGAACTGTGTTGGCATCGCCAAACGCGAATCCCAGTTCCGCTGGGCAGTCACCTGGAATGCCTGGGCAGCGGTGTTCAAACGCGAGAGTGCAGCGAGCGAAAGCTCTGAGTAGGTCGCGGCCTGAGCAGCGGCGATCTCGGTGTGGGCGAGCTGCTGTTGTGACTGGGCGTACACATCGGCGTATGCGCTGTTTCGCTCAGAGCCGGTCATCGCGACGCGATGATCGAAGCGTGCACGCACGCTGGTTTCTCTTGCACTGGCAACAGTGAACTCACGGGTAGCCGATGCCATGGCGATCTGCTGCTGGGCATCGATCTCACCACGAAGAGCGATATCGTGTGCCTTTTGCAAGCCCAACTCTTCGTCGGCTTGAGCGAACATTCGCCCGATCTCTGCGTCACGCATCAACTCGCCAGCGGACGCGAGGTACTGCATGTACTCGATGTCCGCGTCTGATTGCTTGCGTGATGCGATGTGGCGAGCGGTCAACTCGGTGGTGTTGGCGACGGCGATGCGTTCGAACGCATTGGCCATCGCGTTTCCTTCATTGAAGTTCGCTTTAGCGATCGCAAGGTAGCTCACCGTTGCCTGATCGAGCCGAGCGAGTTCGGCATCGAGGATCTGGCGAGAAGCGTCGATTTCGCTTCTCATCTGAGCAACCACCGCACGCTGGGACTGTTCGAGTGATGCAGCCTCGGCAAGCAGCTGCTGGCTCTTAGCTTCGCCACGACGACCCGCAGCATCACGCTGAACACTCAACGATGCAACCTTTGAATCGCCGATCCGCTTGGTTGCACTTGCTTGGGCAAGCAGCTGCTTGACCTGTGCATCCTTCTTCTTTCCAAGCGTGCTCGAGTTTCCCCGGAGGGTCACGATGCTCGCCAAGATTTCGGTTCGGCTGCTCTCTGCATCGACCAATGAACGGGTGCGTTCGGTTTCTGCAGTCGCGACCATTGAATCGGCCTTGGTCAACATCCGTGAGACATCCGCGTTGGACTTGAGATCGAACGAATCGATCGATGCCACCGTGGCATGGAAGTCTGCCTGCTTGGCGTTCCACCAGTTGTTGAACTTACCTAGTTCTGAATCGCGGTGTGCGATCGCGTCGAGCCGATTTGCATCAGCTTCTTGGCGAAGCTGTGAAGCCTTGGCGAGCCCGACTTTGAAATCGGCGATCCGGTCTGCTTCAACATTGGCTGGTTTGGTCTCTGCCTTGGCAAGCACGGGGGTGTTGTCGCCGGCGGTTACGCCCGGTTTTTCAAAGGTCGTGTTGCTCGGAATCACAAAGCTGCCCTTACGTGCTTGTGTTGCGAACTCCTTGGAGAACTTGGCGGTCAGCGAGGTTGCCTGAGCGATCGATTCTGCTTCGATATTCTCAAGTTCGCTTTGTGCCAATGCACGATCATGCTCGGCCTGCTCATGCATCGCAGCAACGCGTGCATCAGTTTCGGCCTTGATGAATGCGCTGCGAGCGACGTGCTCTTCACGCTGCGCCTGGGCCAAGGTGTTCTGGATATCAGCCATGGATTTGGCGTACTGGCTCGAAACCCACTGCTGGGCTTCTTCAAATGTTGTCTCAGCCGATGCGATCTTTGCGTTCGCATCTGCACTCAAACGAGCAGAGTGTGCCCGGTCCTGCATCGAGCGTTCGTCAGCAGTCAAACGGATATTCTCTGAGTCCGCGAGTGATGTCTCGTAGTTGACCTGTGAGGATTCAACAGAGAGCTTGTAGTTTTCAGCCGCGTCAGAAGCTTCAAACTGATCAGCCTGGGCCATCATCGTCGAGATTTCGCTTGTCAGCACGCTATTGAGCGAGTGGGCACGCTGGGTCAACTCGGTGAAGCTCGCGTTGCTCTGCTCGCCGGTGGTGTTGATCAGTTGGCCGAGATTTGAAACCTCAGCAGCGGTTTCGGTTGCGAGGGATTTGGCCTGTGATCGAAGTGTCTGGACCTTTAGGGTCGAGCGTTCATCGGTCAGGTCGGCGACCTGGACCATTTCATTGATCTCTGCCTGCCCACGGTCACGGACGGCGTTGTAGGTCGCCATCATGTGGTCATGCTTGGCGAGCGACGATGACCAGTCTTTTTCAGATTCCGAACGCATGCGTTCGATCTCTGATTGCCATTCTCTGACCGATGCGATCAGAAATGCTTCTTGGCGTTCGAACCGTGAATCGGATTCAACGCCGCTTGCGACGATCTGTGAGTCCATCTGCGCCAAGCGTGCGTTGTGGATGGTCTGTGTGCGAACCGCGTCGGCGTAGCCGGTGTTGCGAAGGACATGGGCCTCCTGCAGATCCGCGTCCGCGCCGGCCATTGATTCGGTGAATGCTGATTCAGCATGCACTTCGAATGCCTGTGCGTTCGCCCTCTGGGCTTGGATGTCTGCGGTGCCCGAGCGTGCTTCGGAGACCCACTTTTGCGGGAGTTCAAAGTCGTCGCCTTCAGTCACATATGTTTCTGAGGTAAACTCGCCTTGGGTAAATGAAGGGTCGAGGGCAATCGTGGCGAGCTGGGCCTTTCCCTCGGTGGTGAAGTTGTCGCTGTTGATGCGTGTGAATGCCGCCGAACTCTCGCAACCGGTCATCCCTGCAGCAAGAATGAGAGCGAGTGGCGAAACGAACAGCATGGTTCGTCCGAGATGATTGGTATTTGGTTTATCGTTGGTTTGCACTGGTGTTTCCTTCGAATCGTTGGTGATCGATACCGGGCTTAGAACAATCACAGCCCGTAAAACCCGGATCGGTTGAATGGGGTGCGGGGTCAAGTGCCCGTGTTGTCTCAAAGAATCGCCGGTTCGGATTGCAACGGATAGCAAGGTCGTGCTGACACCGTCCCTACAATCACTCAGGTGTGATAAGTTATTTGTATCGGGAGTCCGAGCCGGTCATGGCATTGATGTATTCAGGAATCGACGAAGCTGGTTATGGCCCGATGCTCGGGCCGCTGTGTGTTGCGCAGTCGACCTTGTCCATCGAGGACTGGAATCCGGGTGATAAAGCACCTGATCTATGGGCAACCTTGCACCAAGCCGTCGGCAAGACAAAGCGGGACGCAAAGACAAAGATCGCGGTGGGGGACTCGAAAAATCTCAAACTCGCCAACTCGGTCAAGACCAAGCATCCACTTGTTCATCTCGAACGAGGGGTGCTCGCATTCCTGGGCGCACGCGACGGCAAGTTCCCCACGACCGATATCCAGCTTTTCGAAACACTCGGCGCCAAACTCGAAGATCAGCCTTGGTACAAGGGCGACCCGATCGAGCTTCCATTGGGCACCGGGTGCGATTTGCTCAATGTCGATGTGTCTCATCTTCGGACAGTCATGCACAAGCATCGTGTCGAGTTGGTCGATCTGCAGGTGCAGATTATTGATGTCGGCGAGTTCAATGACATCTACCTCGCTCGGCGATCAAAGGCCGCCGCCACCGAGCAGGGTTTACTACATCACTTGCAAAGCATGCACTCCAGATGCGACCAGTTCGACCATACCCGAATTATCTGCGATCGCCAAGGCGGGCGAACGCAGTATCTCCGGCTGCTCTCGCAGGTCTTCGCCAATCTTGAAACCCACGAAGAGACACCCAGGGCAAGTCGATATGGTGTTGGCGAAGAACTCGGAATCGTGCTAACACCCAAGGCCGACGACGCGTATTTTCCCGTTGCCCTCGCATCGATGGCCGCCAAACTCGTCCGCGAACTTGCCATGATGCGATTTAACAGATACTGGGCACCCCGCCAGTCAATGCTCAAGCCCACA
>CAJXXI010000086.1 GCA_913062615.1 uncultured bacterium | reverse complement strand
GGCTCGTCGCCCTGGACATTGACGATGATGTCCTCATCGCTCAACGCGAGCAGCCCAGCAGCTTGCGCCAACCGGGATGTGCCGTTGGGGTGATCTGGATCGGTCAGGACAACTTGAACATCAAAGCCGGTCAAAGCATCGACAATAGCGCGGTCATCTGCAGCAACGACAACCCGGTCGAGCCGCTGAGATTTGAGCACGGTCTCGACCACATGCGCGATCAAAGGCTTGCCGGTTTCGTTCAAGAGCACCTTGCGGGGCAATCGCGTCGAACTCAGCCTCGCCGGGATGATCGCGATCACGCCCATTGGGGGTTTAGCCTTTGATTTCGGAAATGAGTACTTTGATTTGCTCGCGTCGATCGCGGACATCGCGGTAGTTGAACTGCTGGATCGCCATGCCCGCTGCCAACTTGTCCGCCCGCTCGGCGGCGCCGAGGTCTTGGTCTTTGGTCGCCTTGGCTTGGAGAGCGTCCATCAAACCATACCGGATATCCATGCCCAGCTCGGATGTCTCGTCATTGATGCCGGCAAACGCCTTCTCAAAGGAAGTGATCGCAGCATCTTCCCACCCACCGAGTTCGCGGAATGCTTTGCCGATGAGGGACTGCACCTCTCGGCGGAGCTTGGGATCGTTCTGCGCGGTCTGGAACTGCTCGATCGCGTCTTGATACTCGCCCTTATCGAACAGAATGTTGCCGAGCTTGTATTTGAGGCTCAGATCAGTCGGATAGTTCTTCACCTGGAGCTTGAGTTCGTCGAGTTGCAACTTCGAGAACTGTGCCTGAGCTTTGGTGTGCTTTGTCTGGGCTTCTTCGTCGCTCGGAGTTGCCTTGGCGAGGGAAGCGTATTTGGCGAGGGTTCTTCGCGCCCGCATGACCTGAATCTCTCCGGCCTGCTGACGATACCGGAACTCGCCCGAAGATTTGAATGCGTTGGAGAACAATGTCAGTGCCTTGAGCTGATCCACACCTCTGCCTCGTTCGAGCAACGCCTTTGCATACAGATCCAATGTCGGCAAATCGTCAGGGCGTGCTATAAACGCAGCTTCCATACTCTCAACGATTGAATCTTTGGTCGAGTCGGTCTTGGCGAGTGAATCTGCCTGGGCGAGCTCTGCTTGTTTATCCGCATCACGGATGTTCTTGCGGAATCCGCCTTCTTCGTCGCTGTCGTACCCGCCAGCACTCATGGTGCTCTTGGCGAGCATGTTGCGGAGTCGGGCCTGAAGATCTGCATCGGCGGGGTCGAGCTGGCATGCTGATTGACCGGCGATGGCTGCGAGTTTGAACTCTTCGACTGCCTCGAAAGCATCGAGCAGTTTGACATACATTTCTTTTTTAGCTTTCGGATCGTTCTGAACCAGTTTCATTGCATGCTCACCGAGCATCTGGACTGGTTCCTTGAGATTGATCTTGGCTGCTGTCGAGGTCACCTTAATCGCGCTGCCTGAATCGAGTCGTTTGAGACCGAAATCGAGAAGGGCCGAGAGATACTTACCGACATCGCCTTTGATATCAGAGAGTGCGCTCTTGGTCGATTTACTCCCTTTTTTAGGGTTCTCAAGAGCGTACACCTCGGATGATTTGAGAAACGCGTTGAGCCCAGACATGGACGTAGGGTCTTTGCTCAGCCCCTTGAGCCAGTTGATCATCGCGTATTCGTAGTTACCCGATTCGTGGACCGTTGTGGCGTGATCAAAGAAGGCCTTGGCCTTCTTTGGTGAAAATACCTCGATGGCCGGAGCTTCATTCACGCCCTTGTCATCGCTATTCTTGCTCTTTTTTCCAAACATTGCCACGGTCTACGCTCCTCCTGATCGCCGATTCGTCCACAAGTGTATGCGGATTGATCGCCTCAAGGCGGGCATCTCGCCCACAACCTCGATTCAGTGACATACGATCACCCAATGACCATCACCACCGCCAAACTCCGAATCGAGCTCTATCCCACCGATGCGCTCAAAACCAAAGCCGATCTGATCGAACTCAATGCCGATTCGATGGGCGAAGTCCGTTCTGTAGCCAATCGGATGATCGAGCTGATGCAGGGCGCCGAGGGGATCGGGCTCGCAGCCCCGCAGATCGGGCTGACCTGGCGTCTCTTCGTTGCTCATGTGCCTCCGGATCCCGATCCTGACCCAGAAACTGATGCCCCCGAGTTCCCGGACTCGTGTGATTCGCCTCAGGTTTTCATCAATCCGGTCATCATCAATTTCGCGGGCGATCTCGAACCCTACGACGAAGGGTGTCTCTCGCTCCCCGGAATCACCGGCGAGGTCAACCGCCCCGCGATCGTCACCATGAAAGCAACCACGCTCGAAGGCAAGGAAGTGACGCTGACGGCGTCCGGGCTGCTCGCGCGGTGCTGGCAGCACGAGATCGATCACCTCGACGGGATTCTGATCCTCGATAAAATGACCCAGATGTCGCGTCTCAAAAATCGCTCCAAGGTCAAATCAATGATCAAAGCATCCAAACGCTAAACCCGAGAAAGGATCAAACACATGGATGTGGTTTTTCTTGGCTCAGGAGCCTTTGGTGTGCCGACGCTCGAACGCCTCGCCCACGATCACACAATCACCGGAATCGTCACCCAGCCCGACCGCAAAGCCGGTCGCGGCGGCAAGCTCGCCGCGACACCCATCGGGCAATGGGCAGCCGAGCACTTGCCCGATGTCCCGATGATCAAACCCGAAAAAATCAACACGAATGAAGCCCGTGATACTATTCGCTCGTGGAATGCCGACGCATGGGTCATCATCGCGTACGGACAGTACCTCGGCTCTAAGCTCATCGCTGATCGATTCGCGATCAATCTTCATGCGAGTTTACTCCCACGATGGCGCGGTGCGTCGCCGATCAACTCGGCGATCGTCGCGGGCGATTCAGTCACGGGCAACTCGGTCATCACCATCGCCAAAGAGATGGACGCCGGCGCGGTGCTTGCCCAATCGACCCGCACCATCGAACCCGATATGACGGCTGCGATGCTCCACGACAAACTCTCGCATGATGGACCAGACCTGATCGCCCAGGTCCTCAATGACCAACTCAATGAGCGGGTTCAATACCTCACCCAAGACCCATCGAAGGTGACCATCGCTTCGAAGATGTCCAAGAGCGACGGAGTGGTTGATTTCAACATGCCCGCCCGGCTCGCCAATGCCCGAATCAACGGGCTCAACCCTTGGCCGAGCATCAAGGTCGGGTTCCGAGAGGAATCGATCAAAATCAACCAATCGAAACCCGCTGGGCTGCAATCCGAACAACCTCCGGGGACGATTATTGATGCCAATCAAGGGCTGATCGCCTGTGGCGACGGCCAAACGATCCAACTGCTGCAAGTCCAACCAGCGAACAAACGGGCGATGGACTGGAAAGCGTTTGCCAACGGGCGAGCCGTCAAAGAAGGTGAACAACTCATAGGCTCTCAACTCCCGATCAAATCACCATGAACCCACTGACACTCTGGGATCTACTGATCCCAAAGCCAACCCGATACAAACGCTCAAGACGCAAACCACCCGCGCCCAAAGTGATCATTCGCAAACCCAAATCCCCGCCGACAGGCATGCAGCTCAGGTACGAGCAAATCACCAAAGAGATGCTTACCCAATATGGTGTCCGAGTTCGCAAGTGGAGATCATCCATGTCCGGCGTCGCATGGCAGGTCACCTATCGCGATGGCACAATGTCCAAACTCCTCGAATCTCCAAAGCCCAAAGGCCCGATGTCCGCCGCCATCTTCCTCCACGAAATCGGACACCACGCCATCGGGTTTGGCACCTACAAGCCTCGGTGTCTTGAAGAGTATTACGCGTGGAAGTTTTCGATCGACAAGATGCACGAGCTTGATCTCAATGTGACTGATCGTGTCCATGAGCGGATGCACGACTCGCTCAACTACGCGGTCGAGAAAGCCCTCCGCCGAGGACTCAAGAAGATCCCCGCAGAACTGATGCCCTATGTTGAGCCCCGCAAAAGACTCCCCCGCAGCGCGTAATCAGTCTTCGATACTGACAGATTGCTTGATGGAGATCGGCTGGATCTTGCCATGCTTGTGCGGGTAGTACGCACGCACGATCACCTCGGGCAATACACTCGGCGAGCGAGATCCCTGGGGCGTGGTGACGACCAGTTCAATCGATTTCTGTCCGCCGGGTTCGAGGGTGAAGCTGCTAATTTCGGGCAATACATCCCAATCGTTAGGGATGTGCATCGCAACTTTGTATTCAATGACTCGCGCGGTGGGATTGTTGATCTGGACATGAATCGGCGAGATTCCGTCGCGGCTGATAAGCCCTTCGATCGACACCCATTCGCCCCTGCCGAGTCGATAAATCTCGTCAATCTCTTCGCCAGCGAAGGCATCACCCGGCAGAACTGACCCGATCGGGATATGCACAATCGAGACTGAATCCGATCGAACTTGAAACTGGGTGATGTGATGGAGCGTGGCGTGGTCGAGCCCTTTCTTTGGCCAACCGCCAGTCGTCGCGAGGGTGAGGTAGTGCACATTGTCGCGCATGCCGTCGTCACGCAGCGCGTGGACATGCCCGCCAACAACCGTCGTCGATCGCCCGTCGGCTGCGAAAATCGAATGCACCTCGTCCCAGTTGCACCCCGAATAGCGCTTGGTCCATCGCGGATGATGCAAGAACACGAACACCTGCTTGGCATCGCTCTTGGCGAGATCATCGCGGAGCCAATCCATCTGTGCCTGAGACATATTCTGCTCGGTTCTCGGATTGTGATACCCGAGGGCTTCATCACTAAAGAGCACGATGAAATGAGCGAACTTGTGATCAAAGCTGTAGGTCAGTTCGCCAAAGTGATCGCGATACAACCCGACATTGTCATCTCCGCGTCCCTTCATTGGATACACATCGTGATTCCCCGCGACAGCAAACCAGGGCATCGACAGCGCGTCCATTATCCCTCGAAACTCACCAGCTTGTTCGATCCATTGCTTGGGCAGACACTGCCCCTCGACAAGATCCCCAACCGTCATCACCAGATCCGGATCGAGCCAGTTGGTCATCTCGACCGCCGATTCGAGGATTTCGACGCCGGTGCTTGGGCCCCCGGTTCGATCGCCAAAGGCGACGAAGGTGAAAGATTCAGATTGATCAGTAGAAGGAACTTCTGGCGAACCCGATGCAAACCCGGCAGCGAATCCCAAAATCCAAATAGAAATCGTTCTCAGCATCTACAAGCCCCTTTCGGTATCATACCGGCACTCGCACCCTAAAATCCGATCAGATAGTTTGAACAATCGTCATCATTTTATTGTACCATTGAATAATCATTGATAAACAACCGTTTACCTCGTGTAATCACCTACCAGAGGAACGTACATGCTCATCACCAAAGCACTCGCAACCATTTCGATCTCCACAATCGTACTCTTCATAGGGCTAGGCTATATTTCTGCCCCTGACGCAACCACAAAGATCACGCCTACGCAAACCCAAACGCATACCCAGACGGAACCCCAGACCACTATGTATTCCCAATCCGGACACAACATCACGCCCATGAGCGAATCCCAGATTCAAGAGCGAGCCAAGGACCTCACCCCTGAGCAAGCGAGAGTTATTCTCCGCTCGGGCACCGAACAAGCATTCTGCGGCAACCTTGTCGACAACAATCTCGATGGGGTGTATATCTGCCGACTGTGCGATCTGCCTTTGTTTAAGTCAGATTCAAAGTTCAAATCAGGCACAGGATGGCCGAGCTTTTTCCAGCCGGTTGATGCGCAGCATGTTGTTGAAATAGATGATTCGACCATTGGCATGACCCGCACCGAAATCCGATGCGCCCGTTGCACCGCTCACCTTGGACATGTTTTCCCAGATGGTCCTCATCCAACCGGGCTCCGGTTCTGTGTGAACTCTGTCTCGCTCGACTTTGTTGAAAATGGACACGAGATGCCAGACGGTGCCAAGCCCAACATGCTCAAGACCGCCTACTTTGGAGGCGGATGCTTCTGGGGAGTTGAAGACCTATTCTCACAACTCGATGGTGTACTTCATGCGGTTTCGGGCTATCAAGGCGGCGACGATGACAACCCGTCATACAAGGATGTCTGCTCGGGCGCGAGCGGACACGCAGAATCTGTTGAGATCAAGTATGACCCATCAATCGTTTCATACGATCAACTCCTCGCGTTCTTCTTCAAAATCCACAACCCAACCCAAGGCAACCGCCAAGGCCCAGACTATGGCTCACAGTATCGATCGATGATCTTCACCACAAGTGACGCACAACACTCGCTTGCAACCGCGTTCATCGCCTCCCAACAGCGCGAGGGCAAATGGAGCAGCAACAAGATCACCACCGAGATCATGGCAGCTCCGAAGTTTTATAAAGCCGAGGAATACCACCAAGACTACCACCTCCGCAACGGCGGCCACTGCGCCATCCCGGATTGACCTCTTCGAACAACTCACAAAAAAAGACAGGCATTTGCCTGTCTTTTTCATTCAATCGAGAATCTGGTTGATTTATCCGAGCGCCTGATCAAGATCCGCAATCAGATCTTCTACGCCTTCGATTCCTACGCTCAAACGAACGAGATTGTCCGAGATCCCAAGCTTGGCCCGCTGATCGGCAGGCACCGATGCATGGGTCATGATCGCCGGGTGTTCGATGAGGGACTCAACGCCGCCGAGGGATTCAGCACACGCGAAGAACCGTGTTTTCTCGAGCATCGAACGTGACTCTTCAAGCCCGCCCTTGATATAGATCGTGATCATGCCGCCGAACCCGGGCATCTGCGCCTTGGCGAGTTCGTGCTGAGGATGTGATTCTAAACCAGGATAGATCACACTCTCGACCTTGGGATGAGCTTCGAGATGCTTGGCGACCTTCATCGCGTTCTCGCAGTGGCGCTGCATCCGCACATGGAGCGTCTTGGTCGAACGCAAGAGCAAGAAGCATTCCATAATCCCGGGAACCGCGCCCTCTGACAACTGGATGAACTTGAGTCGTTGATGCAAATCCGGATCATTGGTGATCAGCGCCCCGCCGATCGAATCCGAATGCCCGCCGATGTACTTCGTCGTCGAATGACACACGATATCGGCACCGAGCGCCAACGGATTCTGCAAGTAAGGCGTCGCGAAGGTATTGTCCACCGCGAGGATCACGTCGTTCGCTTTGGCGATCTCGGCGACCGCTTTGATATCCGTGATCTTGAGCGTCGGATTCGTCGGGGTTTCGAGCCAGATCAACTTGACCTTGTCGTCCATCGCCGCCTTGACCGCATCGAGATCGGTCATGTCAACCAACACAGTTTCGATCCCGAGTTGACCGAACACACGGTGGAACAAGCGGTTGGTGCCGCCGTAGACATCGTCGCCGAGGAGCACCTTGTCGCCGGTGCTCAAGAGATGGAGCACAACACCCGTCGCGGCAACACCTGACGAGAAGCACAGCCCGAACTTGCCGCCCTCAAGATCAGCCAGGTTCGCTTCGAGCGCCGCCCGCGTTGGGTTGGCGGCCCGGGAGTAGTCATACTCCCCAATAATCTTGCCCGGCGACTGCTGGACATAGGTCGAGGTCTGGTAGATCGGGGTCATGATCGCCCCGGTGGTCGGGTCGGGGCGTTGCCCAGCATGAATCGCGCGTGTACCGAAGGCGTGGTTCTTTGAAACTTGCATGATAAATCCTTTTAAGCGTTCAAGACGCGATGTGTAATTAGGCGTTGTGTTTGGCGAGGTGTTCGATGAGATCGATCTTGGAGACTACACCAACGATGGTGTTGCCGTCGATAACCATCGCGACATGATCGGTCTCGAAGATGCCGTAGAGCTCTTCTACCCGTGCCTTGGGATTCAGCAACCCGCCGATCTCATGTGCGATCGAACCGATCTTGGTCTCGGACGATGCCGACCCGTCCTGCAGACCTCTCAGGATATCAACCTCGTGGATAATCCCGGTTGGCTTGCCCGAGCCGTCAACGACGGGCATCTGTGAGATGCCATTGGAACGCAAAGCCGAGATCACCGCATCGACCGAATCGTTTTCTGACACAGTGACAACAGTTTGATCGGAACCGATCAGGTCTTCGACGAGCCCGAGCCCCTTGACCGGCTCTAAAAACCCGTGCATCTTCATCCACTCGTCCGACAAGTACTTCGTTACATAGCGTGTGCCCGAATCTGGACAGATCGCGATGACCTTCTTGCCCGGGCCCATGTCTTTAGCAATCTGACACGCGATATGAACCATCGCACCCGACGAGCCGCCACAGAAGAGCCCCTCTTCGCGGACCAATCTCCGGGCCATCGAAAAGCATTCGTAATCGTTGACCTGGTACATCTCGTCGACAACCGAAGGATCGAACGCTTCACACTTGATGTCCTCGCCGAGCCCTTCGACCTTATAGACATAAGGCGTTGGCATCGTGCCCGTCTTGAACAGGTGATAGTGCACAGAACCGAGCGGGTCAACACCGATGATCTTGCACTTGGATCCCATTTTCTTGAAGTACCGCCCGATCCCCGAGACCGTGCCCCCGGTGCCGGTACCGACGACGATCGCATCGACATCGCCTCCGGTCTGTTCGTAAATCTCGCGTCCGGTCATCAGCTCATGAGCCTCGATGTTCCACTGCGAGTGGTACTGATCCATGTAGAACGAGTTGGGTGTATCCTCAGCGACCTTCTTGGCAACATTGACATAATGATCCGGCGAATCGCCCGGCACATCCGTAGGCGTGATGATCACCTGGGCACCAAACGCCCGCAATGCGTCGATCTTCTCTTGGCTCATTTTGTCGGGCATGGTGAAGACCGATTTGTAGCCTTTGACCGCAGCGGTCATCGCGGCCCCCAACCCTGTATTGCCCGAGGTGTTCTCGACAATCGTGCCGCCGGGTTTGAGGAGCCCCTCTTGCTCGGCCTTGGCGATGATGAAGTACGCCATCCGATCCTTGATCGACCCTGCTGGGTTCATAAACTCGCATTTGGCGTACACGGTCGCTGAACCGGGCTCGACAACCTTGTGCAACTCAACCAAAGGCGTATTGCCGATGGCTTCGAGGATATTGCCCTTGATGGGCGACGGATTCATTGTGAATGGGGTATCTGTGTTGGGGGCTGTTTGCATACAATCATGGTAGGTATCAGATCCTCCAAGATCATGCCTAAATCCGGAGGCATTCACATGTCCACAAACACACTCATCATCGCCGGCGGATCCGGTTTTCTCGGACTCGATTTCGCCAAATACCTCTCATCTACCCACCCCGGCAAGTGGCAAGTCACCATCCTGAGCAGATCCAAACCCAACTGTGACCCAAACCACGCCCATTGGGTCCAGTGGGACGGGCGAACACTCGGCAGCTGGACCAAGTGTCTAAACGACGCCACCCACATCCTCAACCTCGCTGGGCGATCCGTCGACTGCCGAAAGACCCCAGCCAGATGCGACGAAATTCTCCGATCGCGCGTCGAATCTACCGCCATCCTCGGGCAAGCCTTAAAAGAACTCAACCACACCCCCAAGGCCTGGGTCCAGATGTCCACCGCCCACATCTATGGCGACCCACCCACCGCAATCTGCCAAGAAGACACCGCACTTGGATACGGGCTGGCTCCTGCTGTGGGCAAAGCATGGGAAGAGTCCTTCCACGGCGCATGCCCGGAACACAGCCGCAAGGTCATCCTCCGAACCAGTTTCGTCATCGGCAAAGGCGGCGGCGCCTTCCCAACACTCAAACGAGTCGCCGCATTGGGACTGGGCGGAAAAATCGGTGCCGGCACACAGGGTCTAAGCTGGCTCCACATCGAAGACATGAACCGAATCTTCGAAGACGCACTCACCAACGATTCACGCCAAGGCACCTACATCTCCACCGCACCCAACCCGGTGTCCTATGTCGATTTCATGCGTGCCCTGCGTAAAGCCATCCACCAGCCCATCGCCCTGCCAGGACCAACCTGGGGGCTCAAACTGCTCACAGCAACCCTGATGGATACCGACCCAGATCTGATCCTCTATGGCCGATACTGTGTCCCAAAGCGCCTACTTGATGATGGATTCGAGTTCAAGTTCCCAGATATCGCATCAGCAATGGCCGATCTCACCCGCAAATCCTGAATCGAAAAAACACCCCGAGAAGGATTCGAACCTTCGACCTACGGATTAGAAGTCCGTTGCTCTATCCAGCTGAGCTATCGGGGCAGTAAATTAGCCCGAATGAGTCTAGGCAACGGAGTAAATAGATTCGATTGGGCGATTTATGAATCCTTGCTTCTATTGAGCCGATCTTGACAGTCTGGGTCGACACCAAGACGATTTTCATCAAGAAACATCAAATTGTCCGATCCATCGTCAAGTAAGAGGAGATGGTCAGTATATGCCTAAAAATAGTATCCCCGACATGCAGTTCTTCGCCCTTCGCAGAAGCGGCCATCATGCAATTATGAACTGGGTGATGTGGTCGATCCCAGGGCTCGTCGTATTCAGGAATGACCGTGCGATGAACCAAGAGAAGGTTGTACAGCCCGGACGAGTGCAGATATATCATGGCCCACGGAAACTGAATATCTCACAGCAGTTTGCAGATTTTACCTGGAACCATTTTCCGCTTTCGACTCGGGTAGAAAACTTTGAAGATGCTGAGAATCTTGAGTTCGTCGGCGGGTATTTGAGCGTCTTGGTGATGCGTGATTTTTACAACAACATGGCGAGCCGACTCAAATGGGAACGCGAGATCCGAAGTCGATTTCGTGATGAATCAACCCAAGAGGATGAGGCACGCGAGCATATGCACAAAGCAAAGAAACTCTGGAAGGAATACGCACGCGTAGCAATCTCTCCGCCCGAGTCCGTCGTTGTTTGTCATTATGACCATTGGGTTGGTGATGAAGAATATAGGAAGACACTCGCTACCAGCCTGGGTGTATCAGGCCACCAATCTGCTATCCGGTCCACAGCCCAATATGGACCCGGCTCTTCGTTTGAGGGCAAACAGAGCACACCTGATGCAAACAAACTTACCCATAGATTTGAACTATTCAATGACGATGATTTTTTCATTGATTTCGTCCGCGACGATGAAATCGTGGAACTCAATGACCAACTCTTCGGTAGAACACCGAGTTCGCAATGGGTCAAGGGCTTGTAGCCTAGTACACCAAGCTCATCACCGATACAGCAGCCATCAAGAGCAACATTAGTCTCACATCAACGCTTGACGATATACCCGGGACCGATCGGCGGATGAAAAAACGCTGAGTGAGCAGTGTCAAGGAATCTGATATCACGATCCCTGCACAAAATCCCTCAAGCCCCCATTCTCTCGACAATAACAGCGCGAGGGGCAACCATGTCGCAAGCCGAGTGACATTGGTCAGCATATGTGCTTTCGAGTTGCCGATTGCCAACAAAAGCCCGTCCTGGCTCAATCTCATCATTCTCAGAT
>CAJXXI010000085.1 GCA_913062615.1 uncultured bacterium | reverse complement strand
ACCTGGATGCGGGCGGTCTTATCAACAATGACGGCTTTGGGTCGCCCGTTGTCCATGAAGACATCCATCCCGCGTGGATAGACGAACTGCCCGCGTTGGGTTCCCGATTCGCTGAGGACCTTGATGGTGTTGAGTGTGCCGACGGGCGATGTGTCTTTCTCGTTGCACCCAGAGAGCATGGGCGCACCGATGCACACGCTTATTGCGAATACAAGTTGTGTCCAAAATCGAGACTCCATCATCATATCGGGGATCATACGAAGGATTACCGGCTTATGTGCGATGGGTTGCCGAAACTATTATTCGGTTCTGACCTTGGAGATGAGCAATGTCCCGACGATCGAACAGGCCAAGCCGAGCAGGAGCAGGTTGATGCCGGCGGCGGAGAGTTGTTCGAGCCTGGCGTAGTGCAGATCGGAGAGGAGCTGTTGGGGGAGATTGTCCATACCCGGCGGGCGGACCATGATGGATGCTTCGATTTCGTACATGGAATATAACCCCGCGACCAGACCGGATCCGAGGATGGGCAGCGAGATGCCCGGGAGCACGGCTGAGCACCACCCGCGGATGGAGTTGCCCGCCATTTGCCAGCGGATGGATTTGCGTTCTATGGATTCGCTTGAGGCGCACAGCGAGCCGATGAGTGCGCCGATGAACCCGGCGCGGATGCACGATGCGAAGATGACGCCAATCCACCCGGTGAGTGAGGGTGAGCGGGCGATGGCGGCCCCGACGAGCACGCCGGGGATAAACCCGAGGATGCACAGGGTGAATACGGCAAAAGCACCGGTTCGGCGGATACGCAGCGAGGGATTGCCCAGGGTGATGGCGATCAGCAATGCGATGAGCATGGTGATGGCTGCGGTGATCAGGGCGATGATCCCTGAATCTTGCATCGCGGAGCTTTGGAGCGTCCAGAAATGGAGGATGGCATCGAAGTCGTTGAGGGTGACGAGCATTGCGCCCATGGGGACGAGTGCACCGAGTATCCAGACTGTGATGGCGGCTGCGATGATGAGTTTGGGGAGCGCTGGGCTCGTGTGCCCGCGATCAACGAAGCGGGGGTGTTCTTCGCGGGAGATGACGGTTCGGGTGAGGAGCCATGCGCCGAAACCGGCGATCAGGATCGTCGGCCAGGCGCTGAGCCAAACGCTGCCCCACTGCTCAGTTGGGCTCTGGGCGAGTTGACGCCAGATGATGATCGACCATGTTTCGAGCTGGGCGAGGTGCATCGGGACAGCCGACCCGAGCATGATGATGGCGACCAATGCCCATGCACGCAACAACACTGAACAATTCAGGCGAACCCACATTGTGGTTCGTCGGATGATGCCTACGGGTTCGAGGGCGATCATTTCGTCGTAGAGGCTCGAACGGTGCCCCATGCCCGATGCGATCAGGATGGCAGCAATCGGTGCGCTCCAGATGGCGAGCCCGACGACGGCGATTGTGTATCCTGCCCAGATGGTGATCCAGCGGAGATCGGGTGAGCTGGTGGAATAGGAAATCAGGGCGTGCCCGAGGATGGTGTCGGGGGCACGCATCAGATTGCCGGCGGCGTAGACCATTGTTGCGGGGAGCCAGATCGGCGAGATCAGGATGGCAGCGAAGAGGCGATAGCGTGGTTGAAGTTCGCCGGTGAGCTTGGCGTTGATGACTCGCCCGAGCGGGATACCCATACACACACTGACCAAACCGATGATCGCCGCGATGGCGAGTGATCGGGCGAGCAAGGCGATTCGATCTGATTGGAGGAACAGATCGGCGAAACTGACTGTGGATTGGGAGTTGAAGAGGTCGGCGAGTGATGCGATGAGCTCGATGAGAACGGGCAATGAGAGCGCGGTGACAATGGCGACAAGGGCGATTGTGGGGAGTGATGCAGCTGCAAGTTTGCGAGGAGCCTGTTCGGGCATGAGCGAGTGTACCCCGTCGAGATCGGGGAAGATCGCCCCACGATCAAACAAGATCGAGGAAGTTGGCGTTGGATGGCATTTGGGGGTATGATTATGATTCACCTGCCGTGCATATCTCGTGATGCACTGATGAACCATTCTGGCGGGCATCGGGGACACACCACGCACGCCCATATCGGGCAAGCCAACACAATAGATACACACCATGATTGATATCCGAAAACTCAAAGAACTCGTCCGGCTGATGGTTGAAAACGAACTCACCGAGCTCGACCTGCACGACCAACAAGAAACCGTCACGATCAAGCGTGGGTCTGATCAGGTGCCTGTGATTCAGCAGCAGCCTGCAATCTCGGCGGCACCGGCCGTGGCAGTCGCCGCGCCCGCAGCAGCCCCGGCACCATCATCAGACGAGAGCCTCGCGGCGATTGAGTCGCCGATGGTTGGGACTTATTACTGCAAGCCCAACCCGGATGCGAAGAACTTTGTCAGTGTTGGTGATTCCATCGGCCCAGACACGGTCGTGTGTATTGTCGAAGCGATGAAGGTCTTTAACGAGATCAAGGCAGAACAGAGCGGCACCATCGAGAAGATCTTGGTCAAGGACGGCGATGCTGTCGAGTTTGGCCAGAAGATGTTCCTTCTTAAGTAAACCCGAATACATCCACGCTTTGCATTTGAAGCGTGATTAAAAAACGAGACACCACCATGTTTAAACGCGTGTTGATCGCCAATCGTGGAGAGATCGCCCAACGGATTATGAGGGCGTGCCGCGAGCTTGAAATTGAGACTGTCTGTGTGTATTCCACCGCGGACAAGGATGCCCCGTACCTGCGTGACGCCGACGAGGCGATCTGCATTGGTCCTGGACCATCGAAAGATTCGTACCTGAACATCTCACGGATTATCTCGGCGGCCGAGGTCGCGGATGTCGATGCGATCCATCCGGGGTACGGATTCCTTGCAGAGCGTGCGGATTTCTCGGAGATCTGCCGCGAGTGCAAGATCGAGTTCATCGGCCCATCCCCCGAAGCGATGGGCAAGTTGGGGGACAAGATCGAAGCCAAGCGGTATGCGCGGGCGGCGAAGGTGCCGGTGTTCCCGGGATCCGAAGGCGAGATCGAAGAGCTCGAAGAAGCTGTCGAGGTTGCTGCCGAAATCGGATACCCGGTGATCATCAAAGCGTCGGCGGGTGGCGGCGGACGCGGGATGCGGATCTGTAGGAATGAGGCGTCGCTGCGGACCAATGTCGCGAAAGCATCGCAAGAAGCGCTCGCCGCGTTTGGCAACGGCGGCGTGTTTGTAGAAAAGTTTCTCGAACATGCACGACATATTGAGGTGCAGGTCATCGGCGACAAGCACGGCAACGCGGTTCATCTGTGGGAACGCGACTGCTCGATGCAACGCCGACACCAGAAGATCATCGAAGAGGCACCGGCGCCGGGTGTCGATCGCAAGAAGATCGAGAAGGTCTGCGACGCGGCGGCCAAGTTGATCAAGAGCGCGGACTATGCCGGGGCGGCGACGGTCGAGTTCTTGATGGACAGCGACCAGAACTTCTACATGCTCGAGGTCAATACCCGTGTGCAGGTTGAACATCCGATCACCGAAGCGATCACGGGGGTTGATATTGTCAAAATGTCGATCATGGTGGCTGCCGGCGAGAAGATTTCGTATAAGCAGAAAGACATCAAGGTCAGCGGTCACGCGATCGAGTGTCGAATCAATGCAGAGGATCACACCAAGGACTTCCGCCCGTCAGCCGGGCTGATCGAGACTTATCGAGCACCGGGCGGGTTTGGCGTGCGGATCGATTCACACGTGTGCGCTGGGTATCGCGTGCCTCCGAACTACGACTCGATGATCGGCAAGCTGATTGTCCACGCCGAGACACGAGAAGCGGCGATCAAGCGTGCATCGCGTGCGCTCCATGAGTTCGAGGTTGGGCCGATCAAGACGACGATCCCGCTGCACAGCGAGCTGATGAACAACACTGACTTTAAAAAGGGCGGGGTTGATATTCATTACCTTGAGCGACTGCTCAAGGGGTGAGGTCAATCGGAGTTCATCGCAGTCATCGGCAGGGTGCCGACGCGTTGCCCTTGCTCGTCGATGATCACAAATACTGCTTGGCCTTCGACTGAATCGAATCCGCCGATGGAGAGCGTTTGCTGTGCCTGGAGTGCTGATTCTGATTGATGCACGGTGAGCAGGTTGGCGTTGTTGATATCGGCGCTCGCGGTTGCGGGGCCCGAGTGTGATGCGACAGCGATCACGAATCCGACGCCGAGCACGATGGTGCAGAGCTTCCAATACCGGGATGAGTCATCATAGATTGCAGCGGTTGTGGCGGATTCTGACATTTCATTCTCCCGGCGTTTAATGGTCCATACGCCGAGTTATCGTCCTGAAACATGCTCGATTTGAGCGAGATACCCCAGATATCAAAAAAACAGCAGCCCGGACGAATGTCCGGGCTGCTGTGATGTTTGAAATCAATCGGATCGTCTATTAGCGACGACGACGACCAGCGACGATGCCGCCGAGGCCGATGAGTGCCAGACCGCTTGGTGCTGGAACGACATTCCATGTACCGATCAATGTTGCGCCGGCTGCGATGTCATCGTCGGTATCAGCACCGAAGTAGATGTCGCCGCTGGTGTTGCCAGCGAGCATTGCTGCGTAATCTGCTGCATCGACGGTCCAAGTTGTTGAACCAACGAATGCCTGAACACCAGCAGTAACGCTCACATTGGTATCGGTCGAGAAGCTCCAGACGTTGAGTCCAAAGTCGGACCCACCACTGAAGATGTCTGCGGATGCATCAGATGCGTTGGAGTTGGTGGTCAGGTTGCCGGAAACGGACAAATCAGCTGGGGTAACTGATGCATCGTTGAAGAACTCTGCCAAGAGGTAGCCGGTGAAGTTGCTTGATGTTGCGCTCGCGGATGAGTTGCCACCGGTTGAGGTGATGGTGAGCGTGTTGGCAACCGAAAGGTCGATTACGAGAAGGTTATCTGCCGAAGCGGACATGGTACCTGCTGCGATAACGAGACCTGCAATAGTTGTAATCTTGTT
This sequence comes from uncultured bacterium, assembly GCA_913062615.1. Classification (GTDB taxonomy): domain Bacteria; phylum Planctomycetota; class Phycisphaerae; order Phycisphaerales; family UBA1924; genus UBA1924. The sequence continues at coordinate 6,446 of CAJXXI010000085.1, read as the reverse complement.
CATTTGTATTTTCTCTTTTCTCTCAAAAAAATGTAAGAGCGTTTCTCTCAACCTTCAAGAATAACCAACCGAACAGATCAGCTAATTCCGAAACAAATCCGAAATCTAAAAATTGTAGATTCACACTCTCGTCAAATCTGAACTGGCACACCGCCAGTCCTCTCCTGAGCGGACATCCTATCCGAAAATGCCTGTGTCTATCTAGGGTGAATTTGAAAATTCGGACTAAATTAGACACTTTTGCGTCCTTTTTTATCTACATTGACACAAAAACCGCCCTCTTAGGGCACTCTACCCACTCCGCGGAGCAATCCACGCCCAAATGGGACTGAAGATGAATCAAAAAAACAACAGCCCGGAGGGTCGTCCGGGCTGGGTTTGCCTATTGGCAGAGAGAGAAAGAGAGATTGTGAACGACGATCATTTGGATCGTCGTGGATTCGTGTTTTTCGTCAACGTCATCGCTGATACAAAGAAAGTACATCAGGTTTGAGCCTGTGCCAGTTAATCGTCCTGTTTTTTTCGGTCCTTGAGCATTATGGGCGTTTTTTGCCCATTTAAAGGCGGTTTTTGGGTTGATAAAAAGGCGGTTTTTTTCGGATGGTGGCGTATGATTGAGGCCGCGAATCAAACCACGACCAATCTGACTTATAGAGGATGTACACATGACCACCGCGACCGCATCAGACCTCGCCATCAATGGCGGCACCCCAGTCTTCGACGCCAATGTCCCGTTCATGTCCGTTGGACTCACCGACAAGGACATCGCGGCAGCGACCGAGGTGCTCCAGTCGGGCATGCTCCGAGCTGCATCCAAATGTGCAGCACTCGAAGAAGAGTTCGCCAAGCAATCCGACGCAAACTTCGGGCTCACCTGTGCCAACGGCACCTGCGCTCTCCAGCTCGCCTACGGCTCACTGCTCGAACGCGGTGACGAGGTCATCACCCCGGCATGGACATTCATCGCGACCGTCTCGATGCTCGTTGCTGCTGGCGCGAAGGTTGTCTTCTGTGATGTGCTCGAAGATTCGTATCAGGCAGACCCAGCGGACATCGAACGATTGATTACACCGAACACCAAGGCGATCGCCGTCACGCATTTGTATGGCATCCCCGTTGACATCGACGCGATCGAAGCGATCGCCAAGAAGCATAACCTCAAGGTCATTTACGACAGCGCCCAGGCACACCTCGCTGAATACAACGGCAAGGGCATCGGCGCGTTCGGCGATGCGTGTACTTACTCGTTCTACGCCACCAAGAACCTGGGCACCGGCGAGGGCGGCATGGTCACCGTCAACGACGAAGAACTCGCCAAGAACATGGGCTTCTTGCGTTCGCACGGCGAGACCGGCAAGTACCTCCACGAATCCATCGGGTTCAACTACCGCATGAACGACATCACCGGCGCGATCGGGCTGAGCAAGCTCGAAACCCTCGGCGAAGAAACCAACCGCCGACGCGCTGTTGCCAATATCTACGCCGATCGCATCGACAGCATCGAAGGCGTGCTCCGTCCGGTCCCCACTGCTGGCTCAAACCCTGCGTGGCATCTGTACACCTGCCGGGTTGAGCTCGACAAGCTGACCTGTACCCGCGATGAGTTCTGTGCGGCGCTCAATAAAGAAGGCGTGCCGACGGCTGTGCATTATCCTAAGCCATTGACCGAGCAGCCTGTATTCGCGGATATTGCCAAGGCGAGCGACGAGCCTAAGGTCGCCAAGAAGCTGGCATCGATCGTGTTCTGCATCCCCATCCATCCGAAGTTGAGCGACGAGCAAGCCAACGGCGTGTGTGATGCACTCGCCAAGGTGGCTGGCGCGTTTGCGAAGTAAGATCTTCAAATAATCAATAGACTTAACGAGCCGTGACCGTGAGGGATCGGTTTTTTCATGCCCGCTGCCCGTATCGGATATACTCCCCCCTCGCATGGTATTCTCATCCCAGACATTCCTGTTTGTCTTCTTTCCGATCGTGCTGCTGTTGTACGCGATCGCTCCTCGGCGCGGCCGCAACACCGTGTTGCTGTGCGCGAGCATGCTGTTCTATCTGTGGGGCGGCGGGTGGTTTATTGGATGGCTGCTCGTCTCGATCATGGGCAACTGGATCTTCGGGCACTTTGCATGCAAGGCGAAGAGCAAAGATCAAACCAAACGGCTCCGCCATATCGTGGGCTGGTCGGTTGTATTCAACATCGGGATCCTCGGGTGGTTCAAATATGCCAACTTCTTTGTGGATCAGATCAATGGGATTGCATCGGCGATTGATTATCAGGGGATGGACTGGACGCCGATCATGCTCCCGATCGGGATTTCGTTTTTCACTTTCCAGGCGAACTCGTATGTGTTTGATATCGCCAAGGGTAACGGGAAGGCGCTCAAGAACCCGCTGGACTTTGGGTTGTATGTTTCGTTGTTCCCTCAGCTGATCGCTGGGCCGATCGTTCGGTATCATCAGGTCGCTGCGCAGCTCGTCTCGCGTACCTTTTCGCTCGACAATGTGACGGCTGGCATGACCCGCTTCACACTCGGACTCTGCAAGAAGGTCCTCATCGCCGATTCGGTCAGCCCGATCGCCAACGCGGCGTTCAATAACAGCGCCAACATCACCACCGACGACGCGTGGATCGGGATCCTCGCGTACACCATCCAGATCTACTTTGATTTTTCAGGCTATTCTGACATGGCGATCGGGCTTGGGCGGATCTTCGGGTTCCGGTTCCCCGAGAACTTCAAGCACCCGTATTCGTCGGCTTCGATGACCGAGTTCTGGAGGCGCTGGCATGTCACGCTCTCGGAATGGTTCCGCGATTATGTCTACTTCCCGCTGGGCGGGTCGCGCTGCTCGAAGCTGCTCACCTATCGCAACCTGATCTTTGTGTTTTTGCTCACCGGGTTCTGGCACGGGGCGAACTGGACCTTTATTGTCTGGGGCGTCTTCCACGGGTTCTGGCTGATCGTCGATCGGTTCCTCGATAAAAAGGAGCGCCCGACCGGGTTCAAGCTGGTGCTCAACCGCTTTATCGTCGTGTTCCTTGTCATGATGGGCTGGGTCGTTTTCCGGTCTGAATCGCTCAGCGACGCCGGCGACTATTTCTACGCACTCTTCGGGGGCAACACCGGGTTCTTCTCGACCGCCCTGCTCCGGTTCGTCTCTATCCAATCACTCATCGCTCTGGCGATTGGCTCGCTGAGCTTCTTCGCGCCGCGGGCATGGATCATCGGGCCGGTGATTGAGGACAGCGATACCAAGCTCGCCGGCGTGTTGCGCGTTGTGCTCGTCGCGATCGCGCTTCCGCTCACACTCATGCTCATCATCAACGGCACATTCTCGCCATTCCTGTACTTCCAGTTTTAATCCTATGAATCGATCACGCACCATCTCAGGGATCATCTGCCTCGCAGCCATCTGCCTGCCGATTCTGATCGCGCCCTTCCAGCTCACGCAATCGCTGGGCTTTGTCCACGACATGGAAAACCGAACGCCCAACGCGTTCCCCGAGATCGATTCAGCGGGCAACCTCATCGACGCGCACTGGTGGGCACAGATATCCTCGGCCTTCGAGGATCGCGTCCCGTTTCGCAAGCAGATGGTCACCGCCAATCGGTTTGTGTTCCCGCCTCGCTCGGGCGATCGGATCTCATCAAAGGTCGAACTCGGACAACCCGGCTGGCTCTTCTTTCGCAACTCGCTCGCACAGGATCTGGGCACACTCGACGAAACCCACCGGAGCATTGACTCGATCGAATCCTTCATCGCCAACAACACATTCAAAGCCGACCTCTACATCGTCGTCGCGCCCAACAAAGTCGTGATCTACCCAGAACAACTCCTTGAGTCTTCGCGAGCTCTTTTCGCGACAAGCAAGCAACAACGCGAAGACCTGCAGAGCTATTTCGCCAGGCCAAACACCCCGTATCTGATCGATGTCTGGACGCCTATGTTTGAAGCCAAGGCGTTTGAAGCCAAGTCGACCTCCCCGGAGCTGATCTACGAGCCCGCGGGATCGCACCACAACTCGCGGGGCGCCCTGATCCTTGCACGAACGATGATCGATGCCATCGACGAGTCGCTTTGGGATGATCGTGAAGAAGCCGAAGAATGGACTCGCACCGAGATCCCCGATATCGCCAAGGTCATCGGCGACTGGGAAATTCAAGAAACCAATACCCGTCTGCAGATACACCGCCCGGGCATTGAGATCGTCGAGCTCCTCGACGAGGGCACTCTTGTCCAGCACCCGAGCTATCTCTCGATCAACCAAGCGACCAAGTACGGGCGAAAGTCTGTCACCAATCGTTCAATCTCGCAGCCTCTGATCTCTGGGACAACCCTGATCATCTATGACTCGTTCATTGAACACTACCTCTTGCCTACGCTTTCGCAGTATTTCAGCGATGTCCAGTTTGTGCACATCGGCACGATCGACCCGGCGTTCTTCCACGACGCGCTCGATACTTATGACCGGGTCTACTTCCAAAGCGCAGAGCGGCACATTGTGCCCAGGGCGACGGAGTTCTTTGGGTCAGATTAAAACGAGTTAACTTACACGGGTGCCATACCTGTATCACAACACCCGCGCGACGATGGCTTCGGTGCCTGGGCCGGCGCGGAGGATGGCATCGCGTGCGCAGCACGCCGGGATCAGCACGGTCTGACCCGCTTCGATCACGACCTCTTCGAAGGACTCGGACTCGCTGACGACCGACGCCCCCATCGTCATCGACACCATCACAACCACGGGGGCGTTGCCCGCGTCATCGTCCGCGAGGATTGGCACGGCGGTACAACTTGCGCTCACTACATCGATCGTATAGAACTCGGTCGTCGAGACCCGATCGCGTGTCGAGCCCATCTTGGGGGGCATGGTGGCCATCGCGCTCATGCCGTCGGCCATGAATGCGTTGGCATGGGTCGCGATCGGTGGATGCTCGAAGCAGGCGCATTCAATCGCTTGTTCGAGGTGCAGCTCGCGCCCTTCGCGTCCATATTCCTTGGCCCAGTCGTACACGCGGAAGGTGGTATCGCTCGGGGTTTGGATCTCGGCGACGAGCACGCCTGCGCCCAGTGCGTGGACGGTGCCGCTGGGTAGGGTGTGGCATTGCCCGGCGACGGCGAGTTCTTTGCGCATCAGGCTGGGCACCGTGCCATCGGCGATGGCTTTGGCGAGATCGTCCTTGGTGACACCCTCTTGGAACCCTTTGTAGATGGCCGGGGCTTCGCCGTTGGGGCCGACGACTGCTTCGAGTATGAACCAGCTTTCGGTTTTGAGATGGGCATCAGGATGTGCTTTGGCGTAGCCCGATGACGGATGGACCTGGACGCTGAGGTGTTCGCGGGCGTCGAGGTATTTTACCAACAGCGGGAACCCACCATCAGCGGTAAGCTTGGCATCGCCGAGGAGACGATCGCCCCAGAGCGTGACGGCGTCTTGGATTGTTTTGCCTTCGAGTGTCCCATTGGTGATGAACGAGTGGGCAGCGTCGCCGCCGCCGCCGCTTGTGCTCGTTGACGCGAGATCCGCGAGCTCCCACGATTCGCCATAGGGTTGATCTGTGGGCAGGTGCTTGCCATATTGGGCCAAGCGTCGTCCGCCCCAGACTTTGGCTTTGATGATCGGCTCGAACACGATTGGATATGGGTTGTTCATTGTGGTCATGTCGGTGCTCCGTCCCACTGTATTTTATCGCACAATGTGCGTGTGTTCTTCGTCGTCAGGATCAATATCGACCGGCAAACACGCATCAGCGATGCTCTGGGCGATCTTGGATTGCCACCCTGCGATGCCAAGGTCAAGAATAGTGACGCGCCGGCGTTTGGCTCGCGATGGTTTGGCCATCCAATGACGGGCGACCAACGCGAAGCGATCGAGTTGCAGCCGGCTCAATCCGATCCGGCTTTGGAGCCGTTGGATCGCTGTCTCGATATCGTTTTGATCTTCGTTCACCGCGGCGATCGGGATCAGCCCGTCGGTGCCCAGCACCCAGATCATCGCCCACCCTCTGCGCACCGATGGGGTGATGCAGACGCAGCTCATTGTGTGCATCGAGCGTGCGAGCCCGAGCGCATCGATCGGGAGCTTGTCGACCTGTTCGAGCTGGCGTTTGGCGATCTGGGCGTGTTCAAAATCAAGATCGGTGATCGCATGTTGTATCTCGTCCTTGAGTTGCTGCTTCCAATGCGCGACCCCCGCCGAGGCGGTCTCTACTGCGTGGGCAAATCGTTCTCGGTACGCATCGATAGGCTCAGAGCCATCGCAGGCGCCCGGGCATCGTCCCATTTGTTTATACGCGCAGGGCGTGCCCATTGGTGCAAGTGCGAGTTCTTTGGGGTATCGGCACAGCTCGAACACATCGTCGAGGGCTTCGCCCAACGCGATCGCGGCTTTCTTGGTCAGAATCGGTCCGATGACGACCTGCTGATTTCCGATCCGCAAACTCTGTGTG
>CAJXXI010000084.1 GCA_913062615.1 uncultured bacterium | reverse complement strand
CTGAGCGCGGGCCATTGCAGCCAATGAAGGCGCTGGAGTATCTACTACAAATCGCCGAAGCGCTAGAATGCGCTCATGACGCTGGCGTTATCCATGGAGATCTCAAGCCTTCCAATATCTTGGTCGACGAACATGGAAATCTAAAACTCACTGATTTCGGACTCAGTCGTTTTCAGGAGGAGGAGTCGCAGTTGATGTCGATCTCCCTGCGATCCGAAAAGAATAATATCGCCGGCACCTTGGCCTATATGGCGCCCGAGGTGCGCGACGGCGCCCAGCATGTTGATCGTCGCGCCGATGGGCAGGACAAACGCGCTGACTTCTTCTTTGATGCCCAATCGTTGCTCGCAGCATTCCATGGTGACCGGGAGCGTGGCTGACGAGCTGGCGGAACTAAACGCCAAGAGCTGGGCCGGAGAGATGGCTTTGAAGAATCGCGAGTACGAGAGCCCGGCGAGGAGTTTGAATCCGATCGGATAGACCACGAACATCATGGTGAGCAAGCCGCCGACGACGACCATGCAGTAGACCGCCAGTGAGGCGAGGATATCAAGCCCGAGTTCGGCGATCTGTTCGACGATCAGCGCGAACACCGCGTAGGGCGCGATGATCAGGACGATCTCGACGACCTTGATGATCACATCGGTCATGGCGTCGAAGAACTCGATGACGACCCTTGCTTTTTCGCGTTTGATCAGCGTGAGGGCGATGCCGACGAGCAGCGAAGCGAACACGACCTGGAGCATGTTGCCCTGGGAGATCGCGTTGAACGGGTTTTTGGGGATGATGTTCAGGACGGTGTCCCAGACATCGGGGGCTTGTGCGGTCGCGATTTTGGCTTGGGCTTGGTCACCAAACTGGGCGACAAACCCGTCGCGTGTTTCCTCGCTGACAAAGTTGCCCGGCTTGACGATGTTGGCGAAGAGTAAGCCGACGGAAATTGCGAGTGCGGTGGTGACGAGGTAGATCCCGATGGTTTTGCCGCCGATGCGGCTGAGCTTGGAGAGATCGTTGAGGCTCGATGCCCCGACGATCAGGCTGAAGATCACGATCGGCACCGCGATGAACCGGAGCCCACGCATGAACAGATCGCCAATGAAGCTGTTGAGATGGCGGATGAAGAGCGCAGCGTGTGCGATAAAGGAGGGGTGCTCGTTGACGCCCTCGATGGCGGTGCCTTGGACCCATGCCGACGGATTATCGACCCCCATCGAGTCCCAGGTGCTCGCATCCCACATGGTGTTGATGACCAACCCGACCACGATTCCGAGGACAAGCCCGATGAGAATTTTCCAGTGGAGGGCGAGTTTGGATTTGGATGTCATCAGGGAGCCTTTCAGGGACGAATAAAACAATCAGGTGTCGGCTACTACCTTACCGGACTCAACGCGTTTGTGCCAGTGTTGGTTGGTGGTTCTGTGGGTGTTGTAGTATGCCCCGAAGGCGTCAACTCGTACATTGACTCGCTCTGTGGGGTGAAAAAAGGCACACTCTGTGTACAAAGACGACCGGAGACTTCAAAGTAGGGGACACGAGATGATGAACAAAGCATACGCAACAATGGTCTTGGCTGGAATCTGTGCTGGAGTGAGCACGGCCAATGCAAGCATCGCCGTCACTGAAGATCCGGGCATCTTCTCGCCTTGTGATGATGCGCAGGTCCAGGTTATATGGTTGGGTTCTGACGCCGGGTACACTGGCGAGTTGGGCTGGCTCAACCCATTCGAAAATGGAAACGATATCGTATTGTGGACGAACCACTCCGCTGTAGTCGGTGACCGCTTCGTATTGCCCGGGCGATTCGCACTCGGCGAACGCATTGATTTTTCATATCAGATTATCGCTGGTGGGATAGACCGCTTTTCCACCGCCAACGAGGACGACTGGGGACAGTTCAACGTCGATGCATCGAACCCGCATGATGTCGTGGTCGGTATCGAAGATATCCGTCTCCCCGGTGGCGATAGCGATCACAACGATGCGATGTTCAATGTCGTCTTCAGCTGTGGCACAAATGTTCCAGCACCGGGCAGCCTTGCTCTTCTGGGTGTGGGTGGATTGGTGATGGTCAGACGCCGGCGGTAATCATCGAGCAAAGTAGAATCATTCTAAGGTGCCAAACAGATTTGCTTGATTGCACTGGGTAGCATCTCGTGTGCGTACCCAAAGAAACTCAAGTAAATCTAGATTCCGTGCCTATATAAAAGACCGTCGAGGTAAGAATGCCCGCCTGACGGTGCACGAAAGCGTCGATGTCTCCGCAGAATCCAAACGAGCACAACGCGCCAAGCGATCCTTCATCGGGTTGCTCGGCGCGTTTGTGACATTGCTCGGCGGGTTCCGATCCACCGTCATCGCAGCGCTGTGCACGCTGAGCATATCGGTCTTGCTCGGATTGTTGATGCCCTTCTCGACCAAGGTCGCGATTGACTACATCATCACCAACGAACCCGGTCCCACCGGGCTGCCCGCATTCGTCGGCGAGTACACCAATGACAAAGCCGATCGCATAGAACTCATCTGGATGCTCGGATTCGCGATGCTGGTGGTCTCGGTGCTCTCGGTGGGGATCAGCGTGTGGGGGCGTTGGCAATGCACACGGATCACCAAACGGGTGCAGGTGTCACTCCGCAAGCGGGTGTTCTCGCATGCGTCCAAGCTGCCTTTGCATCGCATCCATCAGCTCAAATCAGGCGGTGTCGCATCGATCCTCCGCGAAGACGCCGGCGGGGTTGGCGATCTGATCTTCTCACTCATCTACAACCCCTGGCGAGCGATCACACAGCTCACAGGGACGCTGATTGTTTTACTCTGGATCGATTGGCGGCTGGTTGTTGGCGCGGTGCTGTTGCTGCCGACGATTTGGGTGAGCCATCGGACATGGATCGTGAAGATCCGCCCGATGTATCGCGACATCCGCTCGCGTCGTCAGGGGATTGATGCGATGAGTGCCGAGGCGTTTTCGGGCATGCGCGTCGTCCGGGCGTTCAACCGTCGACACTCTGAAGCTGCACGCTTCACGAGCGAGGGGCACCTGCTGGCGCGTCAAGAGTTGTACACATGGTGGTGGGCACGCACCGTCGAGATGGTCTGGCAGCTGTTGATCCCGCTGGCATCGACCGCAATCCTGATCTATGGCGGCGGCGCAGTCATCGACGGCACACTGACCATCGGCGATCTGATGGCGTTCTCGGCGTATCTGCTCGCACTGCTCGGCCCACTCGAAGCACTGGTCGCCAGTGCGACGAATGTTCAGAATAACCTAGCCGCCCTCGATCGCGTGTTGGATTTGCTCGCAGAGAAACAAGAGTTTGCCGAAATCACACCCACCAACTCAATCGACCCCGCACAAGTGCAAGGGCGATTGGTGATCGATGAGTTGAGCTATGCCTATCCCAAACGATCCAAGCCCAAGAATGAAGTGAGCGCGCCCGATGATATCGGGGCGCCTGTTACAGAGGCTCGGACCGATCTGGTGCTCCATGATGTGTCGTTGATTGTCGAACCCGGCGAGACCATCGCGTTTGTCGGCGCATCGGGCGCGGGAAAGACCACGCTGTGCAATCTGATCGCTCGATTCGACGATCCAACCCAAGGGTCTATCTCAATCGACGGCATCGACCTCACCACCATCCCCATCGAACAATACCGCTCGCTCCTTGGCATCGTCGAACAAGATGTGTTCCTCTTCGATGGCACCGTTGCCGACAACATCGGGTACGCCAAACGGAATGCGTCGATGGACGACATCATGGCGGCCGCCCGCGCAGCCAACGCGCACCGGTTTATCGTCGAACTCGATTATGAATACGACACCATCGTCGGCGAACGAGGCGTGCGGCTTTCGGGTGGCCAAAAACAACGCCTCGCGATTGCACGGGCGATCCTGGCTGATCCAAAGATATTGATCCTCGACGAGGCCACCAGCTCGCTCGATACGGAGTCCGAACGCTTGATCCAACGGTCATTGGCACGGCTGATGAAAGATCGAACGAGCTTCGTGATCGCGCATCGCCTGAGCACGATCCGTCACGCCGATCGCATTGTGGTGATCGAAGAAGGCGGGATCCGTGAGGTTGGCACGCACGAAGAGCTGATGGAACGCGACGGGCGATATGCCGAGCTGCTCAAGATGCAGCTTGAGGGCGATGACGACCAGCTCGATGCGATGAGCGAGTAGTTGATCTTTTAGAGCAGCCCTAACGCTTTGAGATCCGCCAAGGGTTCGTCAAACGAGCAGCTCCCGTAGCTCGTCGCAAAGCTTTCTCGCACCCTTGCCAATGACACGATCGGCAGCAGGACATCGCGCCATGACACCTGTTTGTCGTCGAACACAAACGCCTTGGGATCAGTCTCGTCGAGCACCGCGATGGTCGTGTCCAGATCGAACCCTTTGATCGATCGCACAAAGGCGCCCGCGAGGAACACATTGATAAACCCGTGCATCACCGCTCTGGGCGCGTCGGGTTCATAGGTGAGTGCCTGCTCGGCCCGGATCGGATGATGAAGCCCAGCCGTCGCTTTGAACGCGACATCCGCCGCGTTGCACGCGTGCATAAACCGTGCGATGTCCACCGATGCCGGGAACAGATCGGGTGTTACCCCGCCGCAACGGATTTTGGCCGCGGCCTGGTTCCCAGCGATCGCGGCGACGAATCCGCGTGGGTCGCCACCAATAATAACATCGCCCGGAATCTCAAAGGCCGGCGCGATCATTGCGGGCAATATATCCATAATCTCATCGACATCGCTCGGCGAGTCGATCTTCATCTCGATCACATCAACCATCGCCAGCCCGTGCTCTTCGTTGTCGTGGTGCTCGTTGAACTTGTAAATCTCTTCAAGGTTCTCTTCGAGATTGCCAACGATCACCGCCGAGATTTGCCACGGGTCTTGCATGTCCGCGTTCTCGCGATATCCGCTCGTGGCATAAGTCCCGGGCATCATCATCGCTGCGTGCTTGCTCAGCTCTTCGAGCCTTGGCACCGTGCAGATGAACCGCGAGAGAAAACCCTCGTGCTCGTTGCGCAGATACTTGGCATAGTTCTCGACCGCGGTTTCCATCGGCAGCTTGCTGGGCGGGAATAATCCCGCGTAATCAATCAGCCCGGTCATCAAGGTTTCAATCGTTGGGTTCATTACAATGCTCATTTCATATCTGGTTGAGTCGCAAGCGTAGGCACCTAGATATTAGGGGCTGTCGGGCCCGGCGGTGCCTTCGTGAAGAATTGGCTCCCAGGGGGACATCGAAGCTATAGTCGCCCGGGACGGATCAAAGAAGTCGACCATCGCCCGTTCGAAGAGCGCATGACGACGCGCGTTGGCGATCCCACCTTCGAAGTGACCATAGGGAACCACGAATCGCCACTTGCGACCCGGATCAGCATCTATCGAGTTGAACACCGCCGCAGCTGTCGGGGCGGGTACGACATCATCCTTGCGGGCAAGCATTCCAAGAGTGGGCACGCGTACCTTGCGTCCATGCACCCCCGCGTCGCACAATCGAAGCCGATGGATCAACTCGCTGCTTCGATTATTGTGAGGCGTCAGAATCCTTTGGATATCGAGGGTCGTCCCTGATTGACGATGCGCCAATCTCCAGTTCCAAGCCCCCAGCGAAGGCAGGGAGATCGCGAGCCGATCGATAATCGATTCGCCCGAGAGTTTTCCGATCAACTGCCCGGCCGCGATCGTTGCCAGCCCGCCGCCGAGCGATTTGCCTGTGAGGAATATGCCGGGATGATCAATCGTCGAATCAATCGTGATCGGCACATCTGTGTCACGGTGCAACAACGCATTGCGCATCACTCGGCACGCATTGCACACATCAGCAACCGCGTCGGGCAATATCCAATCTTCATGGTGCTCGCTGGCGAACCCGCGCCCGATCCATCCTGCGCCGAGTTGATCGGGCGTGGTCATGTCGCCGATCCCGATCTGTGATCCAGGATATCCTCGCAACCGAATCACCAAGACCGCAACCCCCGTGTCGGCGATCGATTGCCATCGACGGGTTGAATCTTTGAGTGCTTGAGTGTGCTTGTATCCATGTACGCTCACCAGCGATGCCCGCACCGGGCGGTTATTGCTCGGCAGCACCAGCGCACACCCGATCCGCACGCCGCCCGTCGAGATAAACTCGTGCGTCGCGCTCGGATCAGATTCATCCACACCCGTGCGTACACAAAGCACCGGCGAATCATGTACCAATCTCTCGTACCACTTGCGCCAAAACCGAGAATGATCGGGCGATGGCGAAGGATCGCCAATGTGCGCAAATGTTTGCACATCGTTCAATCCATAATCGTCAGGCTCGATCATTCTGATCTATTCTCCAGCGGATGAACGATCAGTCGCCGGGCATGTAGTTCTCGAACGCATCCGCCTCGTTCTTGTCAAGGATCGCCTTGCGTTCTGCTTGATACGCCTTGTCGATCGCATCGAGATTCACCTTTGCGGCCCAAAGCTGGCTGCTCGGACGCTCTTCGCCATCACGCGTTGCGCCGCGTTGGGCGGTCCAGATCATCCACTGCCCATCAGCAGTAAACGCGGGCAATCCGTCAAACCCGCGAGCCTGCGAAACACGCATGCGTGGGGTTTCTTCCATCGAGAAATCGCCCGATGAGTCGATCGCGTAGATTTCGTAGTTGCCGTGGCTCTGTTCGCTTGTCGCGTAGAGCAAGTATTTGCCGTCGGGTGTGTAGAACGGGCACCAGTTGACATGCTCGTTGTCGGTGAGCTGTGTTTCGACCGCGCCGACGACCTTGCCTGATTCATCGAACTGTAAATCAGCGACGAAAATCTGAAGCATGTTGTCGCCGCGACGATCCGAACGATAGCAGATTGATTGTCCATCGGGTGAGAAGAACGGGCCGCCGTCGTAGCCGTCGGCGGTGATCAATGCCAGGTGCGATCCGTCGGCTGAGTCATAAATCCAGATGTCGCCGTTGTTTGAACCCGGTTCGAGTTGAGTATAGAGGATGTGGCGTCCATCGGGTGACCATGACCCCTCCGCGTCGTATCCTTCGCGTTCCCAGACCGGGCTCGCGTTTTTGATTGTTGGTACCGAGATAATGTCATCCATCGACAGATCAGGCGTTGCGCTCGGGTCCTCGTCAGCGAGTTTTTTCGCTCGTGTGGTCGCATCGTCCGAGAGCACATAGGTCATGCTCAGATCACCCGCGACGATGTCCATCTCGGTGGGGAACTTCCAAGAGTATTTCGAGGTCTTGCGTTGGAATCCAACAACATCTTGATTGCTTGGAGCGGTGATTGTGGTACCAAAGAGGATCCGCATCGGTTCCGACGGGTGGAACCAGCCACAAGTGTTCGCCGAGCCATTGCCCGATGACACCATGCCAGCCTGCCCGAGTCCGATGATGCTCCCATCGTCGTCACGCTTCACCGTGGCGACGTACATCGCATAATGGGCGTCGGCTTCTTCACCCTCTGCGGGGATTTCGATCGCCTGGAAAATCACCATCCGACCATCAGGCGAGAAATAGCTCTCGCCGGCTTTGATGAACTTGGTCTCTGAAGTCAGCTGGACATGCCCGGTGAGAAACTCGGTCTCGAGGGTTGGCCATTGGTTATCCCACTCTGGGTTTGGGTTCGGGTTCGAGGCCAAAGCCATCCCACACGCCAAACCAGTTGCACAGAACAGGGACACAATTGCAGCAGATTTCATCGATCATTCTCCTTTGCCGGATACACTCCGGTTGTATGAATGATACTAGGTCTCAACAACCCGAATCTGGCAATATCCGGCGCGTGAATCAGGGCCCACTCCCCGAGATGGTCTATTGCCCGCCAACAGGCATCCCGACGATCCTGCACGAAGACGACCACTTCGTGATCGTGGATAAGCAATCTGGTCTTTTGACCGTGCCCGGCATCGCGCCCGAGAAAAAAGATTGTCTCCGTTCACGCATCGAGGACCTCTTCCCCCTCGCGACGGGCCCGATCACCTGCCATCGCCTCGATATGTCCACTTCTGGGGTCATGATCCTCACCCTCGATCCCAACACCCACCGGAACCTCTCGCGTCAGTTCGAGCAACGAAAAGTCCAAAAACGCTATGTCGCCCTGCTCGAAGGGCACCTCGAACATGATGAGGGCACCATCAACTGCCCGATGCGCAAAGATATGGATGTCCGCCCGCTGATGCTCGTCGATTACATCCAAGGCAAGCCTTCGGTGACTCACTATACGGTTCTCGCTCGCGAAACATTCGAAGGCAACCCTGTGACACGCGTCGAGTTCGAGCCTCACACCGGCAGAACGCATCAACTCCGGGTCCATGCTGCCCATCCGTTGATCACCACCGTGGGGGAGGACACCATGGGCACGAACGATCCAGCGGAGACCGCCGGGCTTGGTGCACCAATCGTCGGCGACGAGATGTACAACCCCAACGCCCAAGACACAACCACGCGACTGATGCTCCATGCTTCAATGCTGACGATTTATCATCCAATCACCGGCAAGCAGATGACCTTCAAAGCACCGATCCCGTTTTAATCGAGCGGGACTTCATTCCCGCCAGCCCCTGCAACCATCTTTTTCACACCCCTCGCCGCCATCTCGATCGGCATGATCGCAAGCCCAGCAATCAAACAGCTCGGGCACCCTGATTTCATCAGCCCGGTCGAAAACATCCCCGTCCGACACGCCGGGTTTGGCTCTCGTTTCTTTGCATTTCCATACCGCTCAATGGTTTGGTCGTGTGATTTCATACCAAAAAAACAACTACGCACGCGAGTTTATTCCCGCTTCGAGCCCTTCGCGATCTTCGCGTTGAACTCTTGGTGTTCAATAAATCAAAGCAGGTATATGGGGCGCAGGCCAGCTGATCGCGGTCGATTCCATCAGCCGACGAAGCTCGATCAGGTCATGCTCATAAAACGCGTTGCGATCGAACGAATCGAGATCAAGCACGCCATAGCACGACCCATCGCTATTAAACATCGGCAGCACAATCTCGGACTTATCCTTGGGGTCGCACGCGATATAGCGTTCGCCCAGATTGTGCACATCGTTGACAATGATCGGGCGTTTTTTTTCCCAGCACATCCCGCATGCGCCCCGGAGCTCGATGGGCGAGCACGCGGGCTTGTCGCGTGAACACACCAGGCTCATCTGGTCGGCATCATCGTCCTTCTCATAGAACCCAACCCACGACACGCCCTGGTCCTTGAAAAATCGCCAGAGCACATCGCACACCTCGCCCATGCGTCGATGTCGATTGCCTTGGACCTGGGCGAGTGCCATTGCTACGGATTGATAATCTCGTTCGTATACGGTCATGCTTGATGATAGGAATGTCTGGATATAAAAACAGACCCGGATGCTTCCGGGCCTGTTCAATCGCTGTGTCAGTTTATATCTAGTTATTAGCTAGAGGGTCACTCAGAGCGTCGCGCTGGTGAATGGGAGCAAGCCCATAAAGCGTGCCCGCTTGATAGCTCGTGCGACCATGCGTTGCTGGCGTGCGTTGGTGCCCAAGCGTTTACGCCCGTAGATTTTGCCGTTGGGTGTCATCATGCGACGCAAGGTTTCGAAATCCTTGTAATCACAGTATTCGATGCCCTTGCCTGATTCTTTGGTTGCCTTTGGTGCCGGGCCGCCGGTGAATCGGTCGTCGCTGCTGCTGCTGCTGCTACTGCGGTCTCGGTTGCCGCCGCCGCTGCCGCCTCTTGATGAGTTCATTCTGCTCATGTCGTTGATCTCCGTCTTGGACTTCGTGGCTTATCATCAGCGAACAACGCTCGATCCATAAGCGACGGATCAGTTGATTTCTTGGAGGGTGAGTTTAGCCCCGAGTTCTGTCCTCATCGACCGCCGAACCCGGTTTTGAGCCTTGAATTGCGCCCTGTGTGCCTGATTTTCGCTCTCGGAGCGTGTCAAAGCCGACAATTCCGCCTCCGCGCCAGAGCAGGTACCCGACCGGGATGAGCATAATCACATCTCGGATCACCTGGCACCATCCGACCGCCGACCCGCAGACGATGTTCATGTCGCCAAAGCACGAACAGTCCGCCTCGATCGAAGAGTCGAAAATCACATGCAACAACGCGGCGATAAAGAAGACGAGCATCAGCCCGATCGTCAACGCTGCAGCCCGGGTCCAAAGCCCAAGGACCAAAAGCACACCCGCGATCATCTCGACCCAAGGCATCGTGTACGCAGCACTGACAATCAGGTGCCCGTGCTTGTCAGGATCAAGGATCTTGAACCCTTTGATCGCAAAGGCGAACGCTTGAATATTGCTGATCTTGGTGAATGCAGCGAAGACAAATACCCCGCCGAGCGCAGCACGCATCGGGAACTGGAGCAAGATCGATTCGGCCCATCGTTTGGCACTCATGGCGTGCCCTCTTCTGTGTTACTAGGAATATTCGATTCTGTAGGTAACCCTGCAGCTGCCCACTCGTCATACCCAACACCCATAATCGACAAATCGGTAAACCCGAACTGTTCGAGGATGGCTTTGGTATTGAGCGATGCGTCGCACTCGTCGCCGCCTAGGCAATAGATGACCACCGTCGCATCGGGCGGGATGGTGTTCATCTCTGCTTCGCCCTCATCGGTGAAGAGGGTCTCTGCGGTGAGATAGGCAGCGAGGGCGATGTGCCCTTCGTCGTATTCATCGCGAAGCCGAGAGTCGACGAAGTATGCCCCCTCGAGCCAGAACTGGTGCGCCTTGCGGAGTGAGAGCATCCCCTCGGGCACCGGGGCATCGAGCATCGGATCAAACTCTGGGATTGATTCGGGGTCGGATTCAGAAACAGGATCAGTTTCGGGCGGCTCAACGATCCCAGGATCGTCGGTCTCAGGAGTATTTGGCCCAGGTGGCTTGATATCAGGTGCCTTAGTATTCGAGGCCGGGCCCAAGATCACAGGGAGTTCGCGCACGAGCGAATGCCCGACCCCGGCGATATACCCAAGCCCGACAATCGCCAATACACCCGCGATGGTTTGCACACATTTCATCTTGTTTTCTCGGAGCCCAATGCTTATTCGCGACGCAGCTGGCCGTACATCTGCACGGTGAGGTTCTCTTCATCTTCTACATTGGAGACAATATGAAGCTGGGTGTTGAACCGTGGAGCCGCGTTGACGACTTTGCCCTTGATCCGGACAATCCAGTCGTTGCGAAGTTCTGGGTCTACAGGCGTAAACTCGTACTCTACTTCGATCGCGATCGAGTTGGCATTGACGTTTGTGATCTCGAAAGCGTCTCCAGACTTGGATGTCACATGGAACTCGCGATCAATCAGGTCGCCAACAGCCAAGCGTCCGAGGGTGACGCGGACAGGTTGCATTTTGAGATCGCCGAGCACACGGGCGACGGTTGCCAGCGAGAAGATCGACTTGCGTTCGTCATTAGTCCGTACGGTGATCTCGGCACGATGGTTATCTGGTTTGGCATCGGCTTTGAGTGTCAGGCGGATAATCTGTAGCGTGAGCATCTCGCCGTCTTTTTCGACGAGAAGATCG
>CAJXXI010000083.1 GCA_913062615.1 uncultured bacterium | reverse complement strand
CATCAAACCCGAGGCAGGCGTAGCGGCTATCTATGACCCTGCAGATTTCAGGATCTTGATGCACGCATGGTGCTTGGATCAAAGTTGAATGCATGGCCTTCCCACATAGATCGGGTTGCGAGATCAACAGCCACCAACACCTTGGACGCAAGATCAATATTGCTCTTGGCCGGTTCACGAGTACGGATGCACTCGAGCCAGTTCAGACGCAGCTGATCTTGGTCGTTGCCAATATCCTCGCACTCGATCCGTTCCTCGTCGATGTCGTCGACAAAGAGCCGTTCGGGACGGATCTGGCAATGGCGTGAGTTGAGGTAAATGTTGGCTTTGTGCCCACGGATCATGGTCTCGAGCCCGACCTCGTTGGCGGTCGAGCCTGCGATCACCATCGTGTGGCCGTTCTCGAACTGGATGGTCAGATTCACCTGATCGTGGTTTTCCATGTCATGGTCCACCACATGGGCCCCGGTCGCGACCACGCGTGTTGGCCAGCCCGAATCAAGCGCAAAGATCAAAGGCGTCATCACATGTACCAACAGATCCCCGATGATCCCCGTTGAAAAATCCTTGTACCGACGCCAGCGTGCATACACCTTTGGATCCCACTCGCGTGGACCGAGATCCCCGAGCCAAGCATCCCAATCAAGGTTCACGCCGGGCTTCCAATCAGGATCAATCCCGTAGTAGTTCCATTCGCCCGTCGTTGAGTTTCGACAGTAGCTCGTCTGCGACCAGACCGGCTTGCCGATCAACCCGGACTTGATCACCTCGCGTGCTTTGTTGTATTTGGGCAGCATGATCATCTGCGTGCCGACCTGGAAGATTTGGTCAGGACGAGCAAGTACCGCCTTGCGGACCTGCATCGCTTGATCCAAACGCAATGTCATCGGCTTCTCTGTGTACACATCCTTGCCCGCTTCGAGTGCATCGATAATATGCTGGGCGTGCCAATGCTCAGGAGATGCAATCAGCACCGCATGGATGTCGTCACGCTTGAGCAGTTCGCGATAGTCGGTGTAGGTATCGACATCGAACCCTTGTTTTTCTTCGGCTGCCTTCTTGGCGCCGCTGAGCCTCGAATCGCACACATCGCAGAGCGCGACGAGTTTGACATCCGCCTTACCCGAGTTCGCAAAAGCGATGAACGCGTGCAGATGCCCGCCGCCCATGCCGCCGGTGCCGATGATCGCCATACGGATCGATTCGCCCGCTTTGGGACGCGATCCTTTCGATGATCTGACGGTCGGAACGAGCGTACGCGATGTATTGGAGACCTCTCCTGCCCCCATCATTCCAATCCCCGCGACGCCGGCGATCCCGGCGAGGGCTGCAGACTGTGCGAGGAATGTACGCCGGGATCCGCCGGGCTTTGTGGATCCTTGATTGGTATTTTTTTCCGTCATCTCAGCTACCTCTATATGGTGGGTGCGGGGTGATATTGCTCAGTGTGCCAGCGTACCATGATCTCATGGGATTTACAATCCACAAGGGGAACTGAATGCTGAAAACTCTTGGTGTATGTTCATGGTCGCTGAGCCCGAATGGTTGCAACGATTTTATTGAAGCTGTCCATCAGTGCAAACTGTCGTATATCCAGATCGCTCTGGACCCACTTGCCAGCGGCGAATGGCAGCTTGAAGCCGTAGTGAAGTCACTCGTAGGTGCAAACATCAGCATCTGTTCGGGGATGATGACCACTATTGGGGAAGATTATTCTTCGCTCGAATCCATCAAACAAACCGGAGGCCTCCGCCCGGATGAACACTGGGAACCAAATCTCGCCCGTGCCCGCACCAACGCGAAGATCGCCCACCAGCTCGGGCTCGATCTCGTCACATTCCATGCCGGGTTTATCCCCGAAGATGATGCCAACGAACGAGATACGATGATCGATCGCATCCAAGCGATCGCCGATGTCTTTGGAGAGTTCGGGATCCGCGTGGGGCTCGAAACCGGTCAAGAACACGCACAAACACTGCTCGAACTACTCGCCGACCCTCGGCTCGCCAATGTCGGCATCAACTTCGACCCCGCCAACATGATCCTCTATGGCATGGACGATCCCGCAACCGCGATCGAGCTGCTCAAGAACCACATCGTGCAAGTCCATATGAAGGACGCGATCCCAACACAGCAGCCTGGCACATGGGGATCTGAAGTCCCCGTTGGGCAAGGCTCGGTCGATTGGGGGCATTTCTTCCGAGTAATTCAATCGCTCTCCAATACGATCAATGTTCTCATTGAGCGAGAATCGGGTACTGGTCGTATTGAAGATATCATCGGAGCACGCGAGATCGCGGTGAAACATGGGTGCCCACAGTGAGCAATGATCTACACACCAAAAAAGAGATACGCGTCGGGGTGATCGGGTTCGGCTTCATGGGACGAACCCACACCAAAGCCTATCAATGTGCACAACATGATGGATTTCCGTGCAAAGTTGTCGCGATCGCCGATTCCGGGATTCAATCACTCGATCAACCCAAAGATTCCGTCGGCAACATTGCCTCTGCAGACTCAGAGATCGACACTTCACAGATCACACTGCTCCGTGATGCACAGGAACTCATCGATCGACCAGATATCGATCTCATCTCCATCTGCACCCACACCGACACGCATGTCGATCTGGCAATCCAAGCCCTCAATGCCGCCAAGCATGTGCTCGTCGAGAAACCCATCGCAATAAATCCGGCAGATGTCCACAAACTCACAGTTGTGGCCAACGAATCCGGGCGTATTTGCATCCCCGCGATGTGCATGCGGTTCTGGCCCGCGTGGTTGAAAATGCGAGAACTTATACATTCAAAGCAGTTCGGAACAGTCCGCAGCGCCGTCTTCCATCGCCTAGGCTCTCGCCCCACTTGGGCAGCAGAGTTTTACGCAGACGAATCCCGATCCGGAGGCGTACTCCACGATCTCCACATCCATGACACCGATTTCATCGTCCATTGCTTCGGCGTCCCCCAAGCTGTCACCACCGTAGGCGACGGCCTGCACCTGAGCACACACTTTCACTTCGCCGATGGTCCGGTCCATGTCTTCGCCCACGCCGCCTGGGATCATCAGCCCGCGGCCGGCTTTGAGATGCGATGCACCATCGCCTGCCAACACGCCACCATCGATTTCGATATCAACCGAGACAACCAGCTCATTATCCACAAAGCTGACACATCAACACCGATCGATGTCGGCAATCTCTCCGGCTACGACGGCGAGATCCGCTACATGATCGATCTGATCTCAGGAAAAACCGACACCAACACAACATCCATGAACGATGCCGCGATGGTCGCCGATGTGCTCGAAGCGCAGAGCCAGAGCATAAGCATCGGTCTCAAAGTCTCGCTCTAGGAATCGTTCTCTTGTTCTGCAGGCTCATTGTTCGCCCCGTTCGATTCCGGGTTCTTGAACAGCACCACAAACACCACAAGGATGATCATCGCAAACGCTGCGGGATAGATCCAGACCTGTTGCCAATCGGTGGTGCTGACCCCGTCGATCTCAGTCGTATATTTCGCGACGAGTTTGCCCGAGAGCTGGGCGCCGATAAGCATCCCGAGCCCTTGGGTGATCAGCACAAGGAACCCTTGCGCTTGCCCGCGGATCTTTGAGCCTGCAACCTGATCGGTATAAATCTGTCCGGTGACAAAGAAGAAGTCATAGCAGATGCCGTGGAGCACGATGCCGCTGAGCACCATCCACTTGATCTGCTCGTCCCCAGCCCCCGCAAAGAATCCATACCGAGCGACCCACGCGAGCATGCCGATCGCCAGCATCCATTTCACCCCAAAGCGTGCGAAGAAGATCGGCATCACCACCATGAATACGATTTCGGACATCTGCCCGGTCGACATGGTCAGTGCGATTTTCTCAACACCCATATCGCCAACAAACCTTCCCGCGAAGCTGTAGTACGCCGCGAGCGGGATACAGATCAGGAATGAACACACCGCGAAGGTTGCAAACGAGCGGTCCTTGAGCAACGACAACGCATCGAGTCCCAGCGCGTCTCTCGCAGAAAACTTCTGCCCCTTCAAAGGCGGCGGCGTGTGCGGGAGGAAGAAACTATAGATCCCAAGCAGAATCCCAGATCCGCCAGCCAGGTAGAACATCTTCGACGACGTATCAATTTGCATCTGAGAGATCATCAACCCGGCAACAATCCATCCGATGGTTCCAAACACCCGGATGAGCGGGAACTGCTTCTCGGCGTTGGTCATGTTGTGGAGGGCAAGTGTGTTTGTCAGCCCGAGCGTGGGCATATAGCACAGCATGTGCAGCAAGATTGCAACGAGGAAGAGCGTTGAAGATTTCTCGGCTGCCAGCGGCGCCAAGCAGAGCATTGCGCCGCCAAGAAGATGAAGAATGCCGAGTATCCGCTCAGTGGCAAAGAATCTATCCGCGACCAACCCAAGAAAGAACGGCGAGGCGATCGCAGCGATCGGGCCAACGGTGTACGCCCACCCGATCGTTTCGGGTTTCATCCCCGATGTCCCCATGAATGGGCCCATCGTCACATACCACGCTCCCCAGAGGAAGAACTGGAGAAACATCATGACCGAGAGTTGAATGCCGACGATTCCGCCGAGTCTTTGTTCTTTGGGTTCCATTTTGGTGTATCCTGCTGGTGTGCGTTCGCTCAATTGCGTCCGCAGAGGATATCAGAAATGCACATCCGTTGCATCGCGGCCTAGTTGAGGAGCCAAACTAATGACCAGACCCGTCACCCTATTCACCGGCCAATGGGCAGATATGCCCCTCGAAACGCTCGCATCCAAAGCCAACGAATGGGGATACGACGGGCTCGAACTCGCCTGCTGGGGCGATCACTTCGAGATCGACCGGGCATTGAGTGAAGACGGGTATTGTCAGGGGCAACTCGATATCCTCGCCAAGCATGATCTCTCCTGCTTTGCGATCTCGAATCACCTTGTCGGGCAGGCTGTGTCCGATCCGATCGACGATCGGCATCGATCGATTCTCCCCGATCGGATCTGGGGCGATGGCGATCCGGTCGGTGTACAGCAACGAGCAGCGCAGGATATGATGAACGCGGCAATCGCAGCCAAGAAGCTCGGCATCGGCGTCGTCAACGGCTTCACCGGCTCACCGAGCTGGCACAAGCTCTACTTCTTCCCGCCCACGACCAATGAAGATATCGACGCCGGGTACAAGCAGTTTGCATCGCAATGGAAACCAATCCTCGATGTGTTCGCCCAGCAAGGCGTCAAGTTCGCACTCGAAGTCCATCCCACAGAAATCGCCTACGACCTCGTCACCTTCGAGCGATCGCTTGATGCTCTTGGTGGACACGAAGCCTTCGGGATCAACTTCGATCCATCGCACCTGATCTGGCAGGGCTTGGATCCGGTGAAGCTCATCAACCGATTCCCCGACCGGATCTTCCATGTCCATATAAAAGATGCGGCAACAACGCTCGACGGCACCAACTCGATCCTCGGCGGACATCTCGGGTTCGGCGATCACCGCCGAGGATGGGATTTCCGCTCGCCCGGGCGTGGCGAAGTCAACTTCGAGGGCATCATCCGCGCACTCAACCGCATCGGATATGCCGGCCCGTTGAGCGTGGAATGGGAAGACTCCGCGATGGATCGTGAGTTTGGCGCAAGCGAAGCGGTGGACTTTGTCCGCGCAATAGATTTCCCGTCATCGAATCACAGCTTCGACGCGGCGTTCGATACCGATGGAAAAAACGGGGAACAATCATGAAGAATCGACTCACCTACGCCATGATCGGAGGCGGGATCGACGCCAACATTGGGCAGGTTCATCGGCGCGCCATCGCACTTGACTCCAGAGCCCAGCTCGTCGCTGGAGCGCTCTCGTCGACAGCCGACAAATCGATCGCCAGCGCCAAAGCACTCGGGCTCGATCCTGATCGTTCCTATTCAAACTATCAGCAACTCCTCGAACAAGAATCAAAGCGTCCCGATCGTGTGGACTTTGTTTCGATCGTCACACCAAACGACACACACTACCCGATCGCCAAGCTCGCCCTTGAGCACGGCTTTCATGTGGTGCTCGATAAACCCGCAACGCAATCATCGGCCCAAGCCCGTGAGCTCGAAGAGCTGGCCGATTCCAAAGCCCTGGTCTGCTGCGTCACCTACAACTACACCGGCTATCCGATGATCCGCCAAGCACGAGCGATGGTCCACGATGGCACGCTGGGCACCATCCGCAAGGTCTTCCTCGAATACCACCAGGGATGGCTTGCTTCTGATTTAGCATCAACCGGGCACAAGCAGGCGAGCTGGCGTGCTGATCCCGCCAGAGCCGGGCTGGGCGGGGCGCTCGGTGATATCGGGACGCACGCAGAGAATCTGATCTCATTCGTCACCCGGCTAGAGCCAGAATCACTCTACGCCAAACTCAACTCGTTCGTCCCCGGC
Source organism: uncultured bacterium (assembly GCA_913062615.1). Classification (GTDB taxonomy): domain Bacteria; phylum Planctomycetota; class Phycisphaerae; order Phycisphaerales; family UBA1924; genus UBA1924. The sequence goes on along the minus strand of CAJXXI010000083.1, from coordinate 5,189 downwards.
CGTACACTCGACGATGACGCCTCGGTGATGATCAACTACCATGGCGGCGCCCATGGAGTCCTCACCGCATCACAGATCTGCATCGGTCAAGCCAACGGCATCTCCCTCCGAATCTACGGCGATCAAGGCAGTCTTGAGTGGTACCAAGAAGCAGCAAATGACCTACGGGTCACCATGCTCGGTGCCAATACGGTCACTTATACCCGAGGCGGCCCAGATGTACACAGCGACGCAGTCATCTCATCGCACACACCGCCCGGGCACCCAGAAGGCTACCTCGAAGCCTTCTCCAATATCTATCGCGGCGCGATCGACGCGATTATCGCCCAGAACGATGGCGTACACGAATCCCGGCTTGCTCAACTCGCAACAAGGATGGATGCCGGCACACAAGGTGTTCGCTTTATTGAGTTGTGCGTCGAGAGTGCAAAGAAAAACGCCCAGATCAACTGGGCGTAAGTGAATCAGGTCTTGATGAATCTTCAGTCGAGTTCGATGATCCGGATATCACGAAACTCGATGACATTGCCATCGTGATGCCCCTGCACCGCCAGATGCCCTGAATCAAACTCGCTCAGGTGTGCATCGCCCCTCAGCCGGCCGTTGATCCATGTCCGGACATGTTCGCCCTCGACGCGAACCCGGTAATCAAACCACGCGTCATCGCGGGTGATCGGCTTGTCAACACCCTTTGCCCAAGCCTTGTCGTAGACCGCTCCGGTAAAGTTCTTGGGATCGTGATTGTCGACCTGGGCTTCGTAGCCGATCGGCCAAGGATTGTTCGCATCAGGGTTGGGCTTGACGCGGAAGTACATCCCGGAGTTCCCATGGTCATTGACCTTGACCAATGCCCGCATCTCGAAGTTTGTGTAGCTCGCTTTGGTAAACAGATGCCCCGGGCCCTTACGACCAAAGAGCGATCCGCCCTCATTCGTCCAGACCGCCTTATCCTCGGCGAACCAGTTGTCAAGATCCTGATCGATCAGCGGGATCATCCCGTCGGGTTCTGGATCAACCGACAAATCCTTGATCCTGATATTGCGATACCGGAACGCATGCCCATGGTCTTGCAGCGAGATATACCCCGTTGTTGCCCGAGCATCGAGCGGCAACGGCTGCTCGACAGATCGAAAATAACCCCGCTCATCCAGTGATTCATCGTCAAGAATATGGACACCATTGAGTGTGACATCAACAGAGTCGCCGATGACTTTGATGTGGTAGGTATTCCATTGCCCCGCCGGGTTGACCGCCATTTCTGAAGCCGTGATCGCGGTGTAGACCGACCCACAGGTGTGGTCGGCGGGGTCTTGCCCGAAGGTATCAAGGATCTGAACTTCGAAGCCGCTAAAGGCCGGATCGCCATTTGATGAACCTCGAATCCCAACACCAGAGTTGCCGCCCTCGGGCATCCAGAAGTCGAGCATCAGCTCAAAGTCGCGGTACATTTTGTCAGTCCGCAGCCACCAGCCCTTGCCCGGATTGAGCGTGACAAGTTCGCCATCGACAACACCCCATGCGTTTAGGTCGCCCTGGCATGCCCACCCTGTGAGATCTTGCCCGTTGAAAAGTTCAACCCAGCCAGAACCATGATCAGAGTTCGCATGCAAGTTGCCATCTTGTGCTAGTGCGTTGCACCCAGAAATGGTGATCACAGTCATCACAAGGCGAGTAAAATAAAGATGCTTCATCGGGTCAGTACTCCTTCTATCAAAATCCATTGAACCTGAGGATACCAGATGAAGATGATGGCGTGGATCAAAAGCTGAGATAAAGTGCCACGAGATACCAAACGGCAGCCGAGAAATAGTCTGACTCGGCCCGAATCTCTCAATGGACAGCTGTCTGCTGTGGATGTATTCGGCCATCAATGGGATCACAGCGATGATTCCTCGCGATATGACCAGATATCTACGAATACGACGCGGTCGGAAATCGCAGCATATACGCTGGCGGTAATAATCAAGAGTTAGCCTGGGTTCTCATCCTGCTTGCTACGGGCGTCAGTTGGCTGCCTTTGGAGTGGGGTCGATGAGCGTGGTGCGCAGGGCGAGCACTGCACGGGTGCCCGGGAGTCCTAAGTCGGCCAGGTCAAGCACCACTGTGTTGCCCGGGGCGGCGGTATACGCCGTGGCAAAGGTCAGCTCTCGAGGTGTTGCGCCCGAGTCGGTATCCGTGCGCTGGACCTGGATCGCCACGCGAAGAACCGGGCCATGCTTGGTGTCGATGACGCTGGGCGATATGACTGCGTCGAAGGCGCGATCGCCGAGTTTGATGGTGATGCTGCCGGTCTCGGCGTGCTGGACAAGCAGAGCGGGGGTATGGATGCGTGTGCCTTCTGTGCCACGGAGGCGGTCGGCCTGTGTGAGTAGATCGGCGAAGCCTGCATCGGTCAGTTGCGCGCCGGGCACCGGAAGGGCGGCGGGCTGGACTTTGTTGGCGTTGGTCTCGATGAGGACTGCCTGGACGAAAATCGAGCGTGTGTCAGTGTTGATACCTTTCAACTTGTCATAGCTTCTGCTGGACATCCCGCCGCCCATGAGCGAGCCGATGATGAGCGAGAAGCCGCCGGCGATTATCACGAAAGCGAGGGTGAACTTGGCGAGGGTGATGGCTTTGGACATGCGTGTCTCCGTTGCGTTGGGCGTGCCTCCTCAGCCGCAAGATATTCACAATGTAGGCCGAGGAAGAACGCGTGTTGTCTGAGTATACGGCTCAAGCCTCGCATCGGTTCGGTGCGCGCTGTCTTGATTCTGCGAACACAATACCAACCGTCCAACACGGTGAACTCCCCGTATTCTGTACCATTCTCAATGCATGGGCAGCGGCGTTCTTCTGTCCAATCAGAAGGATGCGGATCCATAGCGTATTGAACAAGGAATTGAAGTTGCTGAGCGTAATGAAGATCGCATGACTACCACATCATCTCAAACTGCCACACAAACCGGCTGGCACGCCATTCCAGCTACTGTTCATTGTTTTTGTAAAAAGTTGAATATCGCTCTCTCATTTGTTGACATTCATCCGATACAGAGTACAGTCATGCCCATGAATCTGCTCCAGACCAATAAAAAATCGATCAAATCGAAAGCCAAAGACGCAAAACGCGTTTGGGCTGCGATTCTGATTGAGGTCTGCACGAGCGATTAACGCTCCATAAGCAAACCAGATCGAAACGCACCCCTGACATGAACATCAGGGGTTTTTCTTTGTCAATCGTTAATTTTTACAACCGCCTAACCGGCAACCACACCCAAAGGAACCACATCATGACCCAAGCAACTGTTACCGCCGCCTGCCCAGAATGCGATGCCTCCGTCGGATTTAACCGTGCGCCACTCAATGGCGAAATTGCCAACTGCACAGATTGCAGCTCGGAACTTGAGGTCGTTAACACCGCCCCAATCACCCTTGAACTGGCCCCTGAGGTTGAAGAAGACTGGGGCGAGTAAAGCCTTTGTATTACGCCTTGATTTCTATTCCAACATCACACAACGAGAGCTCATTATGCGAATTGCAATGACCTATACACGACTACGAACCGAAGAGCGGCTGCTCCTCGATGCCTTCGAAAACATCGGGGTGGATGTCACCCCTGTTGATATCCGGGGAGTTGTCTTTGACCCGATGGATCAGGGCGAATGGAGCCAATACGACGCGGTGATCGACCGGTCGTTGAGCCTGACGAATACGCTCAACTCCGTCCGCATTCTCGAAGGATACGGAATCAGGTGCATCAATCCGTTGAGTGCGATCCTGACTTGCTCAGACAAACTCGCGACCACAATCGCCCTGTCCAACGCCGATGTATCGACCCCACGCGTTCGTGTCGCCACCAACGCCAAGAGCGGGCTCCAAGCCGTCGAGCAGCTCGGATATCCTGCGGTGATCAAGCCCACGGTGGGCTCATGGGGTCGGCTCGTGGCTCGGATGAATGACCAAGACGCCGCCGAAGCGATCTTGGAACATCGAGAAACACTCGGATCGGCTTCACAGAATGTGTTCTACATCCAGGAACACATCGACAAGCCCGGTCGCGACATCCGTGTCTTTGTCGTCGGCGGGCAACCCATCGCCGCCATCGCTCGCTCGTCCGACCACTGGGTCACCAACACCGCACGCGGAGCGACCGCCCAGGGCATCGAACTCACCGATGAACTCCGCGATCTCTCCATCCGCGCGGTCATGGCAACCGGCGCCGACATCGCAGCGGTTGACCTGCTCGAATGCCCGATCCAAGGTCTGCTCGTCAACGAGCTCAATCATTCGATGGAGTTCCGCAACTCGATCGAGACCACCGGCGTGAATATCGCCGAACATGTCGCCAGGCATGCCGCCGAGATCGCCGAAATACACGCGCAAACCAGAACCCAATCCCCGGCCGCCCAACTTGTACACGAGGCTATCAGTTCATGAGTTTCACCGCATCAATCGTCGGCGGCAGCGGCTACACCGGGGGTGAACTTCTCCGAATCCTGCTCGCCCACCCACACGCAACTATCGGGCAAGTGACCTCACGGGCACTGAAAGGGCAGCCCGTGCACCGTTCGCATCCGAATCTCCGTGGTCATCTTGCGACCGTATACTCGGTCCCCGATGAGATCGAGCCTTGCGATGTGCTCTTCTTGTGCATGCCCCACGGCAAAGCCGCGGGCGATATCGAGCGATGGAGATCACTCGCCCCGCTGGTCATTGATCTCTCGGCAGACTTTCGACTTCGTGACCCTGAGGATTATGCATCATGGTACGGCGACACGCATCCAAACCCTGAGATGCTTTCCCAAGCCGTCTACGGACTCCCCGAGTTCTCACGCGATCAGCTCGCTGGCGCCTCACTCATCTCTGGCGTTGGGTGCAACGCCACCGCAATGAACCTTGCCCTGCTTCCTCTAGCGCGTGCAGGATTGATCAAGCGTGCGATCGCTGATATCAAGGTTGGCTCATCCGAAGCCGGCGCCCAAGCAAGCGCCGGATCACACCACCCAGTTCGCGCTCGGACCGCACGAACCTACAGCCCATCGGGTCATCGCCATCTCGCCGAGGTCTTCCAAGCACTCGGCGATATTGATCTCGACGCGACCATCACCGCGATCGACATGGTCCGAGGCGTGCTCTGCACCGCGCACATCGAACCAACCGAACCGCTGACCCAAAAGGACCTCTGGAAACTGTACCGTCCAGCGTACAAC
>CAJXXI010000082.1 GCA_913062615.1 uncultured bacterium | reverse complement strand
TGATAGATGATGATCATCCGGGCAGCTTCGAGCCAACCCTCATCGATGTTGAGCAGCGGGACGACGATATAAATAGTCGCATAGATCAGGATGCCGAAGAGTGTGGCGCACCCAGCAACGACCAATGCGCTGTTAAATACTTGACGAAACTTGTGGTCATCGCCGGAGTGGTAGGCGTCGCCGAGTTCACGGTTCATGCTTGTTTGCACGACCTCTTTGAACATATTGCCCAAGCCCGCGGTCGCCCCGAGCAAACCCCAAAGCCCGAAACCGACATCACTCGCCCCGTCAAGAATCAGAGGCACGATCATGATGCCAAGAGACACCGTGAGCACCAACCTGAGGTAGTTTGATCCTACACGGAAGATGCCTTTGGAAAACTCTGACGACATGAAGTACAAACCTTATTGATGCCGCGAACTACGGATTGGTTATGGATGATCGGGAACTGAGCGTTGCTTAGTACGCCGACTCATACTCGTCAGAATCATAATCCTCTTCCCACCAATCATCGGGCTCATCCCTCTTGGCAAGCCCAAGGTAGTCGATGCACTTGGCAGAGATGATGAGGATGAAGTATGAAGTCATAATCGAGAACAACATAATGAACACGAATACACCGGTTTCTCCCCGTGCGAGGCCGATTGTGTTGCTCAGAGCAGACCCGATTGGAAGCACAATGATAGGGTTAAAAATATTTTCATGAACCACCCCGTCGAGAATCCGACAAATATACGCGATCATGAGGGCGTAGATAACCACCATCACCAATCCACCGTCGGCAGCGGCGTGCCCAATAATGCCAGGACCGATCGACAGTTTTTCTCTGGCGACCCCTTGAAGCTGCGCGAGTGTTGGAAGATCGCGAGAAAGAGGCATTGGTTTGTCAGGCCAAATCGATCGTGGTACCGGAAACATAAACCCATATCGAGCAGAAAACGCGAATTTTGTTGGGTAAGACTCGGGGTATTTCTCGATACACCACATCGAAACACCACCAGCCCTTTGACCGTCAGCGAGCATCAACAACCCGTCTTTGACACTGCCTTGTTGTATCATGGCTTGGAGTTGTTGACCCGCTGACCGATCATGCTCTGATGATTCACGGGCACTCGTAAACAAAGCGAGCAGCATCACGGGGAAGAACCCGATCATGGCCATTGTCACCACCATCCGAACCGGATTTTGTTGCCTCCACCACGAATAGAACATCCCCCAAAGCAAACACGCAAGCAAGGCTAAGAGCGATCGGCGCCCGAAAGTTCCGGTAAGGACATTGGCAAGATTCAATCCGATGATCGGAACCGCCATCAATCCATACAACGGGTTCAACAAACGAGGAGCCCAAACCCAGCCAATCATGCCGCAGGCGATCGCCGAGAACGAAATCGCGAGGAAGTTGGCAAGGACCGAGACCAAAGGCACCATCACCCCGAAATGAAACACAATTGCAAGGATGGTCAACATGACCGACATCGAGATCAACATGCTTGTCCCCGGGTGGAGCCGAGTGATTGGCACCATACGGATCATGTTCTTTGCGAGCGGAAGCCTAGGGTAAGCGATATAGAAGGTGCCATAGAAAAGCAGAACCCAGAGGAGCATTCTGAATCCGGTTTGTTCGATAAACGAGAGATGAAAATCCTTGTTGTCCCCGGCCATAAGCGTCGTGATCGGGCTTGTCACCTGGAACAAGATAAACCCAACGAGAAAAATATTCTTGATTGAAATGAGAGGCACAAGCCCCTTGCTCGCGTCACGGAGCATCAGTCCAAGAATCATGATTGCAACCAACACAAAGAGAAAAATGAGTAGCGAAATCATGCCGACGCCTCGCTTGTGCTGTGTGCAAAGCCCCAGATCGGCGCCGGATCAACATGTCCAAGCCCGATCTCTTTGCAGAGTATACTTAAAGTAGATATTTCCTCAACGAGCAACCCGCGGACTCGTTCTGCGATCTGCGGATCAAGCTGAGGCGATTTGCTCTTGGTCTTTGGAAGAAGAAGTTGACGAAGCCGATTGCGATGATCTTGATTGAGCAATGGGCGCACCAGCTTGCGGTATGGTCCTGTCTGAGCTATCTTTGCAAATGGCCCAACCATTATTGGCTTCTTTGTAGACGAGTTGAAGACGACACCTTCATTGATCATCGACGCTTTCCCATCGACCCCGAGCCACCGCCAGAGTTCCAAACAACTCTCTTGGCGATTTTTCATGTAGTGTTCGAAGATCACGATACGCACATTTTTGTTCCCGAATGTAGCTATCCAAGGCTCGATCTGTGTGGCATATCGAGAAAAATCGATCAGATCGGGCCGCTCATCAATACTCTTATTAATCGATTCATCAGACCACACGCCGCTTGTGATGCAATGGTGGAAGTGAGATTCAATCCGGCGGATTGGGTCACGGACGATATACACAATCTTTGCCTCGTCACCTAGAGCCAAACGAGCTCGCTGGGCAACCCCAGGGTGTATCGATAGCTTGCTGTAAGCGGTTGATGAGTCGAGACAGAGCTGGCCCGGTTTGGCGAGGGCATAGAGTTTTTCATATTCGGCAAGCCCGCTCGGTGTAAGCACCTTGTCGTCGATCAATCGATCGGTTTCCTTGTCAATCGCACTGAACACCTGATCTGATCGGCACAGATCGTGATAGAGCGTGGTGCTGCCGCACTTCATGGCACCGATGATGAGGATACCGGGCAGGGTCATAGGCGTGCTCCCTGATATTTAGTCATCGCAACAACTGTGCCAATAGCACACTCATTGATCGTGATCAACTCAACATTATCTGCTATAGGAAACATCTAAATCTTCAACTCCAAGCTTGATTCCGAGACCTCATGGATATCGTCCAATTACTTTGTTCGACGAAACACACCTTTGAAAATGATGGACAAACGTCTATGTACCTCTTTATTGGACTCTGAGCATTGATACTGCCTTTATCGAATACACGATGCGTACATACCCTGATACACACCGCGTACTTTATCAACCGACATCTCGCGATAGACCCAGCCCCGGGCTTCTTGTGCGCCCTTTTCAAAGCCTTCTTTATCAGCGAATATTTTTTCGAGCCCATCAGCAAAGGCCAGTGGCGTGTTCTCAATGATCATCCCGCCTCCGGATTGTTCGATCTCGGGCCAGGTGTCTGTCCCCTTGGTCGTCAACACAGTGGTGCCCGCTGCTAATGATTCGAAAAAGACAAACCCAAAGTTTTCTTGGCTCGTGGGCAGCGCAAAGACCTCGCAGGCGCCAAAGAGAGCGACCTTCGCTTGCCCGGTTGCAAACCCAAGGAAGTAGGTGTGCCCCGCGATGCCTTCCGATTCTGCCAACGCTCTCATCTCTTGAACATACGGCTCATCACCAGTCCCCGCGATCACAAGCTGGTGCTTGACGCCACGCTTGGCGAGCATTGCCGAAGACCGAATCAGCCGATCGATACCTTTTTTATAGTTAATTCGGCTCAAGAACAACACCTTGGGCAAGGTGCGATCAAGCCCATCGAAAGATTCATAGGCGAGCTCGGCATCGGGCATTTCCACATACTCATCAAGATCAAACGGTAACGGAACAACCTTGCCTTTAGAAGGCGTGAACCACGCGCTGGCCTGCTCGAGCTCTGCGCTGGCCGTGCAATGAATCACAGATGCATCGCGCAGTAGGTTTCGTCCCATCGTATGTAAATAGATCCGTTTTTTAAGCGTCCGCTGGCCCATCGACCAGTCATCAAGCATCCCGTGCACACTGAGCACATAAGGCGTATTCGCCTGCTTACAAATCTTGGCTGCTTGCGGATTGGCGACATCCCACATCGCATGAATATGAACCACATCATACTGATCCACCAGCTGACGGAACTGTTGCTGCTGATCAGCAGTCAAAGTCTGCGATCGCCCGGGCGTGCCTGTGAGCTGGTGAATGCGCGTAGTCTTGGTTTCTGGTTCGAGCCACTCGTCGGGAACGCCCGAAGGGTCGAAGGTGGCCAGCCCGACTTCGTCGCTGTGCTGGCTCATGATGCAAAGATCAAGCACCGCTTTGACGACGCCGCCCTCTTCGAGGCACATGGTTGGTTTAAAATGCAGAATCTTCATGTGCTTAACTATCCTCTGACTGGTTGGTGCTCGCCGAATCGACTCGATGCCCTTTGTCCGCTTGGGTCAACACTGGCTCCTTGAGTTCACGCACTTTGAGCACGATCATATACTCATAGATCGCTTGGATTGTGCAATAGGTAAGCCCCGCTCGCCCATCTAAAAAGCCAAACTTGAGAATGTACATATACACGAACTTGAAGTAAGGGCGAAACGGCAGCCGGAATGAAATGTTTTTCATCTCCAGGCGACGGATATTGCGATCTGGCGAGAACAGATTTCCAAACCGAACCGTGGTCTCTTTGAGTGCCCGTATAGTTTCGTGTGATTCCATCTCAGCGTAGCGATTATGGCGGTCGAACCACTCACCGATTCCTTTGGAAAAGTTGTAATGATCGAACATCTCATCGATGTATCCGATCGCCCCATCAACAATCGGGACCTGATGAACTTCGCGCTCAAAGTGGATCAGGTGAGGCTGAAAGAACCGCATGTTGTTCCCGGGCCCCATCGCGTGCTTGATCCATTTGCCCCGAAAAAAGTTCCGCCGACCGCAGTAGTACGCGACGGGGTGCTCTTGTTCGTTTTGCTCGCCCGATTCCCATTGCGCTGCGATTGATTCAATTTTTTCGCGCAAGCTCTCGCTCATCCGCTCGTCCGCATCGAGCATGAACACCCACCGGTGCTTGTACTCGATTTCTTTGAGCCCCCATGTCTGGTGAGGCCCAAACGAATCGAACTTCCGCTGAACAACACGTGCGCCCGCATCTTGCGCAACCTGCACCGTATTGTCTGTCGAGTAGGAATCAAAGACCACCACATCATCACACCATGCAAGACTCGCCAGCGCACCGGGGAGGTTCGCTTGCTCGTTCAAGGTCATGATCATCACCGATACACTCACAATGTTGCCCCTTCTTGTGTTGAAGACTTCAACTCCCGCGGGCCGGTGGGCTTGGCGGGCGTGCCGACACACACGCACCACTCGGGCAAATCTCCAAACACGCTCGATCGAGCACCGACGACCACGCCATCACCGATCGTCACCCCGGGCCCAACAAAGACATCCGCTGCGATCCACACATCGGCGCCGATCACAATATCCTTAGGCACCAAGGGCAACTTTGGGTTCGTATGGTCGTGCGTCGCGCCGCAGAGATACGAATATTGACTCACCGTTGAACGCTCGCCGATGATAATCTGTGCGACGCAGTAACAATCGACATCGTCGCCGAGCGTGGCGAAGTCGCCCATTGTCAGGTTCCAAGGCGCCCAAATCTTCACCCGCGGGTACACCCGAGATTTGCTCGTCACATTGGCGCCAAAGAGTTTGAGCAGCATCAGCCGCCAGCGATGGCAAGGCTTTGGGCTCAGCCCAAAGAGGGTCGATTGCACTACACCCCAGAGCGCACGCATCAGCTTGTTCTTCAAAGTATGCGGGCTCGGTGCGTGCTCGTCCTCTTGGCGGACTTGTTGCTGGTCTGAATCAAGAGACATTATCGTGTTGCCCCCTGTGTTGAATCGATAGCTGCTGATTCGATCATCGGTGTTCTGTTTGGATACGGACGCTCTTTGATTGCCCGAACCGGATGCCCGACACAGATATGCCAAGGCTCGGTAGTGGTGCGTTCAACAAGCCCGCGTGCGCCGATGACGGTGCCCTCTGATACAACCGAACCGGGAAGCACAAGCGTGTCGGCTGCGACCCATGCGTCATCTTTGATTTGAATCGGCGCATCAATCACCGGATGCCCATCAGCATCAGCGTCACGCATCTGCGTGGTCAAAACCGCGAGCTGCGAGACCACACTCCGCGCTCCGAGCGAGATCGGACGGGTGCAATCGAGCACCGCATGGTCACCAACGATCGCGAGTTCGCCCAGCGAAAGATTCCACGGGCAACCGATACGCACAGACCTGCGGATCTTGGCTTTGGGATGGACCTGCGCCCCGAAGAAACGCAAGAGCGATCTGCGAAACCGATGAGCGATATGAGGCGAACACCGGAACGCCCTTGTGCCGAAAACCGACCAACATGATTGCTTCCACACGGCCACACTCATGCTGCGCCTTCTTGCCCTTGGGCTTGTCCACTTTCAGGCTCAACTTGCTTGGCAGGATTCCCCCGCCAGACCGTGTCGGGCTCGGTCGAGCGATACACACTCGATCGCGGATGGACCTTGGTGCGATCGCCAAGCACAACTTCTGGGCCGATGTAGGCATCGAAACCCACAAAGCACCCCTGCCCGAGCGTAATCGGCGGGCGGGTCAGCGGGAACAGCGGATCCGTCATGTCGTGCGTGCCAGCGCACAGGTGTGCTTTGGTATCAAACACACATCCATCGCCGATCGTGATCATGCCCAGCGAGTACAAAATCGTGTCCTCGCCAACGAACACATCATCGCCCATAGTGATGTTCCACGGGATGGCGATATCGACATTACGGGCGAAAACGCAGCGTTTGCCGACCTTTCCGCCGAACAATCGGAGGATCGAAGAACGAGCACCCGGGCACACAATCCATAATGTTCGCCCCAGCGTGCTCCACAAAACCCGAACAGCTTTCTGTTTCGTCGTCCATACACTTCGACGCTTGGGCGCTTGCTCTGTTTGGACCGAATCTGTGTGCAGATTTGGGTGTGTCGTTGGGTTGTTCTCAGTATCCGAAACCATGGGTGTCCTATCGGCGATAGATGCTCAAAAACGCACCAACATCGCTGTGGAGGGCAAAAATGCCGCATCTTTGATTCAACGGTCTATTGTACTCGGCGGATACGGCCGAAAACGCGATACGAGGATCCGATGTCCCTAACGAAAAAGCTCGAAAACCTGACCAAAGCATGCCTGCCACCCGCGGGCGCACGACTGGCCAAACAGATGAGTGTTGGTATGCGTTATCGGTCCCAACTCGGTGCATGCAAAGATGGGTTCGCATCCTTCGGCAACCAATACCCGCAAACCACCCTGTTTGTCGCGGGTTTGCCCAAAAGTGGCACCACCTGGGTTGAGAAAATGATTGGGTCATATAAAGGGTTCCACGAACTAATGATTCCTCAAGTCGCCCGCTACGAAATGCGGGCTGGGGGCTCTCATGATTACGAACTCCCCGACGATATGTTCACCCGCTTTGACAACGCTCTCGTCCTGACCAAAATGCACATCCACGGCTCGACGCACAACGCCGGGCTGCTCCAGAATGCGAATATCCGCTATGTCGTTTTGTATCGAGACCTGCGCGATGTTGCGGTGAGCAACTATTTCTATGTCCGCAACACCCCCTGGCACCCAGAATACAAGCACTATAAAGGAGTTGATACCGCCCAAGGGCTGCGCATCTTCGCTCAACGAACACTCCGAGCCTACGAACAATGGGTCCGCTCATGGGATCAGAACAGAGATGAAAACCTGAGCCTGATGATCCGGTATGAAGACCTGCTCGTTGATGATCGAGCCGTGCTCACCGAGATCGCAAAGCTCTTCGAGCTGGATCATTCGCCTGAGACCATTGAGCGGATTACAAAGGCCAACAGCTTCGCGAGCATGAGTTCCGGGCGATCCTCGGGCACTTCAAACGAAAAAGCGTTTGTGCGAAAAGGTGTCGCGGGCGACTGGACGAATCATTTTGATGACGAGCTCCGTACACTCTACAAAGAAATCATCGGACAGTTTTTAATCGACTTCGGATACGAGGAGTCTCTGGACTGGTAGCGAACAATCGCCGATTCTGTACACACACCAATGAATACCAACGATCCCAACAACACGCCCAACGATTCACCCGCCAAAAAAACCAAGGTGGTCATCCTGAATCAGTATTATGTCCCCGATGTTGCATCGACCGGGCATCTGCTTCATGAGCTCGCTGTTGAACTCGCCCAGATCGGCTTCGAGGTCGAGGTGCTCACCGGGCGCCCAAGCTATGGCCCGCCGGACACCTGGCAAGATTGCCCGCTCAAAGAAACAGTCGACGGCGTAAAAATCCATCGGCTCAAGGTTGCGCGCTTTGATAAAAACTTCCTTCCTGGGCGAGCATACAACTACCTGACATTTGTTGTCCCAATGATTCTCTCGGTGCTTTTTACTTCGCGAAAAGACACGGTGTACCTCTACACCACCAACCCGCCTTTCCTCGGAGCAATCGGCTGGTTCGTCTCGCTGTTCCGCAGGCACCACTACGTCACGCTGCTCCACGATGCCCACCCGCAGCTTGGAATCTGGGTTGGCACATTCAAGAAGGGCTCGCTCATCGAGCGCGTCTGGATGTCACTCAATCGCCGAAAATACAAACGAACCAAAGAAGCAATCGTGCTATGCAGCGCCGCGAAAAAGCTTGTCGCCGAAACTTACCCGATTGAGCCCGAACACATCCATGTCATCCCCAACTGGGCTGATGGCGAAGATCTGTTCCCAAAGGCCAAGGCTGATTCTGTAATCGCCCAAGAGCAAGGGTTCGTTGATGATTTCATCCTGCTCTACTCGGGCAATATGGGATTGTACTACGACTTTGATACGGTACTCGAAGCAACCAAACTGCTCAAAGACGAACCGTTCAAGCTCGTCCTTGTTGGCGGCGGCGGCAAGCGATCAGCCATCGAAGCCCATGTCAAAGAACACAACATGACCAATGTTGTCATGCTGCCCTATCAGCCGTTTGAAAAACTCAACGATTCACTCAATGCGTGCGACGCATCACTCGTCACGATCGCTGAGGGCATCGAAGGCATCAGCTTCCCAAGCAAGCTGTACACTTCGCTCGCTGTGGGCAAGGCAATCGTCGCGCTCTCTGAAGACTGGTCCGAGCTCCGTCAAATTGTCGAACACAACAACTGCGGCATCTGGTCCGCACTCGGCGACGCCCAAGGATTAGCCGACCAGTTGTGTATGTTGATCCATGATAAAGCAAAGACTCAAACCATGAGCGACAACGCCCGCGAGGTCTTCGACAAGGGATACACCCGCCAGGTGTGTGCAGCGAAATACGCCGAGGTGCTCAAGCTCGCCGATCCGCAGTTCACCCAAGAAGAAACAAACGAACGCCGAAGCAAACTCGCCAAATGGCTCGCTCACGGTGCTGCAGTCGTTGACATCGTATCTGGAGATGAATCATGAGCGAGATCAACGATCGCAAACTCAAACTTGTATTCGTCACCGAAGACGATCCGTTGTATGTCATCCGCTTCTTCGAGGTCTTCTTTGATGAATACCCACAAGACCAGATCGAGATCATCGGCGTATCTGTCCAAGAAGCCTTCCACGAACCCAAGTGGAAAACCGCAAAACGCATTTTTAACTTCTATGGACCGATCGATTTCTTCAAGCTCCTCGCCCGCTACTTCAAGGTCAAACTCCGCGGCGACTCGATCGCCAAACTTGCCCTTGCAAAGGGATTGCCGATCATAGAGTGCGGCTCGGTCAATGATTCAGACTACATCGCAAAGCTCGAAGCGCTCGAACCCGACATCGTTGCTTCGGTCGCTGCTCCAGAGATTTTCAAAAAGGGAATCCTCGGCGTGCCAAAGCTTGGGTGCATCAATATCCATTCGGGGCGTTTGCCGATTTACCGCGGGATGATGCCCAACTTCTGGCAACTGCTCCACGGCGAAAAACACGCCGTCGTCACTGTCCATGAGATGGTCCCCAAGCTCGACGCGGGCGATATCCTCGGCACCATTGAATGGCCACTCAAAGACAACGACTCGCTCGATCGCGTCATCACCGGCACCAAGCAAGACGGCGCTCGATTGATGATGGATGTCATCCTCAAAATGAAGGCCGGCGAGATGCAAGCTACGCCGCTGGATATGACTGATAAGCAATACTTCCGGTTCCCACAAGCCAAAGATGTCAAAGCATTCCGCAATCGCGGGCATAAGATGATCTGATAGGTACAAGTCCATGCCCAAGTTCCAAACTACCCAAGCCGCGATGTCGATCGATGTCGAAGACTGGTTCCAGGTCGAGAACCTCAAGGGCATCATCGCGCGTGATACATGGGATGAACGGGAACTCCGCGTCGAAGCCAACACCGATCGTATGCTCGCGCTCATGGACAAGCGCAATGTAAAATGTACCTGCTTCATCCTCGGATGGGTCGCAGAGAAATGTCCAGAGCTGATCAAACGCATCGCCGACGAAGGTCACGAGATTGCAAGTCATGGGTACGGGCACGATCTGATCTACAACCTCTCCCAAGACGAGTTCCGCGAAGATATGAAACGCGGCATCAGCATCGTCGAAGACATCACCGGCGCCAAAATCCGAGGCTACCGCGCCCCGTCATTCTCCATCACCGATTGGTCGATCGACATCCTCCAAGAACTCGGGCTCACCTACGACTCCTCCGCGTTCCCGACCGTCGCCCACGACCGCTACGGCAAGCTCGAAGGGATGGGCCCAGACAACCCCATCGTTGAAATCCGCCCCGGCTTCCATGAAGTCTGTGTATCTGTTTTGCAGGTTGGCAAAAAAGGAATCCCATGGGCGGGTGGCGGCTACTTCCGCTTGTTCCCCTATCCACTCTTCAAGTGGGGGGTCAAAAGGATCCTCAAATCCGATCAGCCTTACATCTTCTATATCCATCCGTGGGAGGTTGATCCTGACCAACCAAAGATGACCGGGCTCAAACGCTCGCACAAGTTCCGCCACTACAACAATCTCGATAAATGCACCGCACGATTCGACAACCTGCTCGGCTCATTCGATTGGCGTCCCATCGGCGAGTTCCTCGACGAGTATCTGGAAAACGCAAAGAGCTGATCCGAAGCAGTGTTCAATCCTCGCGGCCTTGCGTCGAGAACACCATCGCGATCTGTGAGCCATAGATCGGGTAGTCTGTGATGCAACGGTATCCTCGGAGCGCGTCTGTCTGATACCCAAGCCTTGTACACACCTCATCAATCATCTGTCGGTAGTTGGGCACATGTGATGACCCAAATCTGTTAATCCCGACACCAAGATTCTCGATCGATTCGAGCAGATCAAACTGATCAACATCCCGCCCCGGGTCATTCACATCCGCCTGCCCATTGATCGTCGTGTCGTAGATCCGAAGCTCGGGGAATGATTGGTTGTACAGATCTTGATGCACAAGCATATCAAAGTGCCCACGCCGAGACGGGATGCTGATCTCGCTGGCGGCCCATGCTTTTCGATTGCGCTCCTTGGACATGTATCGCGGGATCTCAGCCCTGTTCACATCACAGGTCACCAGATTAATCGAAGACGAAACACCAAATGAACCATCCCTGAGAAGGTAATGGATTGTTTCCCCCGCCTTCTGAATCTCAAGCTCGGGTGTCGGCAACGAACTATACGTATCTAGCACCGTGCTCGACACGCCATCGATCGGCTCACCGGCGAGTGTGCACGTCGTTCGTTGCTCGTGATGCTCGACTTGTCTGCGTGATGTAAACTTCACCTGCACACCAGGGCGCAAGCGATGCAAGCCGATAACTACTTTGATCCAGATGATGTCGATCTGTTCGCCGCATTCACTCGGGTACAAAATCGCCGTCTCCGCGTACACATCAACCTGCGCACCTTTGAGCTGGCTCATCGCCCGGAACGCCGCCTGTTTTCGGCGG
>CAJXXI010000081.1 GCA_913062615.1 uncultured bacterium | reverse complement strand
CGACATGATCTCCGAGGCGCGTCGGCTTGGTGGCGGCGATTCATACGAAGAAAACCTGCGCAGGGCAACGCTCGAAGCGATCGCATCGGCCGGGGTTGAAAATCCTGATGCAGCGTTTAAGGCGTGGGTCGCGACCTTTGAGCCCAACTGGGATCAGCGATACCGCTCGCTGCAGACCAATGGCGAAGTTTGGTTGCATGGGGCGTTTTCATCGAAGAATGCTGTCTGCTGGAATAGCCAAGAACTTGGTGATGGGAACTGGGAGATCGCCGGTTCGTTCAAGATCTTTGAAGGCGAAAAAACCCAGATGAACATCCTCTTGGGGCGATCAGATACGGGGTATCTCTCGATCGCGCTTGGTCCAAAATTTGGCGTGACTGTGTTTCATCGCAAGTACATTGATGATGGGAAGAAGAGCCGATGGATTCGATTGGTAGATAAAGATATCAAATCGATCAAGCTCGATGAATGGAGCACTTTTAAAGTATCCCAACGCAAGGGTCGGCTGATGGTTCGGATCAACAAAGATCGCGCGATCCGGGTTGAGCTTGGGGATATTGATGTCACGGGCGCGTGGGGGCTCGGCGTGCAGAACAAGTCGGCGGGGCTTTGGAAAGATGTGCAGGTGGAGAACTAGTCGTTCTTCCGCAGCACACCCGCATTAAAGCTTCGGCCTTCGATTCGGAACTTGCGTTCGAAGTTGGTGCCGACGAGTTCGCCTTCGTTGGCGGATTCGGGGGCGGCGAAGTCGGTGCGTTCGAATGGCATGGTTTCACGCGCGTCGAGGAAAGATTGGATCGCAGCCGGGGCAGCGGGGATCTTTGGACGGGCGACTTCGAGTGGCGTGGCTGAGGTATCGCTCGCCCAGTGATCGAAGTGGGCTTCGTCCCATGCCCAGAGAATGTCGTGGTCGGTGACGACGCGGAGCTCTCCGTTGGGTTTGAGGCAGCGCCAGATATCGAACAGGGTCTGGTGTTGGATCACTCGTTTTTTGTGGTGCTTGGCTTTGGGCCAAGGGTCAGAAAAATAGAGGTGGACGACATCGATGGAGTCGTCGGGGCAGCGCCACTTTAAGAGCTGGGCTGCGTCGGTGTGGAGCACGCGGACATTGGTGTGGGTGTTTTCGCTCTCTTGCTTTCGGCGGATGCGATCGGCGATGTAGGCAGCGAACTCGCCGGCCCATTCGATGCCGAGGAAGTTGGTGTCTGGCTCAAGATGGGCCTGCTGGATCAGGAACGCGCCTTTGCCGGACCCGATTTCGAGCTCGAAGCGTTTGGATGGGTCCTTGAACCATGTGCGGAGATCGAGCCGGGCGGATTCTGGATCGTCGATGATCGAATCGGGCAGCACGGGGAGTTCGGTCTCAGAGATAGCGACCACCCCAGGGGCGTTGTCGAGTGCTTTTCCATGGCCGAGTCCGAATGACATAGAGGCAAGTGTATGCACTGAACCTACGATTGTGGATGCCAGAATCAGAACCAACTTCGCCGCCAGTTTCAGGTTCATTCCAGCTCCGTGTCCGGTATGTCGAGTGCGACCCGATGGGGGTGGTGCATCATTCGAGCTACCTGCCTTGGATGGAGATGGGGCGGACAGAGCTGTTGCGGGAGGTCGGTCAGAGCTACGCCGAGCTTGAAGCTGGGGGGGTGTTCTTGGTGATCACCAAGGTTGAGGTCAAATATCGTCGGCCGATGAAGTATGATGATTTGGTTGAGATCCGCACGACGGTGGAGAAGACGAGCAAGGTCAAGCTGCACCATTCGTATGAGATTGTGTTGGTGGATCGCGGCGGAGAAGCATCGGATCAGGTGTGTGCGGTGGCGACGACGGAGCTGGCGTGTGTAGGCGAAGATGGTCGGCCGAGGGCGCTGCCTGCATTGCTCGCGGGTAGTTGATAGGGTTTTGGGATTCGACTTGATCCATAGGAAGAGTATTCATGTTTGAACTAAATCGTTCCCGTCTCGCTCGGCTCAATGGCTGGTCTTCGCTCAATACCGTCCATCGTCGGCGTGTTCGTTCATTCCTTGAGCAGTACCTTGGGAAAAGAGGATGGGCTCAATCGGTCGTTCAGAACGCATCTGTAGATTTGAATGGCCCGGTGCCGTGGTATACCTATCCAGCGATCCGTGCTCTTGAACGGATTGTCCCGTCTGATGCGATCGTCTTCGAGTACGGAAGCGGCAACAGCACGCTCTGGTGGCAATCACACGCCAAAGAAGTTGTCAGTGTCGAGCATGACCCTCAGTGGTACAAGCAACCGAATACCGGCGAATGCCCGGATGTGCGATTGAGAGAAGCCGAGGATCAGAGCAATGCAGAACACTTCGATCGGCTTCGAGAGGACTTGGGGGAGCTGTCTGCTTTGCCTGCTCATCTTGATATGGAGACCCTCGTTGAGCGTGGGATGGCGACAGAGCCGTTCTTGTCGTATATTGCGGAGCTGATGACCTTCCCTCACGCTTACTTCGATGTGATTATCATCGATGGCATGGCTCGTGAGGCTTGTGCTCAGATCGCTTCGGATCGTATAAAGCCCGGGGGGATCATCGTATTTGATAACTCAGACCGGGACGAATACGCCTGTGCGTATCAGCACCTATCCGATCAGGGCTTCGCCCGCATCGACTACTGGGGCCCGGGCCCGATCAACGCGTACGAATGGTGCACTTCGATATTCACGAAGTCGCTCGACGTGTTTCGTTGTTGATCTATTTGAATAAGTTTATGTACTCTCTTCGAGTTACATCAACCTCTCAATCGCCTGCGAGACATTCCGGATCGGAATCAGTCTTGCTCGCGGTAGTGTAGTTGTTGAATAATTTCACCAGACCAATATCGGAACACCAAGTGTTCATCAGGTTGCAGATATTTTTGTTGGCTTTCTAACTCTTCTTGAAAAGATGAATATGTTAAATCGAGCGGGCTTGCGTCCAGAAGTTGGTTGTGCTTATAGGTCAGGAAAAGAATCGATTTGTCATTCAAGATATGCTCAATATATTGTTGGACTGCCTCGTCTTCAGGCAATTCATCAGTATTCGCCAAGATGTCGGCATGTGTATGGCTTGGGCCGGGTTCGACACCAATAGCCCAATCCTCAGGCCCGTCTGATAGACCTTGGTTTGTAGTGAGGACTCGTTTAACCACGAGCGTTAGCAAGCCATCAGGCGAAAGATGTCGCTGTTCTTTAATAGGCATACTACATCATCCTCTCAATCGCCTGCGACACATTCCGGATCGGAATCAGTTCCATCCCTTTGATCTTTGGAAGCTTCGACGACCCCATGTCGGGGATGAAACTATGGGTGTAGCCGAGCCGTGCTGATTCGCGGAGGCGTTGTTCGAGTTGGGTCGCGGGGCGGAGTTCGCCGCCTAATCCGATTTCGCCGATGGCGATGGTGGTGGGGGGGAGTGATCGTTTGTAGTGGGCGCCTGCGATGGCGAGGGCTAAGGCGAGATCGCTGGCGGGTTCGACGATTTTTAAGCCTCCGACTGCGGAGCAGAATACATCGCGATCGGCGAGGCGGAGCCCGCCGTGTTGTTCGAGGACGGCGATGAGCATCGACAAGCGGTTGGAATCTAAGCCGGAGGATTTGCGCTTTGCGCTGCCGACGAAGCCGGTGGCGGTGAGGGCTTGGAGTTCGACGAGCACGCAGCGGGACCCGTGCATCGCGGGGCAGGCGACGGAGCCGGGTCGGTGTTCGGTTCCGGACTGGAGTGCGGCGAGGGACATGCCGCCGGGGAGTTGTTGCAAGCCTTTTCCGGTCATCTCGAAGATGCCCAGCTCGAGGGTGGTGCCGAAACGGTTTTTGATGGCGCGGACGATCCGGACGGAGTGGTACCGATCGCCTTCGAAGTAGAGCACGGCGTCGACCATGTGCTCGAGCATGCGTGGGCCGGCGAGTGTGCCTTCTTTGGTGACATGCCCGACGAGGACGATTGCGATGCCGGTGGCTTTGGCGAAGTAGACGAGTTCGGCGCAGCAGCGTCGGAGCTGGGTGACCGAACCCGGTGCGGCTTCAAGATCGGCCTTGTAGATCATCTGGATCGAATCGATCACGCAAACATCGGGTTTGATTTTGCGGGCTTGATCGAGGATTCTTGCGAGGTTGGTGTCGGCGAGAACGAAGAGGCCATCGGCGTCGGCGACACCAAGGCGATCGGCACGCATTTGGATTTGCTGGGCGGATTCTTCACTCGACACATAGAGGACTTTGCTGGTCCAGTCGCGCTTTGCGGAATCCATATTGATCGGCGAGGCCCAAGCGCCGGCGGCTTGGAGGAGCAGGGTCGATTTGCCGATGCCGGGCTCGCCGCCCACGAGGATGACTGATCCGGGGACGAGCCCTTTATGGGCATCGGTTTCTGAGCCTCCGAGCACGCGGTCGAACTCGGAGATGCCGGTGGGGAGTCTGCGCATCGGTGCCCGGTTGGTCATGATCTCGGTGATGGAGGTGGCGACGGGTTGGTCGGCACCGGGTTTGGATTCAATGCTGCCGCCGAAGCCGCCGCCGCCGCGGTGTGGGTCGGATTTGGCGGATTTGTCGAACTGAGATTCTTCGAGCGAGTCCCATTGGTCACAATCGGGGCATTTGCCCATCCATCGGTGGTGTGTTGAGCCGCAGGATGTGCAGACGAAAATGGTGCGGGTTTTGCTCATGGGGTGAGTATAGCCGAAAGGGCGTGTTTGGGCGGGTAGTGTTCGGGTGTTTTGTTGGGGGATTTGGTTGCAGGGTACCTATAGTGATGATGGGGACGAACTGTTAACGGGAATTCGCGAGGTGTGTGTGGGCCAAGAAGAACGATTAGCCATTCAGGATGCGGTGAAGAAGCCTCGGCGCAAGTGGCGTCGGCGTATGGTGTGGATTGGTGTGATCGGGCCTTTGGGTGTGGTTGCGGGCGTGCTGGTTATCGGACAGACCTCGGTGATGCAGATGATCGTCGAGCCGATTATCGAGGATCAGCTCGGGGTGAAGGTGTCGTCGGGCTCGATTCATCTGATGCCCACGGGCGAGATTGTGATCGACAACGCGGTGTGCACAACCGACACGATCGACAACCGGGCGGGTTCGCTTGTTGAGTTTGACCAGGCGACGATCTCGATCAACTGGTGGGGCGTGGTGTGGGGCTCGGGGCAGGTGCGGTCGATTGTGATCGACAAGCCGATCATTCGGGTAAGCCAAGACATCGAATCCGGTGCGATCAATCTTGCTGCGATGAAGTTCAAATCGGGTGGCGGCGGCGGGGTGATGCCCTCGATGGATATCCGCAATGGAATCTTGCAGATCGGCGAGCACGATCAGGATTCGTATCGTGTGCTCAAAGAGCTCTCGATCCGGGGTCAGCTGACCGAGCAAACAAGCACGGGTGTGTCGGCGTTTGACTTTGTCGCCTTGCCGATCGAGCCGAGCATGTCGAGTTCGGCATTGAATACACAGGGTTCATTCGGATTGACCGGTCAGATTTCCGAAGACGGAATCGACGGCGTGGTCGACGGCGTGCGTCTCGAAGTTTGGCCCGCCGAGATCGTCCCGAGCCGATCGCGGGGGATGTACGAACGATTGGAACTTGCTGGTGATCTCGCGCCGACACGGTTTCATATGTCGACCGATGGATTGATCGAGGTTGTGCTGACGCTCGAAGGCGTCGCGTTGAACCTGCCCTTTGATGATTCGGGCTCGATGTCGGGCTCGGTGGTCGAAGGCGAATTGTTGCGGATGCGCCAAACGCGAGGCAAGATTCGGTTCGGCACCTCGGGGCTTGTTGCCGAACTCAAGGGGGTTATCGACGAGCTCGAATACGATGTTGTGCTTGATTTTCAGGGGCTCGACAAGGACAGCCCGTTCGATTCGACACTCGTGACGGACTTTCGGCTCGACGAACACTTCAAGCCCGCAAAGTTCCTGCCCCCGAAGGTGATGTCCAAGCTCGATCGCTTTGAAAACCCAATCGCGGATGTCCACGCGGTGGTCAATATCTCGCGTGGTCCCGAGGAGGGCGCGGGGATTCAGGTTTCGGGCAAGGCGAACCTGTCCAACGGCAGCGCGATCTATAAGAAGTTCCGGTATCCGTTCTATGACATCAGCGGTGTGATCGAGTTCGATCCCGATCAACTCATCGTGCGCGATATCCAAGGGATCGGCCCAACGGGCGCGACGCTCGTTGCCAATGGGGTATTCTCGCCTTTGGGTGAGCAATCGGTCGTGAAGCTGGTCCTTGATGTAGAGGGTGTCGCGATGGATGAGCACCTGATCGATGCACTCGATGACGACAAACGCAAGCTGGTCAATGCGTTGTTTAGTGAGAAGGACTATGCCAAGTTGCTCAGCGAAGGATTGGTGCTGACAAAGGACGATGCTGATGGGCTCGGCCAGCTCCGTCGCCAGGCGTGGGATCGGCTCGATGAGCTCAAGGACGAGCCGGAGAGCCCGCTGCGAAACGAGCTTGCTCAAGAACTCGCCGCGATTGATGAGCAGCTGTTGTCGCCGGTGTTTGACTTTGGCGGGGTTGCCAATGTGCAAGTCGAGCTCGTCCGCCATCCAGAACGCCCATCGGACAAACGGTGGACGACCGATGTGCATGTGAAGCTGCCCAGCGCGGGGCTGGTCTCGAAGCATTTTCCTGTGCCGATTATCGCCAAGGGTGTCGAGATCAAGATCAATGAAAAGCGAGTCGCCCTCAGCGGCGGGCGATACAACGGGCTCGATGGTGGATGGGCGATGGTTGATGTTGCGATTGATCTGACCAAGAAAGACGCCAAGCCGATCATCGAGATCGTTGCCCGCGAGTTCCCGATCCGCCAATCGTTGATCGCGGCGATCCCCGGGTATTATGACACGCCCAGCGATGACCCGGATGATATTTCGATGCGTCGGATTATCGATCGATTGAACCTGTCGGGCATGCTCGAGTGCGACGCGATCATCGGGCCTCGCAGCAACGGTCGGCTCGGGTACGACATCGACGCAACCGTCATCAATGGCTTTGCTCGCCCGGATAAACTCAAGGGCGGCGAGGGTATCTCATCAGAATCAATTACGCTCAATGACATCTACGGCACGATCTATATTACCGAAGAGCTGGTCATCGTTGCGATCGATGGATTGCTCACATCGCCAGAGCAGCCTCTGGCACCGACGCCGATCGAGTTGATGACCCAGTTGACGCTGCCCCGCAAGGACCGTGGGGGCGACGGAGCCAAACGGGCTGGCGGGTTGTTGCCAACAGACTTTGGGCCGATGTTGCCCGGGCCGATGCTGTACGCGACGGCGTATGCCGACGGCGTTGACTTGGCGATGCCTTTGGAGCATGCGATCGCGGTGATCTCGCCGAGGATTGCGCGGGATTTGTTGTTAAAGAAGTCGGCGTACAATCCTGATGGTGTATTGGGCATGGGCGCGGTGCTTGAGGGGGTTGTCGGGGGGGCGATTGATACGACGCTGACGGTTGATCGCATTGATGAGCTCGGGTTTGATTTTAGTGATACGCGATACACGCTGGGATCATCGTGGGGGCGGTCAGAGTTTGTGCTTTCTGCCGAGCCGACGATCGCGTTTGATGGGTTCCGTGTTTCGGTCAAGGCAGACGGACAGCACGCCGGCGTGTTGTCGCTCGGCGGGTCGCTGCCTTTGGCGCGGGCGGGGCGATACATCGAGGTGACAAATCCGAGTTCGCTGGCGATCGATTTTCAGGACGGGACATTCGATTCGCCGATCACGCAGCATGTGATCGAGCGGTTCTCGAGCTCAGACAAGGAGTCATGGTTCAAGACCCACGCACTCGGCGGGCGGTTCGATCTGGGTGTGACGCTCGCGCCCAAGCTTGGGGTGTACCGGATCCAGGATAAAGGGCAGACGGTGTCGTTGGTGCCCACGATGGTTCATGGTGCACTCTCGCCCAAATCTGTTTCGCTCAAAATGGGCGACGAGTTGGCACAGTTTGATGAGGTGACGGGCGAGCTGATATTTGAAGGATTCAATGGCATCGTTAATAACATCCAAGCGAGCGATGGCGAGACCAGCATCGCTGTCGATGGCGGGTGGACGATGAACCCCGGGCAAGGGCTTGGGGTTGATTTGGCGATTGTTGCGATGGGCGACCTGCTGGGCGGGCCGGTGCGGGCGATCTTGCCCGATGCGGTCGATGGCGTGATTGATCGGCTCGAAATCAAATCGCCCAACGCGGTAGAGATTAACGATCTGCGGATATCCGCGAGCGGGCTCGGGCAAGATGATGCCATGTATGACATCGCCGGGATCGCAAATCTTGTTGAGGGCAGCGCGTTGATCGGGCTGCCGATTACGGGGATTGTTGGTGAGCTTGGGTTCGCGGTGCACGGCAACAACGACGCGCTCGGATATGAGATCGTACTCGACGCGGCTCGGCTCCGCGCGGGATTGATGCGTGTGCACGATGCGCAAGTGATGATCATCGGCGATGCAAACAATCCTGGTGTGGTGCTGATCCCAGAGATCAGCGCAGGGATGCACGGCGGGCAGCTCGCGGGGAGCGCACAGATCCGCCCGGATGCCGACGGTCAAGCGAACTATTGGGTGGAGCTGCACGCATCGGGTGTCCGGGCGGCGCCGGTGTTTGATGATCTGTTGTTGCCACCCGAGGGGCTTGCTGGGCCCCCGATGCCCGGGCAAACAACGGTGCTCTCGGCGTGGAGCTTGGGCGATGACCTCTCGCGCGGCGCGATGATCGGAGACCTCACGATGACTGGACCGATCGGCGATCCGTCCAAACGAGCCGGTCGGGGCTTGGTACGCATCGCGGGCGGGTCGGTGGTGGCGATGCCGGGTCTGATTCAGTTAGTCGAGGCGAGCAACTTGTCGCTGCCGGCGGGTTCGCCATTAGATGTAGCCGAGGCGGCGTTTTATATCGATGGGCAGATTATGGCGTTCGAGCAGTTGAGCGCGTCGTCCAAAAGGATCGAAATTCTTGGGTACGGCACAATGGATTGGAGCACACGCGCCGTTGATCTGCGGTTCCGTTCGCGATCGGTGCATCCGATCCCGATTGTGTCCAAGCTGATCGAGCAGCTCCGCGATGAGCTGATCACAACGCGTGTCACGGGGAGCCTGGGCGATCCGAAATATTCCGCCGATCAGTTCGGATCGACACGCCGGGTGATCAACGCGATGCTCGGGAACCCGGTTTCTGACCAACAACGCCGATTGCGCGAGGTAGAAAAGCAGGTGCAGGCGAATCAGAACCGAGCCGATCGCGGCGCCCGAGACA
The DNA here is from genome assembly GCA_913062615.1 of uncultured bacterium. Classification (GTDB taxonomy): domain Bacteria; phylum Planctomycetota; class Phycisphaerae; order Phycisphaerales; family UBA1924; genus UBA1924. The sequence continues at coordinate 2,495 of CAJXXI010000081.1, read as the reverse complement.
CGGTGCTCTATCCGGTCGAATCGAGCGGTGGGGGAAGCGCTGAGGGTTGGGAATGGGCTGAGGACGGTTCGTGAGTGGGTTTGGGTGCTCTGAGCCGGGCTTTTATTCACAAAGATGACACCGCGCGTTGGGCGACATAGAATCTTTATTCAAAACGATAAACAGTAGAACGAATAGCGAGTAGGGAACGGAATTTCAATGACCAAAGAACACAACCGCGTAGAACTTGATCCGCCGAGCAGCACACAACCCAAGAACGAACTGGCCGCCCCGCCCGAGCAGGCGCAGGTCCGCCGGGCGGACGACGGCGAGGTGCAAGACCGGATCTGTGAGCTCCTCGATATGGTTGCGGGCACATCCGAGAGCTACGACGCGAAACTGATTGGTGAGTTGATCACCGCGGGATTGAAACTGATCCCAGATGGGCGAGACACCGGCGAGCTCAAGCTAATGACCGCTGCGATGAAAGAGCTTCGTTATGCCTATCGCGTATTTGGTGAATATCCAAATGTGCACAAGGTGACGATCTTCGGCTCGGCCCGTACGCCCGAAGATCACCCGGATTATCTGTCCGCAGTAGAGTTCTCGAAGCTGATGGCCGAGGCAGGTTGGATGTCGATCACCGGCGCGGGCAACGGGATCATGAAGGCCGGGCACGAAGGGCCAGGGCGCGAAGCGAGCTTCGGCGTGGCGATTCATCTACCGTTTGAAACCAGCGCCAACGAATACATCGTTGGTGATGAAAAACTCATCAACTTCCGGTATTTCTTCACCCGCAAGCTAATGTTCCTCTCGCAGGCCGAGGCGGTTGTGTGTTACCCAGGCGGGTTCGGCACGCTTGACGAAACCTTCGAGACCCTGACCCTGATCCAAACCGGCAAGGCAAGCATGGTGCCGATCGTGTTTATCGATGGTGATCGCGAAGGCGAGAATGGATCATACTGGGAAGGGTGGGATCGATATGTCCGCCAGCAGCTCGCTGGTCGTGGATGGATCAGCGAAGATGATTTCCACTTGTACTACATCGCCAAAGACCCGCAGGACGCTGCGGATCATGTGACCAACTTCTACAAGAACTATCATTCATCGCGGTATGTGCGTGATGATTTGATCATTCGGATCAACAAGAAGCTCCGCGAAGAGGACATCGCGACTTTGAATGAAGAGTTCTCGGTGTTGATCAAGAAGGGCAAGATTGTTCAGTGCGAAGCGTACCCACAGGAGCGTGATCATCTTGAGTTGCCTCGGATTGTCTTCACGCATACACGGTACAAGTTTGGTCTTGTGCGCGCATTGATTGATCGGATCAACTCGTTTGATGCCCCCGATGCCTAAATCTCGAAGGTACCATCTTGGACATTTGCTCGGGTGCGCTCTCTGCGCAGGGGCTTTGTGTGCGCATGGGTGCACCGGCGCCGGCAGCAGCAATCAATCGCCCGACGGCGTCGAGCTTGCCGGCGGTAACGGCGGGCCCTCACCGATTGATTCGGCGTCCACGCGTGGGCTCGAAATCTGGCTCTGGGTGGTGGACGACACCGATTGGACCTCCGCCCGGTTGCTCTCACCCTATTTGAGCGATGCGACCGGTCAGATCGACGATGCGTCGGCATCAATGTGGTCAGATTGGGGATTGCGTTTGGTCGCGGTGCCCATCGACGAGGTGCAGGGGTTTCTCGATGCGCTTACGCCGGTGCAGCCGATCAATGTGCAATGGCTCGGCGAGTTCGGGTCATGGCGTCCGATCGTGCGCGCGGGCGAACTCCGGACCGGGCATGTGCGTGTGGGCAACGGGTGGCGAGAGGTCGGGCTAGGTCGCCCGCGGCTGATCGCACGTTCATGGATTGAACCCATGCTGACAACCAGCAAAGTTGTGCCCGCGGTGCGGATCGATCTGGGTATACAGATCGAGACCAAGAAACGCCGAAACGATCCTCGGCTCTTAGGCATCGACCGCCAACGGCTGATCGAAGATGTCGGCCCGGTGCTCGACGAGCTCATGATGTCGATGGTGCTTGATGGATCGCACGCGGTGGTGATTGTTGGCGAGGCGCCCGAAACCCAGTGGAACCAGTTGCCAAACTCGGCGGCGGAATATCTGCAGGGTTTGGATGAAGCCCAGACAGAGCGGGCGTTTGGGCCCGGCGAGTATGAGCGATCAAGCGAAGCAGAGCCGAAGCAAGCGGATCAAGATCAAACAAACGGGAAAGCGCGTCCGGAATCGCGCGGCTTCAGTGAGCCTGCCAAGCCAACGGGCAAAGCCCTCGGCGAGTTGATGTTCACGAGTTCGGGATCGCGGATTATCAAAGCCAATCAAACACGAATCTCGCCCAAGCGGGTGATTGTGGTGCCGGGCAAGCTCGTCAACCTGGTGCCCTGAGTGAGCTCAGTGTTGATGGTGTCCGCTGGAGTGGACCTCTAAAAACTGCTGCATGGTGCTGCAGGGCATCCACAGCTGACCACCGGGTCCATGGGGATGGGCACCCACACATCCCATC
>CAJXXI010000080.1 GCA_913062615.1 uncultured bacterium | reverse complement strand
TTTGTTGGCAATTTTTCAATCGGGTATTTGCATACACGATCCGAACTTGTTGAGTACCTCACGCATGTGAAGTCTCGGCTTCAAACCGGCGGCGTGTTCATCTGCGACACCTATGGCGGCGATACCGCGTACACGCTTGGCGGCGTCCACCGGGCGCATCCGATGCCGGGGGGCAAGTTGTGCCGATATACATGGGAACAACACGAAGCCGACCCCACCACCGGCATGGTGACGAACCTGATTCACTTCCGAGTAGAACGCGCAGGCGTGATCGAGTTCGAGCTCGAAGATGCGTTTGTGTATGAATGGCGGCTGTGGTCCATCCCAGAACTTCGCGATGCGATGGATGATGCAGGATTCAGCGAGACGCTTGTGTATACGAAGCTGGCGGATGCATTGGATGCGGATGGGAACGCGTATGTGTTGCCGGTGGAGGATGGGCAGGAAGAACTCGAAGAGAGCTATATTGTGCTTGTGACGGCGAAGGTGTAGTCGACGATGTCGGCGCAGAAGCATCCATTTCGAATGAGTTTTACCTGCCATGAGTGTGGGTACGACATGCACGATCGGATCAAGGGCGAGCCTTGCCCGGAGTGCAATACTGCTTTAGATACTCGTCCTGATTTACCCGGGTCGCTCAAGAGCACATCGCTGCGGGTATATCTCCTCGTGATCTCAATCGTAGCGATGCCCTTCGTTTACATGGCATCGTTTCTGATCATCATGATTGCAATCTTCCCGAACTATCACCAAAAGGTCATTGATCGGCATTTCCGTATCTCATATCAAGTCGCCCGCAAACGACGGCTAATAAGACTCTTGGTATGGGTTTGTACCGCAGAATTCGCTGCATTGATGGTCATTTCGTCGATTTGGCCTGAGGCTCTTAACTGGTGGTAAGCTATAATCTACGCATGACCACCATGAACACCCCCACCGACACCAATATCCTCAACTCCTACAACCCATCGACCGGCGAACTCGTCGGCACTGTACCCGTCACGCCCGTCGCATCGATCGATGGCATGATCGCCAAGGCTCATCAAGCCGCCAAGGCATGGACAGCACTGAGCGCCCAAGAACGGGCTGACATGCTCAAGCCTGCTGGCGAAAAGCTTCTTGAGAAGGCTGAAGAACTCGGGCGGATTCTTTCACTTGAGCAAGGCAAGCCACTTGCCGAGGGCATCGGCGAAGTCACAGGCTGCGGCTCACGCATGAATGATGAAGTCGATGAAGTCGCCAAGGCAGTCGCCCCTGAGGTGCTCACTGACGAAGGTGTTGAATCAACCATTTACTACGATCCATTTGGAGTGTGTGCAACGATCACGCCTTGGAACTTCCCGGCTTTGATGCCACACTGGACGATCGTCCCTGCATTGGTTGCCGGCAACACCGTGATCGTCAAGCCTTCAGAGCAGACACCTTTGATCGCCGATGAGTATGTCAAGGTTCTCAACGAGTTCTTGCCTGAAGGCGTATTGCAAATCATCCACGGCGAAGACGATCAGGGCAAAGCCTTGGTCGCTGGCAATGTGAACATGATCGCGTTTACAGGATCGAAAACCGCTGGGCAGCACATCATGGCGGCCGCGGCTCCTGGGCTCAAAAGATTGATCCTTGAGCTTGGTTCGAAAGATCCATGCATCGTGCTCGAAGGTGCTGATCTTGAGAAAGCCGTCGCGTTTGTATCGAACAACTCGATGCGGAACTGTGGGCAGGTGTGTGTCTCGACCGAACGAATCTATGTTCAGGATTGTGTGAAGGAAGAGTTCACGAAAATGCTTATCGCCAAGGTTGGCGAGTTCCAAGTAGGCGATTGCCTCGCTGATGGTTCAACGATCGGGCCAATGGTCATGAGCGAACAGAAAACCCATGTGCTCGCACAGATCGAAGACGCCAAAGCCAAGGGTGCCAATGTTCTCTTCGGCGGCACACCAATGGACGGCAACTTCGTCGAACCAACGATCCTCGACAACCTCAACCACGACATGGACATCATGACCATCGAGACCTTCGGGCCAGTTGCATGTATCCAAACCGTGAAAGATGCCAACGAAGCGATTGAACTCGCCAACGATACTGAGTATGGACTCGGCGCCGTGATGTTTGGTGATGAAAATGTTGTTCGCGGCATCAGCCGACGATCGACCGCTGGCATGGTTGGTGTTAACCGAGGCATCGGCGGCGCCAGCGGCACGCCTTGGGTTGGTGCTCGCAAGTCAGGCATTGGATATCACTCTGGGCCGATGGGTCATCGCCAGTTCTGTCAGGTTCGTGTCGTGAGCACGAACGAAGGCTCCTGATCTCGCATGGCTCATAACTCACCATTTGATGACAGCATCCCGCGCGATCCAAGCCGAGGGGATTCTGACGCGAATGAATCGCTCCATGAATCACATTGGCACGACGACGCGCCCAAGAAGCGGGTCAACGATGCGCCGAGGTGCGGGCATTGCGGATATGACCGCACCGATTTACAAGCAAACGACATTTGCCCAGAGTGCAGCAAGGTTCAAGAATCGCCACGATGTACCTTCTGCGGGTACGAACTCTCTGGGCTCCAGGTGACACAATGCTGCCCCGAATGTGGCAAGCCGATCTGGGATTCGAACATCAACCCGCCGACCTCGGGGCTTTCGATCGCTTCGATGGTGCTGGGAATCGTCAGCCTGATGAGTTGCATCTTCTATGGAATTCCCGCACTTGTGCTCGGGCCTTTGGCGATTGTCTTTGGCGAGATCGCCAATCGCCAACATAAAAAAGGCACCCGTGGCGGGAACACCAAAGGCTTCGCCCTCACCGGAAGAATCTGCGGATGGATCGGGTTCGCTGCGGGTGGTACGGTCGTCGGCCTGCTCGTTTGGGCGATCTTCATAGCCTAGCGAAAGAACCATATCTCCCAGACCAGCTACTCGCCTTCTGGCTTGAGCACTGGAAAGGCGAGCATGTATTGGAACCCAAAAACTGGATATTCAACTCGCCATCGGAATGCCCGGAACTCGCTGGGGTCAAACCCGGCTTCTTTGCATACATGGTGGACCATATCAGGATATCGAGCGACTTCATTGATTCCAATATTTTGGAGCCCCGTGCCCAGATCCTGAATCTTGGCATTGGATGCGACGCGATTTAACTCCCAGTTCTTCGAGTCGTATCTTGCTGTCCCAGTGAGCCCCACATTGTAAACGAAAGCCTCAGGATTCTCTCCAAAGACAACATCACGATGGAGCAGGACATCCATATTGAGCATCGATGCAGGAACATCAGGAGCAGCGATGTTCCCTCTTCGCGTTAACCTTGGCCAAACACATAGAGGCACCGAGTTGGGCACATAAGCTCCTGATAGTAAGTCGTAAACCGATTCCTTATCACCCATCAACGGCGAGAATACTTCAATCACCCTTTCACCCTCATCGATTGTGACTGTGGGTGCCTGGGGAAAAGCACAATATTGGTTAATATCGATAAGCCTACGACTTGGGCGAACACCAGCCATTTCTCTGTCGGGAAATGCAACAGTGATATCTCGGGGACCGAGCCCGATCGCAAGCCGAGTGGGCATATCGGGTCTGAGTCGGCGAAGCCCTGATGCCCCAAATACAGACGAGCGATCAAGCATCGTGGGATCGTCTTTATTCGGGGCAAGAATAGCACAGCTCACCCAGGCTTTGCACTGAACGCCGAGCATCTGACTCATGCCGTTATAAACTTGATATCGGCTTGCTTGCTCATACCTATTCTTTGCGTCATCGTTCCGAACGCTCAAATCGGCATTGAATGCCGCACGTGTTCCGTATTGCTTCTGGATCATGTCCGCAAAGAGCGAGATTGGCAAGAGTGCCTCGCGCACCCCTTCATCGAAAGCCCCCGCCACCTTGGCCGCATGCATAATTGCCCGCAGAGACTCTGGACCCGGAAGACTTGTGAGCGTCTCGATCGGATTCTCTTTTCGGATCGCGCTGATCGTTCGGCTCACCATTGTCCGTGAGACGCCGAGCTTCTTTGAAATATCCGTTGGTTTCATCGAGCATTCTGGTATCGATTCAAGGACCCGCAGGATTGTTGCACACAAAAGCTGCCCGATTTGCTCGGGGTTTGCTTTCGCAGTATTCTCTTGGTCTATGTCGGTTCTCAAAAACAATCCCCTTCTGAACTAGGCAAGTCAAAAATCGAACTCCATTGGTACATCTCTACCGGCTCGGAACTCTAAACGCCATTACATATTGAAAGCCGTACACTGGGTACTGGATCTGCAACCGATATGCACGAAAACCAGCGGGTTCGTACCCATTGACGTCACACATCCGAAGTACCATATCCCGGTATCTGGGCACCTCTTGAAGATCAAGATTGTTTAATCCGGGATTAATCTGCATAATTTTATCATCGGTCGCCATCCGATTAATATTCCAATCAGGATTTTCAAAGTCCGCCTTCCCACTCCCCCTGTTGTTATAGACAAAGGCTTCGGGCTCGATCCCCTCAAAGATACTCCGATGAAGAATAATGTCCATGTTGAGCAACGCAACGGGAATAACAGGGATCACCGATATACCCCGACGGGTAAGGCTCGGCCTGGCAATCCGGCTCATCGCATTGGGGATATGCACACCAGTGAGCATGTCATAGATTGAATCTTTATTGCCTATATCGGGTGCAAAGGTTTTGATCACTTTGCCATCTTTTTGGGCAACGGTAATCGGCGCAAGCGTGTTCGCACAAAATGATTCGAGATCAAAGGTCATGCCGCTCGGCTCTCCCTCAACAGACCATCGTTGAGGGCCCGCCGAAAAAGTGAGCTCGATCGGTGTGTCCGGGCGTATCCTTCGTAGACCAGATGGACCAAAGATGGATGATAAGTCGAACGTCGATGGATCATCTTTATTCGGTGTGTACATGGTGCAAGTGAGCCAGAGTTTGCTCTCGGCTCCGATGATCTGGCTCATGCCTTTGAATACTTTGTATCTGCTCGATTGTTCGAACTGATCGCGCGAACCAGAATGCTTGACACTCAATGCCGCATTGAGCGCTGCCCGTGTCCCAAACTGATCGCGAATTAACGCCTCAAAGCATTCAACCGCTACGAGTGCCACTTTGACGTCCCCGTTCTCCACGCCGTTTTTTTGGGCTGCCTGGATTATTGACCGGAGAGACTCTGGCCCAGGGATTCCGGTGAGTATCTCGACAGGATTCTCTTTACCAATCGCGCTGATCGTTCGGCTCACCGTGACCCGTGACACAACCAGTTTCCGAGAAATATCCGTAGGTCTCATCGTGCAATCTGGCACGCTTTGAAAGATCCGGAGGAGCGTGCCTTGCAAAGCACGACCAACTTGTTCTGGAGAACGAGACCCATCAGTCATCTCCACACCAAGCACTCTCTACCAAACTATTTACACTCAATCTCATCGTCATCACTCTTTCATATCAAACCCGTTAATAAACGAGTATATACAAAAAAAACAGAGTGTAATTTATTTCACTATAAAAAAACGGTAGATCCCGACCAACTGTTTTTGAATAGTTTGCCAAAAGACAACTCGAATCAACTATTCGATTGATCTTCGCTGCTCGGTACTTTATATACAATCGCGTATTGGAAGCCGTAGACTGGGTATTGAATCTGCACACGATGCACGCGAAAATCTTTGGGCGAATAGCATGTCCGCTCACAAAGATAGTTCACCATCAACTCGTACTTGGGCACCTCTTGAATCCCAATTTCAAAGATTCCCCGCCCGATCTCGACGATCTCATCGTTCGTATCGACACGATCGATAAACCGCTTGGGGTCTTCAATATCTGCCCCCCCTTTGCCCATCGTGTTGTAAACAAGCAGCTCGGGTGTGATGCCCTCGAAGATATCGCCGTGAAGAATCACATCACTCACTAGCGTCACCACCGGAACATCGGGGATGACCACAGTCCCCCGGCATGTTCGCCCTGGAGCAGCAAACCGATTTGATCCATTGGGCACATGTACACCGGCAAACATGTCATAGGTCGCGTCTTTACCACCGACTTTGGGGGCGAATGTATTGACAATTTGACCATTCTCTTCAACCACATCGAGCGGAGCTGGTGTGTTCGAAAAATACGGGCTCAAATCCAGATCCAATCGTTCTGGAATATGACGACCCGATACATATTTGGGCGGCGTGCCATATACAAAGTTCACCATTGTATCGGGTCGGAGCCGGCGCAAACCCGTTGTGCCGTGGATGGTTGAAACATCAATCCCATCCTCAGAAGTCTTGCTCGGGGTCATCATCATGCAAGTCAGCCAGAGCTTACTTTCGACACCAAGCACCTGACTCATGCCTTTGAATGCTTGGTATCGGCTCGCCTGCTCGAAGCGTTCGCGTTGGTCCGCGTGCTCGACACTCAATGCGGCGCTCATCGCGGCGCGTGTTCCAAACTGATCACGGATGAGATGATCGAACGAATCAATCGCCCAGATCGCCAGCTGGACATGCCCGGATGAAACTCCAGATACCTCCGCAGCTCGCATGATTTGGCGCAAGGTTTCTGGACCCGGAATGCTTGTTAGGGTTTCGATCGAGCCGCTTTTTTCGATCGCTCGAAGCACACGCCCAACCATCACCCGCGAGACATCGAGTCGGCGTGAGATATCCGTTGGTCTCATCGAGCAACTGGGCACTTCTCGGAGTACACAACCAATCGTCGTACGCAACCCATCCCCAACGCTTTGAGGCGATTGGTTTGGGTCCGTCGGCGATTGCTCTGGTGTCATAGGTGTCTCTTGCTGGGCTTTCGTTCGCAATTCCAAGAATCCCCTCTTGTGGTGCTCAGCAGCTAAAATTGGCTAAATTGCTGACAATTCTGGTATTTATTACACATACGTCTTGTTTCTGGTATGCTCTGCGCTCTCTGTCCCGAGGCTATATTACAGGAAAATAGCCAATAGCTCACCTGATATTGATCAATTCATTCTGATTTTTATAGAAAATGGAGATAACAATGCTCAATCACACTCAAATTACTGTACTCACACTCGGACTCAGTGCTCTTGCTGCCTCCACCACACTAGCGCAGTGGTCGGATGACTCGACCATGCACCAAGTCGTTGCAGATGGCGCTGGCGAACAGGTCCAGCCACACATCGTCGCCACCGCTGATGGCGGGTGCTATGTCAGCTGGTACTCGAGCCAAACTGGATACGATGTTCGGCTTCAACGCCTCGATAGTGAAGGCAACGAGATGTGGGCGCACAACGGCATCCTGATCGCCGACCGAGGGTTCTCTTCAACCCAGAGCTACGACCTTGATGTTGATATCACTGATCACGCCGTGCTTGTTTTCCGCGATGATCGATTCGGAGGCGTCAAGATCACCGCACAGCGGATCGCCCCAGACGGCACCGCGACCTGGGGAGCCAACGGCATCCAGTTCGGCAACGGCTCAGACTTCGTTGCCTCGCCCGACATCGCCACTACAGACGACGGCTTCACCGTCATCGGATGGATCAATAACAACGATTCCAAACTCGCCAAAATCAGCGTCGCCGGGACAACCATGTGGACAACCACCCTCAACGATGCCGGCGGCCAATCGATTCTCATCGCTTCGATGCACCGCTCAGATGGCAACTCCGTCATCGTGTCTTGGGTTCAGTACGCGGCATTCTTTGATCCAAAGCATATGTACGCACAAAAAATCCTTGGCGACGGCTCCGAGGCATGGGCATCACGCGCCGCCGTCCTCGATGGCGGATCGCTCCAGTTCGGCAACTTCCCCGAGTTCGTCAGCGATGGTGCGGGCGGTGCGGTGTTTTCTTGGTATGACACAGCCGCCGGGCTCAATGTCTTCGCACAGCATCTCAACGCAGATGGTTCTGAGCGATACACACACAACGGCGCCCTCGCTTCGACATTCCCGGCCGAGCGCGTAGCACCGGCAGCAAACTATGACCCCGCGACCGACTCGGTCTATGTCGCATGGACCGAACTCGCCAACAACCAAGGCGACCGTGGCATCTTTGCTCAACGCCTTGATTCAAATGGCGCTCGGCTCTGGACAGAGCGAGGCGCCGAGGTCGCCCCGGTAGACCCGAATGATTCGGGCACAATCAATGTCCATATCGCCGGCGGCAACATGGTCACCGTGTGGATCGAAAACACCGGCGGCTTCGGTCAAGATCAGATCCATGCCCACGCCCTCGCACCAGATGGCACCGATGCATGGAGCGGCGGCACCACCATCGTGGCTTCAGATACAGGACCGCGCAGCAGACTCACTTCGACACTTAGCACCAACGGCTACATCATCGCCGGCTGGCAGATTGGCGACTTTGGTGTTGCCGACATCGAAACTCATAACATCAATACCGATGGCTCACTCGGTGTCGCTGCTTGCCCAGCTGACATCACCGGCGATGGGCTTCTCAACTTCTTCGATGTCGCTGCGTTCCTCAATGCATTCACCGCGATGGATCCGATCGCGGACTTCACCGGCGATGGTTTGTACAACTTCTTCGATGTCGCGGCGTTCCTCAACGCATTCGCAGCGGGCTGCCCATAAACGGCTGCGTTCAACACACCCTCATCTGATCTCGCCGCACAGGCGAGATCAGTCCACACCCGGCGATCCCTCTTGCCGGGTGTTTTTTAATTAGTAGAGTGAAGCAAAAATGGACGCACCCCACTGGTTTCCCAGCGGGGCGCGTTCGCAGCTTGATGCAGCTGGTAAGCCGAGTTCTGTCCCGTGATCGGTTTCTGACCCATTCCTTTTGACGGGGGCTGTGGATCAGACCTGCTCGCGTGAGCGACTATTTCTCTGCCCGTGCTGTTGCCAACACGATGAGGAGCACATGCTCCCAGCACCCTACCCGAGCCAAAAGTGCGGATCACACATGACTCTGCTTGGGCTTGCACGCGGTGGGGTTTACCTAGCCTCGATTGTCACCAATCAAGCGGTGCGCTCTTACCGCACCTTTTCACCCTTACCTGTTCTTGGGCAAAGCCCAAGCCATCGGCGGTTCATTCTCTGTGGCACTTTCCCTCGCCCCAAGCTGCACTCCTAAGAGCTTGTTGAGACGGGTGGGCGTTACCCACCACCGTATCCTACCGTGCTCGGACTTTCCTCCCGAATCGACCGAGGCCGACGCGAGCAGTCGCCTTGCTGCATCACTTAACTATACGCACCGACTTGATGCTTCGTTCATCAACATGAATCCGTATTTTCGCATACAATATGAGTATGCCAAGAACCCGCTGCGTTGTGTGGATTGATCCAGAACAGGCCCCCGTTATCAAACGGGTGCTCGCGTGCGCCGATATAGAACTGATCGGCGCCGGGTCGCCCGATTCTTCTCGCACCGGCCAGGTCGCCTCGGATCTCGGATGCGAGCCGGTGGATGACCTGCGTGTCGCCCTCTCGAACATCGATGCCGACTTGCTCATCCTCGGAAACCCCGCCAAGTTCGCAGACCAAGCCGTCGATGCCGATCTTGACGCGCTCAAAGCCGCCCACGCACGAAATCTGTCCGTCGCCACACTCGAACCCATCCCCGCCACATCCACCGGCATCGGGGGGACCTCGTTCGCCGATGTTTTGGGCACCGGAGCACTCAACGAACTCGTCCACATGATGCCGATGACCCGGCATACCCCGATGATCGACGAGCTATACACCGTTCTCGAAACCTTCGGCCCGATCCGCTCGTGCAATATCACGCTCGGAATGCCAAAGCTCCTCGGTTCGCTGGGCGCCCGCTTATTCGATGCGATGGACCTCATCCGCTCGCTCGTGGGCGTGCCAAACATCATCGAAGCAGGATACATCTCGCCCGCAGCCGGACGCGGGATGCACCCGCTGCCCGGCCAATCCCTCCGCTATCTTCACGGCGAGTTCACACTCAACCTCCGATTCTCCGACGGGCGATGCGCGGCGTTGCTCATCACAGATCAGGTCGGCGCATCAACCATCAACATGACCATGCTCTCAAGCGAAGGACACATCATTGTGGACAACGCCGGGTTCAAATGGCTCAACCCCGCCGGCGAAATGATCGACTCGTACACCTGCCCAGATACCAAAGGCATCGACCCAGCCGAGATTGCACTGACCGCCCAGCTCATCGAGCTCTGCTCAGGTGTCGGCCCAAAGCGGGCACCGATCGACTACCCGGGTGTGCTCTCGATGACCCACGCAACCCTGCTCAGCACCCGCACCGGGCAAGGCGAATCGCCCAGAGCGGTCGAGCAGTTATTGCTGTCGATGTAAGCGAGCTACTCAAAAACCAACTCACGCCCACTTGGTCATGTGCCATTTCTTCTTGCCACGACGGATCGCGATGTAGCTGTCATGGAGCAGATGCGATTGGGTGAGTTTGGTATCGATATCGATCTTCTCGCCATTGATTTTTACGGAGCCCTCGTTGAGGAACTCTTTGGCTTCACGGTTCGATGACGCGAGGTTGCACGCCTTGAGCAGCCCCACCATTTCGACGCCTTCGCTGAGATCCGCCTTGGCGTGCTCGGTGGTTGGCACGGATGCGAAGACTTCGAGCATAGTTTGTGCATCGAGCGAACTGATCTCGCCACTAAAGAGCGCCTTGCCCGCAGCCTCGGCGTTGTCCATCGCCGCCTGCCCATGCAAGATCGTCGTCGCCTCTTGAGCGAGTGTCCGCTGGAGTTCACGCTTGCCCGGGTTTTCGCTGTGCCGAGCGATCAACCCTTCAACCGTAGCCTGATCGAGGAATGTGAACACTTTGATCCAGTTGGCCGCGTCTTCGTCCGAGCTGTTGAGCCAGAACTGGTAGTACGCGTAAGGCGAGGTTCGATTGGCTGTCAGCCAGACCGCACCAGTCTCGGTCTTCCCGAACTTCCCGCCGTCGGCTTTGGAGACGAGGGGAGCGGTGAGACCAAACCATACTTCGTCATATCCAATGAAACTAGAATCCTCTCCGGCGGCTTCTTTACGGCGAAACTCTCGATCTTCAGTTTGTCTGCGAATCAGATCCGTGCCTGCCAAGATATTCCCGTACTGATCACTCCCACCGAGCTGCACGGTCACGCCTTCGTGCTCGTAGAGATGCGCAAAGTCGTAGGCCTGCAGGATCATGTAGGAGAACTCGGTGTAGCTGATCCCCTGCTCGCGGTTGTTGAGCCGTTCTTTGATCGATTCCTTCTGCATCATCATGTTGACGCTGAAATGCTTGCCGATATCGCGCAAGGCTTCGATGAATGAGATCTTCGAGAGCCATTCGTTGTTGTCGAGGAGCGCATGGTCTGGGCCAGCAAAGCTCCCGAGCACCGCGTCGTAGATTGGGCGTTGGCAATCGACATTGTGCTGCACCATCTCGGCGGTCATCATCTGACGCTCGGCGCTCTTGCCTGAGGGATCGCCGATGAGCCCGGTGCCGCCGCCCATGACGACGACGGGGGTATGCCCGGCCCGTTTGACATGGGCAAGGAGCATGATCGGGACGAGATTGCCGATGGTGAGCGAGTCAGCCGTGGGATCGAACCCGGCGTAAATCTTGCGTGTGCCCGATTCAAGATGGGCCTTGAGTCCCGGCTCGTCGGTGCAGTCCTTGAGGAGACCGCGCCACTTGAGTTCGTTGATCAGGTCAATTGTCGTTGATTCGTTATCGCTCATAGTGAAAGAGGATAGGTTCATCGGCCAAGAAAAAAGACGGGCATCAAGCCCGTCCATTCAAGAAAAGAGAGTATTTATGTGCACTTATGGCAGGTGTGGCTCGAGCATCCATTCTGGACTGGTTGCTTGGTCAGACCAGTGCTGCATGTCGTTGTATTCTTCCC